>DASQIW010000027.1:0-28383 GCA_035631375.1 Streptosporangiaceae bacterium
GCCCAGCTGCTGTCGGAGCCGAGGGAGCTGGCCGGTGCGACGTCGAAGGGCAGCTGCCAGGACACCTTGGTCGCCAGGGCGGTCGCGAGCACGAGGAATGCGCGCTCGGTGTCGACAGGGAACCGGTCGATCAGGCCGAACGTGTGCTCGCGCGCCCAGCCATCGAGGCCAGCCTGCCCGGGCAGGTCACCCGTCGTGACAGGGGCCGGGAGGCCGGCCAGCCATTTCTCGAAACCGGCGGTGCCGGTGTAATCGCGGGCCGTCCAGATCGCTGCCGCCGCGGCGACGAGCGGATGCGGGTCAGCGAGCAGGTCTGCGGCCGCTCGTGCAGCGGCGTCGACATCGCAGCCGAGTACGTCGGTCAGCGTCTGGCGGTCCTGGCCGGTGCTCGCCGGGGCCGCGAGCGCCAGCAGCAGCCACGCACCGAGCGGCGAAGCGACGTGGTGCCGATCGCCGGCAGCCCCGTGCAGCCGGGTGGCATACCGGGCCACGCAGTCGGCGACAAGGCCGGTCGAGGTAGTCACCACAGCAACAATGCCCGACTCAGCGAGGCCGGGGTGTGCCGGGGAGGGGGTGGCGCGGGCTGCCCGCTACGCCGGCGACCTCGCGGGCTCCGTCGGCTCGGCCGACCTGCGCTGCGAGAACAGCACGAAACTGAAGATCCCGGCGGCGAGCACGAGCGCTGCACCCAGGTACAGCGACACATGCAGGCCCGACTGGAATGCCGAGTAGGCCGCGTTGATGACCTGCTGGCCCTCCTTGCCGTAGGCAACGTAGGCCTTGCTCCCGGTCGGCGGCGTACTGCCACTCTCGACCGCCTTGATCACGTACTGCTGGAGTCCCTTGCTGATCCCGAGTTGCTGCATCCGGGCGGCGATGTCGGAGCTCAGCCGCGCTGCAACGAGCGCGCCCAGCACGGCGACCCCGGTGACGGCGCCGATTTCCCTGCTGGTGTTGGTGGCGGACGCCGCCATGCCGGACCGCTCGGGGGGCACCGAGGTCAGGGCCGATGACGTGGCAGGGACGACCGTGCTGCCCACGCCGATCCCGGCGAGGGCGAGCGCGGCCGCGAGTGGCACGTACGAAGGCTTCGGGCTGATCGTCAGAGCGGTGAACACCAGCCCTGCTGCGAAGAGCACCGACCCGACCAGGATCGACCAGCCCAGGCCGACCGCGGCGATCCACCGGTTGGCCAGCACCGAGGCGAGCACCATCAGCACCGTCATCGGCAGGAAGGTCAACGCGATCCGATAGCCGCTGTTCCCGGCCACTTCGTTCAGGAACAGCGCCGTGAAGAAGAACACCGCAAAGGTCGCAAAGTAGGCACAGAACGCCACGACGTTGGCCGTCAGGAAGCCAGGGACCCGGAGGAACTTCAGGTCGAGCAGCGGGTGCTCAACCCGGGACTCCCACCAGAAGAACCCGATGATCCCCGCGACGCACACGCAGAGCAGGGCGATGACCTCGGCCGAGCCAAAGCCCGCGCTCTCGCCCTCGATGATGGCGAACGCCAGCGCGGAAATCGCCGCGGCACCGAACACGCTGCCGCCGATATCAACCCGGTGTGCATCCGGATCGGCGTTCTCGGTCAGCACCGACCAGCACAGCACCAGCGCGATCGCGCCGACCAGCAGGTTGAACCAGAAGATCGCCCGCCAGTCCCAGATGCCGACGAGTGCGCCGCCGACGACCGGGCCGAATGCCAGGGCCACGCCGGACACGGCCGTCCACACGCCGACGGCCCAGCCGCGCTCCTTCTCGTTGGTGTAAACATGCCGGAGCATCGACAGCGTGCCCGGCTCGCTCGCGGCCGCGCCGAACCCCATCACGGCGCGGCCCGCAATCAGCACGCCTGTGTTCGGCGCCAACGCCGACAACAGCGAGCCCGCGAGGAAGATCAGGATGCCGATGATCATGACCCGCTTGCGGCCGAACTCGTCTCCGACCATCCCGAAGCCGAGCATCGCTCCGGCGAAGGTCAGTGCGTACGCGCCCACCACCCACTGCAGGCCCGCGACGCCGGCGTGCAGGTCTGTCTGCACGCTGCCGAGCGCGACGCTGACGATGGTGTTGTCCAGGAATGTCAGGAACAGCACGACGCAGAGCACGGCGAGGGCCAGCGAGCGGCCCCCGTAGCGAACGGCCGCCGCCTCGCCCTCGGGCAGCCCGGTCCGGCTAACCACTGATTCCTAACCCGACTGGCAAGCCGGTGGCAGGCCGACCACCTTGCCGCCGTTCTCCAGTGCCAGCAGACTGCAGAAGCTTGTCACGCCCACCTTCCAGGTGCCGTTATCCAGGACCGCCGTGCCCGTCTGGTTGGTCAGGGCAGGCGTCCCGTTCAGCAGGATGTCGTATTTCACCGTCGCCTGAGTGGGCGACGTTACCGTGACGTTGGTGACCTTAGCCGACGCCTGGGAAGCAAGGCCACTGCCGGCCTGCGCCGAAATGACCGACTGGAACTGCGGGCCGTCCTGCAGCAGGCTGACTCGCTGGCTGACCGGCGTCTTGGCGCTGAAGAAAGCCTCCCAGTTTGTGGTGATCTCAGCGACCGCGTTGCCGCCGGCGCCCGCGGCCGGGGAGGACGCTGCCGGGGGCTTGGACGTGCTCGAAGGACTCGGGCTGCCGCCGCCGCAGGCCGTAGCGGTCAGTGCCAGGCCGATCAGCGCGCAGCTACCGAGAAGGTATGAGATATGCCGATGAGACGTCACCTAGCTATCCTCCAGCTGTCTGTCAGCCGATGGCATTCAGTGCCAATCTGATCATCTCGCACTCTCGGTCAGGCGGTGAGCGGCGGACTGACGCGCGTGTCATGCTGACCGCATGGGCGACGAGGACTTCCACCCCGGCCAGGCGGAATCCGACCTTGTGGCGCTGCGTGACCGCATGCGCCTGTTCACCGCCGAGCGCGACTGGTCCGGTTTTCACGACCCTAAATCCGTGCTTCTCGCCCTCGTCGGTGAGGTCGGTGAGCTCGCCGAGCTTTTTCAGTGGCTGCCCGCAGCCGATGCCGCCAAACTCGGCAAGGCCGAGCCCCTGCACACCAGGGCAGGGGAGGAAATGTCTGATGTGCTGCTGTATCTGGTGCTGCTGGCCGATGCGCTGGACATCGACCTCGCCGCCGCGGCGAACGCCAAGCTCAGTCAGGCAGCCGTGCGCTATCCCGCACCGCGCGCGTCAGCAACTCCGACGGCCGAGCACGGCTAGCCGCGAACGGGTTCGGCCGGCGGGCCCCACAGCGACGCGAGGTCGCGGTCGACGCTGGCCGCGAGCGGAGCGGCGGGGGTGAGCGCGGGCCTCGGCGGAGCGGCCTGGGTCACCTCGCAGTGGGCGAGCGCCACCGTGTCGAGGAAGCGGGTCAGCTGGGCATAACTGTGCCGGTCGTCGGCGGCCCGCCGATGATGGTGCATCCGCAGCGGCGCATACAAGAAAAGCCGGTCTCGCGCCCTGGTCACCGCGACGTAGAACAGCCGCTGCTCTTCCTCAAGCCCGGCCGGGCTCGTCAGCGCCATGTCGCTCGGCACAGCGCCGTCGACGAGCTGAGGCAGGTGCACGACCGGCCACTCCAGGCCCTTCGCCGAGTGGACCGTCGAGATGACCACGTAGTCGTCATCCAGTCGCGGCCGGCCAGCCAGGTCGGACGCCGACACCGGCGGATCGAGCGCGAGCTGCACAAGGGCGTCGTGCAAAGACGGGCTGCCAGCCGCCGCGTCAGCGAGGCGCTCCAGGTCCGCTCGGCGAACCGCTGCGTCCGGGTAGCGCGCCGCCATCGGATCGCGCAGCGCCGCCAGGATCGTGACGGCCCGCTCCGCCGTGTTCTCCAGCGACGCGGCGTGCGCGAGCTCGCGGACAGTACCGCTGACTGTTGCCGTCAGGCGGCGCGGTAGCTCCTGCTCGGCCGCGGGCCAGCGCTGGAACGGCCCCGGCAAGGCGATCTGCAGTGCGCCGATGACCCGACGGGCGAGCACCGGGCCGACCCCCTCATGCAGCCGCAGGACGCGGAACCAGGCCAGGTCATCGGCCGGGTTGACGACGATCCGCGCTGCCGCGAGGAAGTCCTTGACGTGCGCGGCCTCGGTGAACCGCAGGCCGCCGTACTTCACGTACGGAATTCCCCTGGCTGACAGTTCGAGCTCCAGCAGATCGCTGTGGTTGGCCGACCGGACCAGCACCGCCTGCTCGGTGAACCGCAGGCCGGCCTCGTGCTCGGCCAGCACTCGCGCGCAGATCTCACGGGCCTGCGTCGCTTCGTCGTGACAGCGGACGAGCTGGGGCCGCTGACCCTGGCCACGCTCCGCGGTCAGGGCCAGCTCCAGGCCATCGAACTGAGGCCGCACGACATTGGCCAGCCGGAGCACCTCGTGCCTGGAACGGTAGTTGCGGGACAGCCGGACGACCGCGAGCCCTGGGTAGTGCTCGGACAGCGCCCGCAGGTGCGACGGGTCTGCGCCGCGGAAGGCATAGATGGCCTGTGCGTCGTCCCCTACGCACGTCAGCCCGGCTCCACCGGGCCGCAGCAGCCGCACGATTTCGGCTTGCACGGCATTGACATCCTGGTACTCGTCGACGAGCACGGCATCAAACAGCCCGCGCAGCACCGGGCCAGCCGAGGCGTCAGCCAGCGCGGCTCGCCACAGCAGCAGCAGGTCGTCGAAGTCAACCAGGCCGTGCCGGCGCTTGTAGCCGACGAAATCGGTGAACAGCCCGGCAAGTTGCCCGGCGAACGGCTTGCACCACGGGTAGCCGGCCGCCAGCACGTCAGTCAGCGGCGTGCTCGTGCTGACGCAGCGCGAATAGATATCGGCGCACGTCGCCGCCCGCGGGGTTCGCCGACCCGCGTCCGTACCAACCAGACCGTGCGCATCTCGCAGCGTGTCCATCACGTCGCTCGCATCGGCAGGGTCGATCACGGTGAACTCGGGCGGCAGCGCGAACGCTTCCGCGTGCGCACGGATGATGCGGTGCGCGACCGCATGGAACGTGCCGCCAGTAATCCGCTCGGCCGCACTCGGCTCACCCGGCTGAGCTCGCGCGAGCATGTCGTCGGCCGCTCGCCGCGTGAATGTAAGCAGCAGAATCCGGCTCGCCTGCAGCCCCTGGCCGCGCAGCCACGCTGCGCGCGCGACCAGCGTTCCCGTCTTGCCGGTACCGGCGCCCGCCAGGATGAGCAGCGGGCCGCCCTCGTGGGTCGCGGCCCGTCGCTGGTCTTCGTTCAGGCCATCCAGAAGGCGGGCCGCGTCCGTCATGGCCCTGAATGTAGCCAGCGGCAGTGACACTGAGCACTCGGCTCGCCGGCGAGTCGCGGCGGCCGCTTTCCAGCGGAGAGCGGCGATCCGGACGACCCCGTTCCCCCATGGTTGTGCTTTTACCAGCCCAGCTCGCGCAGGCGGTCGTCGTCGATGCCGAAATAGTGCCCGACTTCGTGGATCACGGTGCGGCGGACCTGCTCGACGACGCCTTCCTCGGTATCGCAGATCGCACAGATGGCCTGCTGGTAGATCGTGATCCGGTCCGGGAGCACGCCTGCATAACTGGTGGTCCGGTTAGTCAGCGGGATCCCTTCATACAGGCCCAGCAGGCCGCGGGGGCCGGGGCCAGACTCGACCAGGACGGCCACGTTCTCGATCAGGGCAGCGAACTGGCGGGGCAGCGAGTCGAGCGCTGTGGCGACCATCTGTTCGAAAGCCGCCGGGTCGACAGTGATCACCTGCCCATTGTCGGATAGCGCGGTGGCCTTGGCAGACCATGCCTCGCGCAGACCGCCCGTACGATAGCCCGCATGACTGCGCAAGCCGTGCTAACGCGACCCACCGCAGCGGAGCTGTCGGCGGCGCGCGGCCGCAGCATTCCCGACGTGGTCGGACCAGGCTTGCGGGTGCTGTTTTCAGGAATCAACCCGAGTCTGTACTCGGCGGCGACCGGCTGCCACTTCGCGAGGCCAGGCAACAGGTTCTGGCCGGCGCTGCACGCTGCTGGCTTCACGACACGGCAGCTGCGGCCGGCGGAGCAGCATTCGCTGCCGTCTTACGGGCTTGGCATCACCAATCTGGTCGCGCGGGCCACGGCACGGGCCGACGAGCTGGCGCCGGCGGAGCTGCGCGCCGGCGGCCAGACCTTGGCCTTGCTTGCGGGACGCCTGGAGGTGCAGTTTCTCGCCGTGCTTGGGGTCACGGCGTATCGGGCCGCGTTCGCCGTGCCGCGTGCCGTGGTTGGTCCGCAGCCGCTGCGCCTCGGCGGGGCCCAGGTGTGGGTGCTGCCGAACCCGAGCGGCCTCAACGCGTCGTGGCAGCCGCCCCGGCTTGCGGCCGCGTTCCGCGAGCTGCGGGAAGCTGCGGAGGGCTAGCGGCGACTAGGGCGTTTCTGGGTGCCGATGACGACGGTGGCATCCAGGTCGTCATCACTGGAGATGGACGGGACGAGGCCGCTCGCGGCCATCGCTGCGGCTGTCCTCGCGGCCTGCCGGGCGCTCGTCTCGATGAGCAGCGTGCCGTCTGGAGCCAGCCAGCGGGGCGCCGAGGCTGCTACCCGGCGGTGCACGTCAACGCCGTCGCTGCCGCCATCGAGGGCGATGGCCGGCTCGTGCAGGCGCGCTTCCGGTGGCATGAATCCCATCTCGCTGGTGGGGACGTAAGGCGCGTTCACCACGAGGACGTCGACGTGTCCGCACAAAAGCGCGGGCAGCGGGTCGTAGAGGTCGCCCTGGTAGACGTGCCCCCGGAGCAAGGCGACGTTCTGGCGTGCGCACGCGACGGCGCCGGGCTCGATATCGGCGGCGTGCAGGTCAGCGTCACCCGCGGCGGTTGCCACTGCGACGCCGATGGCCCCGGATCCGCAGCAGAGGTCAACGATGACAGGCCGATGCTGGCGCGGCGCGAGCTGGACCGCCGATCTCGCGGCAGCCACAGCCAGCCGGACGAGGAACTCGCTGCGGCGCCGGGGCACGAACACCCCGTCGCTGACCGCGATCCGGAGCCCGGAGAACTCGGCCCAGCCCAGGACGTGCTCGAGCGGGTGACCGCTGACGCGGCGGTCGATCATGGCGGCGAGGTCGGCGGCCGACTGCGCGGTCGTGGCGAGCAGCCGTGCCTCGTCCTCCGCGAACACGCAGCCTGCCGCTCGCAGCCTGGTCACAATCGGGGCGAGGTCGGCAGGCGAGGCTGCTGTCACCAGGGCAGCGACGTACTGGTGAAATGGCTCAGCGTGTCGATGTCGGTCATCTTGTACACATGCCGAGGCGGCGTCTCGAACGTCGCATACGGCCTCACCCGGATGACAACCCGGTCCTCGGTGCGGGCCATCTCCGCGATCTGCTCGCGGCGGCCTTCCGGCACCTCCTCGCCCGCCATCAGGCCGACCACCCTGCCGAGCACATCCGTGGCGAGGTCGGGATCACGGTCGAGGACGCCGTTGCCGTAGACCTGCAGATACGTAGGCGGCCACTTCTCGTCCAGGATGCAGAGGCTGACCCGGCCATCGCGGGCTACTGCCTTCGCTTTGCCGCGGGCGGCCATGGTCGAGATCAGCAGCTCATCGTCGCCGTTCATCACGTAATACACGATCGTCATGGCCGGCCCGTGGTCCTTCCGCGGGTAGCCGAAGACGCACGTGCGGTGGTCGTGGACGAACTGCCGCCGTTCCTGCTGGTTCATGAGCGCCTTCCGGGTAGGGGCTCCGAGGCGGCACCAGTATGTCGTGGTCAGGACCACTATCGCCAGGATCAGCTGGTCCGCCCCGCTGCACCTTCACCGTATGCCGCGGTGGGTGCCCGCCGCCTGCGAGGGGTTTTGTCCGGTGCCGAGTGGGGCTGCCGGCAAATCACCCTCCTCGGATGACGTCAGGCCGGTTCGCGGCGCGCACGCTCCTTCGTATGAATACCGGCGTTACTACCCCAGGCGGCCAGCAGGCCGACGATGACCGGCCAGAGCGCATCGACGTTACGTCACGCACGCGGGCCGGGATTTCCACCGGCGCTTCCCGCGAGCAGCGCTGGCTTGCGCGGCTGAGCTTCGCGCTCGCTGGGCTCGCGGTCGTTGTGCTCCTGATATTCGCCGGGCTGCGGAGCATCGCGATGCTCGGTGTGGGCCTCGGGGCGGCCGCGGTGAGCCTCGCGGCCGCGTACTCGGCCCTGTCACACCGGGGGCTGTGGCGCTGGCTCTCGGTCGCGGCGTTGGTCCTCGCCCCGATTGCCGTGATCATCGTCTACGCCTTCGCGGCCTTGCTGTGGGTGGCGCTCGTCTCGGCCGCACTCTGGCTGCTAGCGGCTGCCGCGGCACGATCCGCGCTGGCCATCGGCCAGCCTGACTGGCGGATGCCCGAGCTCGAGGCGGTTCCGCCAGCGGCACACCCGTTTCTGATCATGAACCCGCGGTCCGGCGGCGGGAAGGTCGGCAGATTCGACCTGAAGCAAAAGGCCGAGACGCTCGGGGCCAGCGTGTTCCTCATGGAAGGCGGAGAAGTGGACGTGGCCGCCGTCGCTGACGGGGCGGTCGCAGGTGGCGCTGACCTCCTGGGCGTCGCTGGCGGCGATGGCACGCAGGGCCTGGTGGCCGGGATCGCTGCGCGGCATGGCATTCCCTTCATGGTCATCACCGCGGGCACGCGTAACCACTTCGCCCTCGACCTGGGCCTCGACCGCGACGACCCCGGCGCCTGCCTGGACGCCTTGTCTGATGGTGTCGACCTGCTCGTCGACCTCGGCGAGGTGGGCGGCCGGACGTTTGTCAACAACGCGTCGTTCGGGGCGTACGCCGAGGTCGTCGACACCCCCGCCTACCGGGGCGACAAGGTTGCCACCACCCTGGATCTCCTCCCGGACCTGCTGCAGGGCCACCGCGGCGCCCAGCTGACGGCGATCGCAGACGGCGTCGGCATCGACGCCCCGCAGGCGGTGCTCGTAGCGAACAATCCCTACGGGACCGGGGATCTGGCCGGCCTCAGCCGCCGCTCCCGGCTCGATCGCGGCGTCCTGAGCGTCGTGGCCATCGCAGTCGACGGCGCCCGGCAGGCCGCCGCACTATTCCGAGGCAGGCGCGCGACCGGCCTGACCGTCAGGACTGCCCGGCAGGTCACCGTCATGGCGACCACGGCGACGATCCCGGTCGGGATCGACGGGGAGGCCGTGTCCTTGCCGGCTCCGGTGAAATGCGCGATCCACCCCGGTGCGCTCCGCGTGCGCGTGCCCCGCCACCGCCCTGGCGTGCGGCCGCCGAAGGCGCCACTGAACTGGGTCCAGTTGCGCCGACTCGCGGCGCCCAGGCTGCACCGCAGGCCTGTCATCCAGGATCGCCAGGACGCAGCGGTCACGCGGTGAAGGTCAGTTATGAACGCTTCACCACCGCCGACGCGGTGTTCCAGCGAGCCAGGGAACTGACACCGAGGACCATCATCATCGACGTGGAGCCGCTGGTCGCGTGGTGGGATACCGGCCGCGACCAGCTCGACTCCGGGGTCGAGAGCGTGGTGAGCCAGCTGGGCGGGCTGGCCGGGCTGCGCGTCCTGTGCTTTGCCACCAATTCCGCCCGCCGTCCCTCGCGGGTCCCGACCGGGGAAGCCGCTCAGGTGGTGTACCTGGCATCCGCCGGGAAGCCTCTGCAGGTCGCGCACTATCAGAGCCTGCCGGCACCCGGAGCAGTCATCGGAGACCAGGTACTCACCGACGGGATACTCGCGCGAAGGCTCGGATACGCGTTCCTGCACTACTGCCCGGCGCCGGCCGACATGCCCATTGGACCGCGGCTGCTTCAATACGGCGGGAGACCAGTGCTGCCGCTCCTGTTCCCTGGGCCGAATACGTGACATGCGGCCGGTACGGGCCTGCGGCTAGGCACTGCCCGGCCGGGCTAGGCGGCGTTCAGCCCCGCTTCGGCCCGCAGCCTACCTGTTAGGTCGCCTGGCTCGAGATCGGAGCCAGTGAGGCCGCGAGCGGCGAACCAGCGGGAGATGTTCGCCGCGTCTCGGTCGAGGAACTCGCCGCCGCGCGGGTTCGTGATGACGTCGACGACCTGTGGCATGTCGATCATGAGCAGGCGGCCGCGATGGACCAGCAGGTTGAAGGCCGACAGGTCACCATGAGCGAAGCCCAGCCGGGCTAGCGCGCTCAGGGCCGGTACAAGCTGATCCCACAGCGCCAGCAGGCTGGCTGGATCGGGCCGGGTCTCGGCAAGCCGTGGTGCGGGAGTGCCGTCGGGATCGCCGATGAATTCCATGAGGAGTTCAGTGCCGAGGACCTGGACCGGGTACGGGACAGGGAGTCCGGCGCTGCTGAGCTGGCTGATCGCCGCGAACTCAGCCTCTGCCCACTGTGTGGCGATCATCGCGCGTCCGACGGTAGTCCGGTTGGCCATGGCCCTGTTGGCGCGCGACTCGCGGACCCTACGTCCTTCCAGGTACTGGCTGTCGCGCTGGAACATGCGATGCTCCGCAGCCCGGTATCGCTTGGCCGCCAGCAGGCATGATCGGTGCGTCCCTGGCACGGCGCGGCGCACCAGGAACACGTCAGCTTCCTTGCCTGTCTTGAGGATGCCGAGTTCGGTGTCGACGGCCGCGAGCTCCGTCACGAGCCAGTCTGGGTAGGGCTGGGGGCCACGCTGCGTCGGTGAAGACTGATCCCAGGTGGACCACCGGTCGCCTTCTGCCAGACCGTCGGTGGCATCGGCGGCATCCTCGGCCGGCAGTCTCGCCCGGTTCCGGTTGCGCTTGATGAAGGTCAGTTCGTCATCGTCAATGCGCCATTTGCCGCGGCGCTGATAGCCATGAGTGGGCACTCGTGTGTCTCCTGAGAGATTGAGGGCTGGACGAGCAGCGTGAAACGCGAGTTGTCACTTGCGTCCTCCCTCCTGCACAGCGAGCGCGAATCAGCGAGGCCCGCCTGGCGCGGGCCTGCGTCGGCCCGAGGGTGTCACGGCGCGGCCAGCCCAAGCAACCGATTTAGGCTCGGCCGATCTGTGGGCTGGTCGCACTAGACGCTTGTCGTCAGCGCCGGCGCCACCCGGTTCTAGCGCCTCCACTCGTGCCTGAGCAGCCCGTAGAGCACGATGTCGGAGAAGCCGTCGCCGTCGTAGGCCTGCTCGCGCTGGATGCCCTCGAGCACGAAACCGCAGCTTTCGGCCAGCTTCCGCATGGCGGCGTTGGTCGCGAGCGTCTCCAGCTCGATCCGGTGCAGGTTGCGGAAGCGGAAGCCGTAGTGGCACAGCAGCTCCATCATTTCCCGGCCGTACCCCTGCATGCGTGCGGCCGGGAGCAGCGAGATACCGATGTGGCCGAACTGATTGAAAGCGTCGAGGCCCCACAACGTGCACGTCCCGATCACGGCGCCATCGGCGATCGTCTCGGCAGTGAATCTGGCGGTACGAGCGTCCGGTTCGGCCAATGACCTCTCTAGCCTGGCCCGACGTGCCGCCAGCGATTCAATCAGCATCGGGCTGTCGTCGGTGAGCATGTGGTGTTCCGGGTCGGACCACATTTCGTACAGCGCGGTGGCGTCGTCCGGGACCATGGGTCGCAGGCGCACGCGTTCGGAGGCCAACATCCCGCGAATGTAGCTGACGCCCCGCGGACGCGCCTTCCAATAAACACGCGGGTTCTGTCGCGCAGGCCACTGTCCGAGCTGTCGCCTAGCCTCCTTGTGTGAACGCCGCTGCCCCTGGCCACATCCCTTGGGCGAGGGTCAACGTGCGACTGCAGGCAACCCGGTCAATCTGGCTGTCGACTACCAGGCCTGACGGCCGGCCGCACTGCGTGCCGGTCTGGTTTGTGTGGCAGGACAACAAGGCCTGGTTCATTACCGACCGGCAGCTGCAGAAGGCGCGCAATCTCGCCGGGGCCGGATGGGTCGTACTCTGCGCCGGGGACGGCGATGACGTCATCATCATCGAGGGACCAGCCAGCGTGGTGACTGACGAGACCGAAAAGGACGCGGTGGATCGGCTCTACTCTGCCAAGTATGTGGACCCCGCCACCGGGCAGACCGACACCGTCCACCACGAACGCGCTGACCTCTATCGGGTCACAGCTCGGCATGTCATGACGTGGGAGTACGGGTCGGTGGCTGGCCGCACCGACTGGAGATTTGACGCCCTGGATTGAGCGGGCCGCGGAGAGCCAGGGGGCTGACCTGAGATCCAGCCGCGGTCAGCCGACCGGAATTAGCAGGCGGTGTAGCTGCAGAGCCTGGCTCCTGCTGATCAAGGCGATCTGGAACTGCCGACCAGGGAATGGCTGGAGGACCTGGGCCGCTTGCCAGAGCTTGCCGTCGACGCTGACGCCGACTGCGTCCTGCGACTGATACGCCTGCGCGATCAGCGCTGTCACCGCCGCCACCTGGGCCGCCGGCACACCCACCGTGAATCCGTAGGTTACGGGCTGCGCCGGCTTGCCTGATGGAGGCGTCGGCCGGTCTGTGGAGACAGATGAGACCGCTGCGGAGTTGATCGTCACTGGCGTCCCGACCGGACGGAAGCACGTCATTGCGGTGGCGCCCGGCCGCATCCAGACCTGAACCAGACCGGCCGGGCAGCTGGCCGTTCCTGTCGGAGGCTGGCTGTGCAGGACTTGCAGGATGATCGGTGACCCCAGCCTGGAGACAGGCGCAGCGGGCGCGGCGGGCGCGGCTAGCGGAGTGATCTGGCTGCAGGCGGCCGCGGCGAGCACCATGCCAGCGGCGGCTAGGACGCTGGCCAGGACGAACGATGGGCGCGGCGCAGGAGGGAACGGCATGTCCTGACTTCTCCTTAGGTCGGGCCGACGTTTCCTCATCCCGGCTGCGGATATGGCGGCGGTGCGGATGCGGCTGCCTGAGCCCGGGCTGCGTCGGAGGCGATCAGGCCCACTGCGACCAGAAGGATGAGTAGTTCCGCCAGGCCCACATTGATCAGGTGCCGGTCGTGTAGGTAGTCAGCGATCGAGAAGATCCGGTACGCCCCGGCATCGGTGGCCAGCAGGACCAGGGTCAGCGACCACACGCCCGAGCTGGCGGCCTGGCGGGACCGGGCCAGGGGCAAGCGCACCAGGCAGGCCAGGGTAACGAGGATGCAGTACAGCCCGGAAAAGTCCGGCACCCAGGCGGAGTTGCCATTCAGGTCAAGCGCCAGCAGCGGCACGACCACCAGCAGGTAGTTAGCGGGCAGCGCCAGCAGCCACGGCCAGCACGGAGCCGATGGCGCGTCCCGGTGGAACGCCGTCATCGCCAGGACCGGGGCAAGATTGAGCAGGAAAAAGAAGGCCCACGGCCCGACGTAGGGCGCCGGCAAGCGACCGGTGAACTGGCCCTGCAGCAGCGTGACGAGGTCGGGCACGATCGCCAGCGCTGCGATGAACTGAGCGATCCGGTAGTACCTCAGCGCCAGCATCACGAAAGCAACAATCCAGGCGTAGGCGACCAGGTACCACACAGCAGACGGCAAGCTGGAAGGCATCGCGGCTACCATGCCAGCGGGCGGCGCGGGGAGCCAGCCAAACAGGCGGCGGCTCCAGGCCGTCAGCAGCAGCACATCAAGGCCCCTGGTCGCCTGGACCAGTGTCACGGCGAGCACGGCGAACCGGGTGGCCTGTCCCCACGCGAAATACCGGCGCGGAGCGGTCGCGCCGCCCAGGTACAGCCGGGCGGCAAGGCCGGCCACACTCGCCACCTCCTGCCAGCTGGGCCGACCAAAGAGGACGACGTAGACGTCTTCGTCGAGATCGCCGGTCAGCCGGCTGTCGAGGAAGGCGGCGACCATATCTTCTTCCCACTCGTCCCGGTAGTAGCCGGGCAGCAGCCGCAGCACTCGCCGGTAACGGTCCTCCAGGTCCAGGTCGGAGCTCATCCGGCTGGCTCCGTGCCCGTGAGACGCAGCCTCGCCCTGACCACGCGAGCGGAGGCGGCGCGAAGCTCGGCCTCCGTAGCAAGCGCTCGCCGCCCGTCCTGAGTCAGCCGGTAATACCGGCGCAGCCGACCGTCATGGGCTTCCTCCCGGTCCGGCTCGATTAGCCCCTCAGCCGAGAGCCGGTCCAGCACCCCGTAAAGGCTGCCGATCTTCAGCGTCACCCGCCCCTGCGACAGTTCGGCAACCTCGCCCACGATGCCGTATCCATGCCGCGGGCCATCGGCTAGCGCGGTGAGCACGAAGAACGCCTGTCCCGTCATGGGCTTAGCGGCCATGAAATTAATATAATGGAAGGCAAGATATCAGTCGAGAGTTAACGTCCGATGACAGCGCCATCCGTGTCAAACCACGAGTACAAGGACGTGAGTAGACCCGCCCGGCCCGGGTAAACGTGACGCGGCGCCGCGGCGGATTCCGGGGAATCCTTGCCGCGGCGCCCTGCTGACGCACTCCGGGCTGTCGGCCTCAGCCGCTGAACTTCTCTTGGATCTCGCGGGCCCGGCGCGCAGCCTGGCGCGCCTCCTGGGCGATGCGCTGGTACTGGGTGCTGCCGGCCTCTCGAGCTGCCAGCTCCTCGTGGAGGCGGGCAACTTCATCCTCGCTGTCGGCGAGCTGCGCCGCGGCCGCCGCTGTCCTCCGGCGCATTGCCAAGACGCGATCCGCCAGCTCACCGAAGTCATAGCTCGGCCTCTCCGGCTGCTCTTCGCCGTGCTTCAATGCCCTGGCAGCGCTCGCCTTCTCCCGATCGGCCCGTGCGCGCCCCCGTTCCAGCGCGGCCACGGCCCGGCTCGTACGGTCGCTGTTCGCATTCAGTGCAGCTGTCGCCGCTTCAACAGCCTGCTCAGCATGTTCGCGGGCATCCTTCGTTCGCTCACGAAGGTCCTTTGATCGGAGCCTTAGCTGCGCCGCCCGCTCCCCTAGGCGCAGTTCCCGCTCGTCAGCCGCTTGCTCACGTACGTCAGCGTCCCGCTCACGCTCATCTGCCACCCGCTCGCGCTCATTGGCCTCGCGATCACGCTCATTAGCCAGGCGCTCGCGCTCTTCCAGAAGCTGCGACCGCTCGCTGGCCGCCTGCTGGTTGGGATCCGGAGACCCAGCACCCGTGCCCGGTTCTGGCCTTCTCGCAGGGCTCATACCTCAAGGATGCACCTTCTGGCTCTACTCGCAGTGCATGTGCCTGCCGTTGAGTAGCCAAGACGAACCCGCTCCGGCTGAGTGATCTGCCCGATCTGGCGTGATCTGCCACGACCCTGCTCAGGTGAGCCCAGTGCAACCACCGCCAGGCTTAGTTGTCCCGCAGGGGCTGCTCGGCCCATATGGTCTTGCCGTGCTCAGTCTGGCGTGTGCCCCAGCGCTCGGTCAGCTGGGAGACAAGCAGCAAGCCTCGTCCGCCTTCGTCGAAGGCCCTGGCCTTCCGGAGATGCGGTGCAGTGCTGCTGCCATCGGAAACCTCACAGATCAGCGTCCGGTCCCTGATGAGCCGTAGCTGAATCGGGCTCTCGGCATGCCGGATCGCGTTCGTCACTAGCTCGCTGACGACGAGTTCGGTGACGAATGCCGCATCCTCGAGGCCCCAGCCTTCTAGTTTCGCGCCTACTTGCTTGCGGGCATCGCCCACGGCGGCTGGATCGGCGGGCAGGTCCCAGGTGGCAACCCGGTCGCTCTGCAGCGCCTGGGTGCGGGCAACGAGCAGCGCGACGTCATCCGCAGGGCGCTCTCCGAGCACGGCCTCGAGAACGTTGTCGCAGGTCGTCTCCAGTGACGGCGCCGGACGGTTCAGTGCGCATCGCAGCTGTTCGAGCCCGAGATCAATGTCGTGATCACGCGACTCAATGAGGCCGTCGGTGTACAGAGCCAGGATGCTCCCTGGCGACAGCTCGATCTCGGTGCTCTCGAACGGCAGGCCGCCAAGGCCCAGCGGGGGACCCGCCGGCATGTCCACGAAGCTCACGGTGCCATCGGGAGTGACGAGCGCCGGAAGGGGGTGGCCGGCGCGGGCGAGGTTGCACCGGCGGGATACCGGATCGTAGACCGCGTACAGGCAGGTGGCGCCGACCTCGTTCTCTGCGGCGTCGTCTTCGCCTGCCTCCGCTCTAGCTGAGAACCGGCCGACGAGGTCGTCCAGTCGGATGAGCAGCTCGTCGGGGGGAACGTCGACGTCCGCAAGCGTTCGCACCGCCGTGCGAAGCATTCCCATGGTGGCGGAGGCGTGGATGCCGTGGCCAACCACATCCCCGACGACCAGGGCGACCCGGGCCCCGGAGAGCGGGATCACATCGAACCAGTCACCGCCCACGCCGGCGTTCACGCTGGCCGGCAAGTACCGGCTCGCCACCTCGACGGCCGACTGCTCGGGGAGTCGTTGCGGCAGCAGGCTGCGCTGCAAAGCGAGAGCCGTTGTCCGCTCGTGGGTGTACCGGCACGCGTTGTCAAGCGACAGTGCAGCTCGGGCTGTGAGCTCCTCTGCCAGCAGCACATCGTCCTCTTCGAACGGTTCCGGGCGTTGCCCGCGGATGAACACGGCAACGCCAAGAGTCACCCCGCGAGCTTGTATCGGCACCGACAGCTGCGAGTGGAGGCCAAACCTGCGAATCGCAGCCGCCCGTGCCGGATTGTGACCGCTCGCCGCGAAGAACGTGGGATCGTCCGCGCCCATCAGCACCGTCTGTCCGGTGGCCAGAGCACGGGCTGGCGGGTAGGACTCCGGATGAATGTCGATCTCTCCTGGCTGGACGACGGCCTCGGGGACACCAGGAAAGACGGACTGATGGGCGACCCGGCGCAGCGCGACGGTGCCGGGTGGCGGTCCCAGGCTCGTGTCGTCGGCGAGAAGCACCGCATCGAGCAGGTCAACGATCGCGAGGTCGGCGAACTGCGGCACGGCGATGTTGGCCAGTTCCTGGGCGGTCTTGGTGACATCCAGCGTGGTACCGATGTGAGTACCTGCGTGGTTCAGCAGGGTCAGGCGCTGGCGGGCCGCGTACTGCTCGGAGATGTTGAGCACTCCGATCCACACAGCCTGTGTGCGGCCTGCTTCATCCTTGAGCGGGGAGACGGTGACCGACCAGGCGCGCTCGTGGGTCTCGACGGGTACGCGCCGGTATGTGCGCCGATGCGTCGCCTCACCTGTCTCAAGTACTCTGCGCATATTGCGTTCAATCGCGTCGTACTGGGGACCCTGCAGTACATCCGTCAGGCGCCGTCCGCGGAGATCATCTTCGGTCAGGCCGAACATCTGGCACATATGGTCATTGACGCGCAGGCACACCAGGTTCCTGTCGTGTATGGCCAGGGCGAATGGAGACTGGGCAAACGCCCAGTCCACGTAGGGCGCGTCGACACTGACGTAACTGTCCATCGCCACCCGTAGTTCGCTACTCGTACCGTGGTTCCCCGGCAGCTGGTACCACAACGGGCTTGCCATACTTAATGCCCACATTGCGAGGCAGACGCGACGGTCACCCCGCAGCCATAACGCTCTACCGACTCCACACTAGTTAAACGGCCAGATGCCCCTGGAAGCATCCATGGTTACTGCAGCGCGGCTATACGTTCGCCCAGATGAAGCGCCTGCCACAGCCCAGACCGGCGCTACACCAGCTCGGTATGGGCGTCCTGACCTCACCGATGCCCAGGCCACACGCCCGGCGGTGCCTGCGGCAAACGATCACGCTCGAGGAGGGCATCGCGATGGCCGTGGTGCATGAGACCGGGGAGCCGGGCAGCACGGCCTGAAAGGCCGCCGACTCTCCCGATTCGCCCATTGCGCCTTGCGTGCTCCGTGCCGGGCTCGAACCGGCAGTCTCGCGGTTGAGAGCCGCGTGAGTTAATCCGCTTCCTCCAACGGGGCAGGCATCCCGTGGGAACGTTGAGGCCGAGATCACGCCCCTCACCCCTCCCGTCGCCGGGCCCATGTGCCTGGCGTCGCGGGCTCGTGCGCGGGCAGGGATTCGAACCGCCGACCTGCTCGCGCGAGAGGCATAGTCCGCCTCCTTAGCGCTGAATCACGCGGCCCGCCTGCCGGCGCTGGACGAGGACAACTTCGTGGCGCACACTGATCGCAGTCGGTCGGCCTGCGTATTAGGGCTGCGCCACTAGCCCGCTACGGAGAGCGCATGACGGCAGCGCGGAACCGCTGGCGCGCGCCCGCTGCTGCGCTGGACCGCTGGCGCGACATAGTGCGACGCTGGTTCCTGCTCGCGCTCGGCGTCCTATGCATCGGCGGCGGCGGCGTCTACTTCGTCGCCGACATAGCGGCCGCGACTGGGAACGGCACGCATGGCTATTTCGTGGCGGAACATCAGACCTGCCTCTACAACCAAGGCTGCCACTGGGATGGCAATTTCCTGCTCGCAGACGGCAAGGTCGTGCGGCACGACGTCGAGTGGGCCGGTAGCTTCCTCAGTCTGGACATCGGCCGCAAGGTTCCTGCGATCTACGAGCGCACCTCGCAATACGCGTACCCGCCATATTCAGTGCACTGGGCCGTGGACGCGGTGGTGGTGGCGTTCGGCTTTGTCCTAGTCGGGCAGTGGTTCCTGACCCGTCGCGGATCCCGGCTGATGGATCGCTTCCGCCAGATGGCGGGGCCATAAGAGCAGTCAGCGCGATCTGCCCTGTGTCCCGCCCGTCCCGGATGCCGGGGCGGGCCGGGGAGGCTTGTCGCCTGATTTTCGGTCTGCACCGCGGTGGCGGGGTGGAAGGCGGCGCAGCGCAGCGTGCCAGCGTCGGCTAGGAAGGCCCCTCTCCGGTTACCGGGGAGGAGCTTGACTTGGGAGCCGCCTGTCGGAATCGAACCGACGACCTATTCATTACGAGTGAATCGCTCTGCCGACTGAGCTAAGGCGGCGCACGCAGGGACGAACGCTGCGAGCCACAGGATTCTACCGGTCCTGGGCGGGTTCGCGCGCATCGCCGTGCATCGCCTCGTAAGCCTTGCGAGACCCGCATACCGACGCCTTCGGGCAGGTGGTGCGCCTGCCATCCTCGGCCAACTTGACGACCACCTGGTCAGCCGGGACGTTGTGACCGACCACGGTGCCGGGCCCATCCGGCGTCTCGACCGCCTCGCCGTACCGCGGCGCAGTCGCGTGGAATTCCTGGTAGAGCGGGTGCTCATACTTCAGGCAGCACATGAGGCGTCCGCAGGCCCCGGCGATCCGCAGCGGGTTGACCGGCAGATCCTGGTCCTTGGCCATGCGAACGGAGACTGGCTCGAAGTCCTTGAGGAACGTTGCGCAGCAAAGGTCACGGCCGCACGGACCTATGCCGCCCTGCAACCTGGCCTCGTCCCGAGGCCCGATCTGCCGCAGGTCCACCCTGGCGCGCAACCGGCCGGCCAGGTCCTTGACCAGCGCCCGGAAGTCGACCCGGCCGGGGGCGCTGAAGTAGATCGTGAAAACGTTCCCCTGGTCCAGGTAATCGACGCCGATGATCTTCATCGGAAGTTCGTGCTCCCGCACCAGGCGCCGGGCCGTCACCCGGGCCTCGGCGCGGCGGTGCCTGTTCGCCTCATCCCGGCTCAGGTGGTCCTCCCCGGCCAGCCCTGCACACACCGGCAGCCCGGTGATCTCGTCGTCTACCCACTGGGGCGCCCAGATGCACTCGGCAACCTCAGGGCCCGCGTCCGTGGGCACGAGCACCTTGGTGCCCACGGTGGGCTGATAGGGACCAGGATCGAGATAGTAGAGCCGCCCATTGCGCTGGAAACTCACCGCCATCATCAGGCCCATGGCAAAAACCCTAAGGCTTGGTAACGGGGTTGTCTCCCGCTAATGCCGCAATCCCGGCAAACCGCCGCTCAAGCGCGGGAACTCGTCTCATGGGTGCCGAGTTGGTGGGGCTATAGCACCACTAAGTAGGCACCCATGATGCCGCTCGGCTGGCGGCCGCAGCCTCGACCGCTCACATCAGTGCGAGCGTGAGCTCCTCGACCGCGAGCAGCGGTGCCGCGTTCAGTTCCAGTCGCTGACGGCAGCGCATGATGGCTTCCAGCCGCCGCACGGTCGCTGCCGGTCCCGTCGCGCCCGCCAGCTTGCGGATCTGCTCGGCCCGTGGCTCGTTGGCCAGCTCCACCGTCGCGCCCACCTGCACCGCGAGAACGTCGCGGTAATACGCCGCCAGGTCCAGCAGCGCCCGGTCGAGCGCGTCGCGCTTGAGCCTCGTGGCCCGCGATTTCTGCCGGTCCTCCAGGTCCCGCAGCGCTCCGGCTGCGCCCCGCAGTGCGGTCGCCACTCCCTTGCCCGTCGAGCCCTCGCCGAACGCCCGCCGTAGTGCCTCCCGCTCGGGCTCGTCCAGCTCCTGCGTTACCGCGGCGGCCTCCGCGTCGGCGGCCCTCACCAGACCGGCCGCGGCCCGCAGCGCGTCGCCGATACTGCCGAGCTGGTCCGGTACCCGGAGCACTTCGCCGCGCCTGCCAGCCGCTTCCGAATCGGTGGCGAGCCGCCGGGCCCGGCCGATATGACCCTGGGCTGCGAGTGCAGCGACCCTTGCGCGCTCCGGAGCCACGCCCTCGCGCTCCAGAACCGCCGCCACGGCCTCGGTACGAGGCGTTACTAGCGTCACGAGCCTGCACCGCGACCTGATCGTGGTAGGCAGGTCATCCGCGAACGGCGCGCAGAGCAGCCACACCGTCCGCGTCGCAGGCTCTTCGATCGCCTTCAGGAGCGCGTTCGCGGCCTGCTCGGTAGCCCGGTCCGCGTCCTCGAACAGCACGATTCGCCACCGGCCGTACACCGGCGCAGTGGCCGCCTTGAGTACCAGATCCCTGGTCTGGCGGACACCGTAGGACAGCCCTTCCGGACGGATCAGCAGCAGATCGGCATGAGTGCCCGCAGCGACCTGACGGCACGACGGGCACTCTCCGCAGCCGCCGCGGTCACACAGCAGCGCTGCGGCAAAGGCCCTGGCGGCCAGTGACCGCCCGGAGCCGGGAGGCCCGGTGAACAGCCACGCATGCGTCATTGCCTCGCCGGCTTCCGCGGCCCGCCGCAGCTGGTCGACTACGAACTCCTGGCCGGCTAGCTCGCCAAACACGGCGGGGGCAGGGCCAGCAGTCACTCGCGCACCGCGGGGAATGACCCGGTGTTCTCCTCGGCCGTGAACGGCACCGGATCGGGCAGCAGATCGCGTACCCGGAGCTGGATTTCGCGACTCACCTCGGCCTCCGGCCGACCCGCGTCCAGCACCAGGTACCGGCCGGGATCGGCGGCAGCCAGGCGAAGAAAGCCTGCCCTGACGCGCTCGTGGAATTCGACCGGCTCTGACTCCAGCCGATCCGCCGAGCTGAGCCTGCGGCCAAGACCCATGGAAGGCGGCAGGTCGAGGACAATCGTCAGCTCAGGCACCAGGCCGCCCGTCGCCCACTTGTTCAACGCGGCGATCTCGGCCACCGGGAGCTGCCGTCCGGCGCCCTGGTATGCGAGCGAGGAGTCGACATAGCGGTCGGTCACGACGATCGCGCCGCGCTCCAGCGCCGGGATGATCACAGACTGCACGTGCTCGGCTCGGTCAGCCGCATACATGAGCGCTTCAGCGCTCGGCGCGAGCCCGGTGTGGGCGGTGTCGAGCAGGAGCGCCCGCAGCCGCATGCCGATCTTCGTGGCACCAGGCTCATGCGTCGTGACGACGTCATACCCCTGGTCTCGAAGCCAGATGGCGAGCAGCCGGGCCTGGGTCGACTTGCCGGCGCCCTCGCCGCCCTCCAGAGCCAGCAGCACGCCGGAGCGCCTCGCCTGACCCGCACCCGCGGCGAGTGCCACCCCTCGCGCCACGCCATTGGTCTGCCCGTCGTCGGCCAGTCCGGGCTCGGGCCGCAACGCCGAGCCCAGGTCGGCCAGTAGCGGCACGCCACGGCGGTCGTCCATCTGCCGGTAAGACCACCGGCCCAGCAGCACCGCGACCACCGCCGCCAGCAGCAGCGCCACGTTGTACCCGACGTTGCGGTAGTCGACGTCGCCCACGTGCAGGCTAGAGCTGCCCATCGCGCTAGCCAGCTCGCTCAGGCCGCCCGCTAGAAGCGGCGCGATCGCAATCACGGCGAACAAGATCACCCGGATCATCGACTGCAGGAACGCGAACGTCCGGCCCCTAGTCTCGTCGTCGACCTCGAGGCCGATCACGGTGTATCCGGTCACGTACGCCACGCCAGCGCATGCGCCGATCACGATGACGAGCATGACGGTCAGGACCAGACTGGGGAGCAGGGCGGCGGCAGCCAGCGGCACCGCGGCGAACATGATGGACACCCCGAAGAGCCGCCGACGAGAGAAGCCCTTCAGCACCCGCAGGCCGAGGAACATCCCGATAGCCAGCCCGAAGAAGATTGCGGCAAACGCAGCACCCCAGCCGGCGTTCCCGCCTTGCAGCACGTCCCTGATATACGAGGGACCCAGGCCGACCACGGCACCAGCCGCCGCGAAGGCGCCGGTCATGCCGATCAGGATGCCGCGGACTACTTGGCTGTGGCCGACATACTTCCAGCCGTCCCAGATCAATTTGAGCATCGATGGCGACGAGATGATCCTGTCCGTCCGCCGCCGGCGTAGTTCGCGAAGTGAGTAGACCGTCAGCGCGGATACCACGTATGTCGCCGCGTTGAAGTACAGCGCCAGGTTGACCTGGTTAGTCGAGAAGTAGTGCGAGAGATGCCCGAGTGCCGTGCTGAGCACCGCTAGCAGGGAGAAAAGCACACCGGCGAACGGCGCAGTTCCGTAAGTCGAGAACAGGCTGAGCTGGTTGGCGGCCTCCAGCTTGTCCCTCGGCACCAGGTTCGGCACGGATGCGTCCTTGGCCGGCGCCCAGAACAGCGACGCGCACGAGGCCAGGAACTGGACGACATAGATCCAGGTCAGCTGGTTGGCGAAACCGACCGACATGTTGATCGGGATGCTGACGTAGAGCACCGCCCTGATCACGTCGCCGATGATCATGTTCGTCCGGCGGTCGAATTTGTCGGCAACCGCACCCGCCAGCGGCCCCAGCACCAGGGCGGGCAGCAGCGAGCTCAGCCACACGCCGCTGACCGCGTACACGCCGCCACTGTTCCCGCCGATGTCGCCCGCCAGGGACGACAGCGCTATCAGAGCCAGCCAATCCCCCAGGCTGGACAGCGTCAGCGCGACCCACAGCCGCCGGAACGACTTGATCGCAAGCACACCGGCGCTGCGTACGCCCAAAGGGGATCGAAAGTTCACGGCGTTAGGGTATCGGCCCTTCCGGCGGTGGGCGGCTGACAGCGTAAACCTGAGCCGCCGCGACGGGAAAATCGTAACGGAACGGACTAGTTCCAGCCTGCAGCCGTTTGCCGCGTCACGCAACTTGGGGAGCCCGAACAGCCTCGTAGCGCACGCCAACGCCCGCCGGTCCGAGCGAGCCGGGGCTCCAGAACAGTCTCAGCGGAGGTCACGGCCGCCGGGCCGGACAGCCCAGGCCGGGACCGGCCCCTACGCGGTCAGTCTCCGTTGGCCGGTGCCTTCTTCGTCCTGCGGCTGCCCGTCGACCTGGTCCCTGCCCTGCCGCTCTTCGCAGAACCAGCGGCCGAGCGTGCGCCCGTCCGGCGCTTCGGCGCTGGCGCCGCGGCGCGCCGCTCGGCGAGCAGCTCGATGGCGCGCTGCGGCGTGATCGACTCGACCGTGTCGCCCTTGCGCAGCGAGGCGTTCGTCTCACCGTCGGTCACGTAGGGCCCGAACCGGCCCTCGCGCAGCACGATCGGCTTGCCGGTGGCCGAATCCTCGCCCAGCTCCCGCAGCGGCGGCGCCGCAGCGGCCCGCGCGGCCCGGCCCCGTGGCTTCGGCTGCGCCAGCAGTGCCGCCGCCTCGTCCAGCGTGACCGTGAACATCTGCTCTTCGGACTCCAGCGACCGGCTCTCGGCGCCCTTCTTCACATAAGGCCCGTAGCGGCCGTTCTGGACCGTGACCGGCTCGCCGTCGATCTCCCCGAGCGTGCGGGGCAGCGTCAGCAGCCGGATCGCTTCGTCGAGCGTGACGCTGTCCAGGTCCATCGACTTCAGCAGAGACGACGTCCGCGGCTTCGCCGAGGACGGCGCATCGTCCTCCAGCACCTCGGTCACATAGGGGCCGAACCTGCCTGCCTTGGCGACGATCGTCTTGCCCGTCTCCGGGTCAGTGCCCAGCACCTTGTCACCGCTCGGCCGGCTCAGCAGCTCGGCGGCAAACTCCGGCGTCAGCTCGTCCGGCGCTGTGCCTTCCGGCACGTTGACACGCTGGCCGTCGCGCTCCAGGTAGGGGCCATACCGCCCGACCCGAACCACGATGTCCGTGCCGACCAGCGGGAAGGAGCTGACGTCCCGAGCATCGATCTCGCTCAGGTCGCTCACCATCTCCTTGAGGCCTTCCTCGCCGTCCGCGCCGAAGTAGAACCGGCGCAGCCACGGCACCCGTTGCGCCTCGCCGTTGGCGATGTCGTCGAGGGCGTCCTCCATCTGGGCGGTGAATTCGTAGTCGACCAGGTGAGGGAAGTGCCGCTCCAGCAGCGTTACCACGGCGAACGCCACGAACGACGGGACCAGGGCCGTTCCTTTCTTGAATACATAGCCGCGGTCCAGGATCGTGCTGATGATCGAGGCGTACGTCGACGGCCGGCCGATGGCACGGTCCTCGAGCTCCTTGATCAGCGTTGCTTCGGTGTAGCGCGCGGGCGGCCTGGTTGCGTGCTCGGCCGGTTCGAGGCCGACTGCGCGCAGCGGCTCGTTCTCGGTCAGCGGCGGCAGCCTTCGCTGGTTGTCGTCCCGCTCGGCGTCGTCGTCGGCATCCTCCACATAGGCCTTGAGAAACCCGTAGAAGTGGATGACCTTGCCAGAGGCGGTGAACTCGGCTTCGCGGCCAGGGATGCTCTGCTGCCCCTGAGGGCCGACCCCCGAAGCCCCGACCAGGATCGGCTCGCGCGCGTCAGCCCGGCCGAGCACGCGCACCGAGACCGATTCGCCAGTCGCGTCCTTCATCTGGGACGCCACCGTGCGTTTCCATATCAGCTCGTACAGGCGATGCTCGTCGCCAGACAGCCCGGCTCGGGCGGGCGTCCGGAACTCATCGCCGGCCGGCCGGATAGCCTCGTGCGCTTCCTGCGCGCTCTTGACCTTGCTGTCGTAGATGCGCGGCGCGTCCGGCACATACTCGGCGCCGTAGAGCTGCCTCGCCTGAGCGCGCGCAGCGTTCAGCGCGGTCTGCGACAGGGTCACCGAGTCGGTCCGCATATAGGTGATGTGGCCGTTCTCATACAGCCGCTGGGCCAGCTGCATGGTGTACCGGGCCGAGAAGCCCAGCTTCCTCGAGGCTTCCTGCTGCAGTGTGGTGGTGCGGAACGGTGCGTACGGTGACCGGCGGTATGGCTTGCGCTCGACCGACTTAACCCGGAACGCCGCGTCAGCCAGCCGGTCCCGCAGCGCCACTGCGGCGCCGCCGTCGAGGTGCAGGATCCCGTCGGGGGTGTCAGCGCCCCGCAGCTCTCCGGTTGAGCTGAAGTCGCGGCCCTGTGCCACCCGGCGCCCGTCGACCGTCAGGAGCGTCGCCATGAACGTCGTGACGTCCCCCACCTCTAGGCCGTCCGTTATCTTGGCGAACTCTGCTTCCAGGTCCCAGTACTCCGCGGGCCGGAACGCGATCCGGTCCCGTTCCCGGTCGACGACGAGCCGGACCGCGACCGACTGAACTCGCCCGGCGGACAGCTGCGGCATGACCTTTTTCCACAGCACAGGCGAGACCTCGTACCCGTAGAGCCGGTCGAGAACCCGTCGCGTCTGATAGGCCTCGACAAGCCCCTCGTCGACGTCGCGCGGAGAGGCGATAGCCCTCGATATAGCCTCCGGCGTGATCTCGTGGAAGACCATCCGGCGGGTCGGCACGCGAGGGCGGAGTTCCTGCTTCAGATGCCAGGCGATGGCCTCGCCCTCGCGGTCTTCGTCCGTGGCGAGGTAGAGCTCGTCGGCGGTCTTCAGCAGCTGCTTGAGCTTGGCGACCTGCTGCTTCTTGTCCGAGTTGACGACGTACAGCGGCTGGAAGTCGTGGTCGACGTCAACACCGAGGCGGGCCCAAGCCTCCTTGCGGTACTTGGCCGGAATCTCCGCAGCCTTATCCGGCATGTCGCGGATGTGGCCGATGCTGGATTCGACCACATAACCCTTGCCGAGGAAGCCAGCAATGGTGCGCGCCTTGGCAGGCGACTCGACGATGACCAGCTTGCTGCCACCGTTCGCACTGGCCTTCCGGCCGCCAGTCGATTCCTCGGTTCCTGCTGCCACTGCTTCCACCTTTTACTTCCGGGAAGGCCCGGAGCGAGCGCAGCCACGCCCTAGCGCCGCTAATCCCCGGCCGACCGCCAGCCCCCTGGCGTCCTCACACGGCGACCGCGCCGCCTGATGACGCGCTACCTGCCACGAACGTCCCCGTTCCCTTCCAGGACCCTAACCAGCGTCCTGCACCCGCCTGTTCCCAGGGGCCGTCGGGGGGACGGATTCCGACAACGTGATTGAACCATCCCGTCCGGCGCGCACAATGAGTTGATGGCGGAGTACTCGTATCTATCGCTCTATCTGCCGCGAGGTACCTCGCGGGATGCGGCGCGTCGCATTCTGACCGATCACGCCGAGTATGGCAACTGGGAGCTGTCGAGGCTCCGCCTGTATCCCGACGGCAGCCGGAAAGCGACGCTGCGCCGCCTGATTATCCGTCAGGCGAGAACGCAGCTCGGCATCCAGTGGCCAGGGCCTGCGCGGCACGACCGGTAACCACCTGAAGCGGCGGCCACGGCCGGGCACGCCGAGAGGGCGGTACCTGCAGCCGTGGCCACCGGAGCGGGCGCGCGCCCGCAGCTGACCCTGAGGGTTGTGCTAGCCAGGGCACCGGTCCGCGCGCTACTAGTCACGGCACCGTGCCGCCGCACGGCTGCGCGGCAGCAGACCGGCATCGCCAGGCTCCTAGCCCTGTTCCGGCACACGGGCGCGGCCCTCCTTCTCGGCCAGCTGACGGAAGCAGGAATTCATCCCGATTGACCCGCCAGGGTGCGAGTGAGCTCACCGGGCGCATTAAGGGAAGGGGGGTCGCAGTCCCGGGGTGCTGGTCCCGCACAGGCAGTCACGCTAGCACTACGAAGCGTGCATGCGCCGATAAACGGCACTACAGCACACGTCCCGATTCTCTACCGCGCTGCCGACAACGCGGATGATCTACGGCTGCCTGTGGCGAACGGTTAGCAAAGGTCAAGGAAGTTGTCGAGAACGCGGACGCCGAACTGAAGCGCGGCGACCGGGACTCGCTCGTCCACGCCGTGGAACATGCCCGCGAAGTCCAGTTCGGGCGGCAGCCGCAGCGGCGCGAACCCGAAGCACCGGATGCCCAGCCGCGCGAACGACTTGGCGTCCGTCCCACCGGACAGGCAGTACGGCACTACCGTGCCAGCCGGATCCTCGGCCAGCAGCGCGGTGCTCATCCCGGCGACCAGGTCCCCGTCGAAGCTCGTCTCCACCGCGATGTCGTGATGCACCCGCTCACGCAGGACAGCGGGGCCGATCAGCGCGTCAATCTCGCGGAGGAACTCCTCTTCGAAGCCCGGCAGGAACCGGCCATCGACCTGGGCGGCTGCGCGCTGAGGCACCACGTTCACCTTGTAGCCAGCCGACAGCATCGTGGGGTTCGCGGTGTTCGTGAGCGTCGCGCCGACCATCTTCGCGATCGGGCCGATCCTGCCGAGGACCGCGCCAGGGTCGGCGGGATCAAAGTCGACGCCGAGAGCCCGGCTTGCCTCCCGCGCGAAGGCGAAGGCTGCCTCGGTCTCCCGGACGGGCCACTCATACCGGCCGATGCGGGCGACCGCCTCGGCGAGCTCGGTGACCGAGTTGTCCTTGTTGAGCATCGAGCCGTGGCCGGCGGTGCCCTGCGCCGTGAGGCGCATCCAGGCCATGCCCTTCTCAGCGGTCTGCAGGAGATACAGCCGACTGCTGCCGATCGTGACGCTGAACCCGCCAACCTCTCCGATCGCCTCGGTCACGCCCTCGAACTCACCGGCGTGGTTATCGACAAGCCAGCGCGCTCCCCACGTGCCGCCGGCCTCCTCGTCCGCGACGAAGGCAACCACGACGTCACGGGCCGGCTTTCGGCCCTCCGCCAGGCGCTGGCGCAGCACGGCCAGGATCATCGCGTCCATGTCCTTCATGTCAACGGCGCCACGGCCCCACACGCAGTCCTCGGCGATCTCACCCGAGAAAGGGTGCACCCGCCAGTCGGAAGCCGTCGCCGGGACGACGTCCAGATGACCGTGGATCAGCAGGGCCGGGCGCCGGGGATCGGCCCCCTCGATTCTGGCGACGACGCTGGCCCGCTTCTCGTGGGATTCGTAGATCCGTGGCTCCACGCCGACCTCGGCGAGCAGCCCGGCCACGTGCTCGGCGGCCTTCCGCTCGCCAGGGCCCGAGTGGTCGCCCGGGTTGGCGGTGTCGATCCTGATCAGGTCGCTCGCCAGAGCGGCGACCTCGTCCTGGCCTGCGGTACCGCGCGGGGCGGGCGAAGCGGTG
>DASQIW010000028.1:0-33947 GCA_035631375.1 Streptosporangiaceae bacterium
CGTCGTCGAGCACCCGATGGCGGCCTCCGAGTCACCGGCGGAGGGCGCGTGCCAGAGATGCGCCAGGATGTTGACGCAGCGCCGCTCGAGCTCCGCGGTCTGCGGGTACTCGTCTTTGTCGATCATGTTCTTGCTGAAGCACTCGGTCATGAGCTGCCCGGCTTGCGGCTCCATCCAGGTGGTGACGAACGTCGCCAGATTGAGCCGTGCGTTGCCGTCCAGCATCAGCTCGTCCCTGACCAGTTGCAGGGCCACATCCGGCGGCATCGACCGGGCCGGGATCTGGTGCCGGGGGATCGGATGTCCGACGAGGCCGCCGTACACCGGGCTGACGCCGAGCTCGGCGGTCCCGTGCGTCTCATCGACCTTGGCGTGAAGTGGCATCGGGACTCCCAGTGCGCTTACTCGGCGGGATCTGCGGGGACGGTCAGGTAGCGGCAGAGCAGGGCGTCGCCGTCGGCGAGCACGTGCCCCAGCGACAGCTGGGCCGGCCACGGGCCCGGGCCGTTGCCAGCAGGAGCAGCCAGGATCCGGCCGCCGGACCCAGCAGCCAGCAGCGGACTTATGGTCAGGCATAGCTCGTCGAGCAGCCCGCAGGCGGCGAGCTCGCCGAGCAGCATCGGCCCGCCTTCGGTGAGGATGCTGGCGTAGCCCAGCTCGCGCAGGACGCCGGCCGCCGCGCGCAGGTCGACGCGCTTCTCGCCGGCCTCAATGAGCCGTACGCGGCCGGCCAGCTCGGCCTTGCGGTCAGCGGGCGCCGCGGCGCTGGTGATCACGATGGTCTGCGACGGGCCAGTCGGGACGGTCAGCAGCCGCGGGCAGTCGGCGAAGTCGAGGGTCGCGGTTACGACGGCGATCGCCGGCAGGGACGCCCCAGCCGGCCGGAGCCCTGTCCAGACGCCGTCCGGCTGGACGGGCCGGTAGTGCTCGGCCCTGGCGGTGCCCGCGCCCACCAGGATGACGTCCGCCAGGCTGCGCAGGACCTTGAACAGCATCTTGTCGGCAGGCCCTGAGAGTCCGCCTGACCGTCCGTCGAGCGTCACTGCGCCGTCAGCGCTGGCGACCATGTTCGCGCGAACCAGGCCGCGACCCGATGGTACGACCGCGTTGGCAGCGACCACGTTCCCATACAGGAAGGCGAGCTGGCTGACCGCGTCCGGCAACGGGCCGGCGCCGGCCCCGGTGATGACCTCGAGATCCGGCCCCAGGGCCGGATAGATCTGGCGCACGGCCAGCAGTCAACCAGACCGTAGTGCGCGGCCCTGCTGGCAGGCGGCGCTATCGCTCGCGCGCCTGCAGGACGACGGACGTCCGCCCGGTTACCGAGAGCTGGCTGGCGGCGGCGTGCCGGTCACCGGGCTCCGACATGGGGCGGGCGGTGTCGACAATGACCTCCCAGTCGGACTCCTGGCCCGCGGCGGCCAGGGTGAAGGTCACTGGCTGGTCCCCGGCGTTGAACAGGAGCAGGAAGCTATCGTCGGTGATCGCCTCGCCGCGCGGTCCGGGCTCGGTGATGGCGCTGCCATTCAGCAGGACCGCCAGCGCCCGGGTGTCGGAGCGCCAGTCAGCGACGGTCACTTCGGTCCCGGCCGCGGTTAGCCAGGTGATGTCGCCCAGACCCGTGTTGCCCTGCGCGGTGCCGCTGAAGAACCGGCGCCGGCGGAACACTGGATGGTCGCGCCGCAGAGCGATCAGCGCGCAGGTGAAGTCGAGCAGCTCTGCGTGCTTGCCTGCGCCCTCCCAGTCGATCCAGGACACCTCGTTGTCCTGGCAGTAAGCGTTGTTGTTGCCGTCCTGCGTGCGACCGAGCTCGTCGCCGGCCAGCAGCATCGGCACGCCCTGCGAGCAGAACAGCGTGACCAGCAGGTTGCGCCGCTGGCGGGCACGCAGCTCGGTGATGGCGGTCTCGTCGGTCGGGCCCTCGGTGCCGCAGTTCCAGGACCGGTTGTCGTCGGTGCCGTCCCGGTTTCCGTCGCCGTTGGCCTCGTTGTGCTTGTGGTCATAGCTCACCAGGTCGGCGAGGGTGAAGCCGTCGTGGCAGGTGACGAAGTTCACCGAGGCCACCGGGCGTCGGGCGCTGGTCTCGTACAGATCGGAGGAGCCGGCGAGCCGAGAGGCGAACTCTGGCCTGATCACCGGCTGGCCGCGCCAGAAGTCGCGGACCGTGTCGCGGTATTTGCCGTTCCATTCCGTCCACAGTGGCGGGAACTTGCCGACCTGGTACCCGCCCGCGCCGACGTCCCACGGCTCGGCGATGAGCTTGACCTGCGATACGACCGGGTCCTGCTGCACCAGCTCGAAGAACGCCGACAGCCTGTCGACCTCGTGCAGCTCGCGGGCCAGTGCGGAGGCCAGGTCGAACCGAAAGCCGTCCACGTGCATGTCGATAATCCAGTACCGCAGCGAGTCCATGATCAGCTGAAGGGCATGCGGGTGGCGCACGTTGAGGCTGTTGCCGCAGCCGGTGTAGTCGAGGTAGACGGACGGGTCGTTGTCGGCCAGCCGGTAGTAGGCGGCATTATCGATGCCCCGGAAGCTCAGCGTCGGACCGGCCGCGCCGGACTCGGCGGTGTGGTTGTAGACGACGTCCAGGATGACCTCGATGCCCGCCGCGTGCAGGGCCTTGACCATGGCCTTGAACTCTGCGACCTGGCCGTGCGGCTCCGCCGAGCTCGAGTAGCCGTTGTGAGGGGCGAAGAAGCCGATGGTGTTGTAGCCCCAGTAGTTCGTCAGCCCGCGGGCTACCAGCTCGCGCTCGGGCACCGACTGATGCACCGGCATGAGCTCGATGGCGGTCACGCCGAGCCTGGTCAGATGGTCGATGACCGGAGGAGCGGCCAGCCCGGAGTAGGTTCCGCGCAGGTCATGGGGAACCTGCGGGTGGCGCATCGTGAGGCCGCGCACGTGCGCCTCGTAGATCACGGTTTCGTGATAGGGCGTGCGCAGCTGCCGGTCGCCAGTCCAGTCGAAGTACGGGTTGATCACCACGCTGCGGGGCATGAACGGCGCGCTGTCGGTGCCGCTGGGCTGATCGGGTGCGCCGGGCCGGTAGCCGAGCAGCGCGTCGTCCCAGCGCACGCTGCCGTCGACCGCCTTGCCGTACGGGTCGAGCAGCAGCTTGGCCGGGTTGCAGCGGTGCCCCCGGCGCGGCTCGTAGGGACCGGTGACCCGGTAGGCGTACCGCTGGCCGGGACCGACGCCGGGCAGGTAGCAGTGCCACACGAACCCGTCGACCTCGGTGACCTCCAGCCGGGTCTCGGCTCCGGCGTCGTCGAAGAGGCATAGCTCGACGCGGTCGGCGACCTCAGAGAACAGGGCGAAGTTCGTCCCCGACCCGTCCCAGGTCGCGCCCAGCGGATAAGCAGCACCCGGCCATACGTGCATCCGTAGACCTTACCTGCCGGTAGCAACGGGAATGAGCCGGAAGGACCTACCCTGCGGGCGTGGCGTCAGCCCGGCCGATGATCGCCGGAAGGTCGAGCCCGGCCGGCAGGCTGCCAAACGGTGAGGCAGGTCCGTAGCCGCCGGGCTCGAGCCTCGTGGCAGCGAAGGCTCCGGCGATGGCGCCCGGCGCGTGCCGGGCCAGCAGCGCGGCCTGCAGGGCAACGGTGATCTGGCCGGCCAGCCTGCGGACGTCGCGCTCGGCGGCCTGGCCCGCGGCTGCCGCCTCCTTCAGCTCCGACCGCAGCCGGGCGGCGGCCGCGGCAACCCGCTGGTCATCAGCCCCCATGTCGACCTCGGCCAGCAGTGCATCCGCCGCATCGGGCGCGCGGCTGAGCGCCCGCAGCACGTCCAGGGAGGTCACATTGCCTGAACCTTCCCAGATGGAGTTCACCGGCGCGTCGCGCAGCAACCTGGGCATGACCGAGTAGTCCTCGACGTAGCCGTTGCCGCCGAGGCATTCGAGGGCCTCAGCCGTCACCAGCGGTGCGCGCTTACAGATCCAGTACTTGGCAGCCGGGAGCGCGATGCGCAGCAGTGCCGCCTCGGCGGCGTCGCCGCGCGCGGCCCGGTCGGCCGCCCCAGCGAGCCGGAGCGCCAGCGTGGTCGCTGCCTCCGATTCCAGCACGAGATCGGCGATCACCCCGGTCATCGCCGGGTGGTCGATCAGAGCGGCGCCGAACGACCGCCGCTGCCGGGCGTAGTTCGCCGCGACGACGGTCGCCTGCCGGATGGCGGCCGAGCTGCCGAGCACGCAGTCGAGCCGGGTTGCGCTCACCATGTTGATGATCGTCCGCACGCCGCGGCCCGGGTCGCCGACCCGCCAGGCGATTGCCTGGTCGTATTCCACTTCGCTCGAGGCGTTGGAGGTGTTCCCCAGTTTGTCCTTGAGCCGCTGGATGTACATGGCGTTGCGGGTGCCATCGGGCAGCACCCGGGGCAGGAGAAAGCACGTCAGCCCCTCGGGCGCCTGCGCGAGCACCAGGAAAAGGTCACACATCGGGGCTGAGCAGAACCACTTGTGCCCCGTCAGCGAGTAACTGCCGTCTCCGGCCGGGGTTGCCGTCGTGGTGTTCGCGCGCACATCGGAGCCGCCCTGCTTCTCCGTCATCGCCATGCCGGCGAGCAGTCCCGCCTTCCTGAGCGGAACGCGAAGGCCCGGATCGTAGACAGACGCGGTCAGCAGTGGCTCGTAGCTGGCAGCCAGGCCGGGTTCCTGGCGCAGGGCTGCGACGCTTGCGTACGTCATGGAGATCGGGCACCCGTGGCCAGCCTCGGCCTGCGTCCACACCAGGAACTTGGCGGCCCTGGCCACGTGCGCTCCCGCCCGGTCGTCGGCCCACGGCGCAGCGTGCAGGCCGTGACTCACGGCGATGCCCATCAGGTAGTGCCAGGATGGGTGGAAATCGATCTCGTCGATCCGGTAGCCGCGAGAGTCATGGGTCCGCAGCACGGGCTTGTGGACGTTCGCCAGCCGCGCCTGGTCCAGGGTTTCGGCCGCGCCGGCCAGCTTGCCCAGCTCGTGCAGCTCGGCCTCGGCCCACTCGCCGCCCTCCCGCCGCAGGCCGTCCATCAGCGCGGCGTCGTCGGCGACGTCATAGCCGGCGAGGGGTGAGACCTGGTTGAGCACCTCGTGCATGGCGTGCCGCCGGGCAGTGGTCATAGCAGGGACACTATTCGGACGCCCCGCACGCCTGGCAAGAGGCCGAAGGTCAGGTGTGGATCCCGCACTCGCTCTTCGCCGTGCCGGCCCAGCGCCCGCTGCGCGGGTCCGCCCCGTCGGCCACGCGTGACGTGCACGTCCGGCACCCAATCGACGGGTACCCGTCGAACACCAGCGGGTTGACGAGGATGTTGTTGGCCGCGATGTAATCATCAACCTGCTGCTGGGTCCACTCCACGATGGGGTTGACCTTGACCATCTCGCGCCTGGCGTCCCACTCGACTGCGCGGGTGTCGCTGCGGGCATCGGTCTCTTCGCGGCGGACGCCGGTGAACCAGGCGTCGTAAGGCCCGAGCGCCGCCTCGAGCGGCACCACTTTGCGCAGGTAGCAGCAGAGATCGGGGTTGCGGCTATAGAGCCTCGGGCCGAGCTCGGAATCCTGCTCCGACACTGTCGTCGGCGGCGTCACGTTGATCACGTTGACGGGGTAGACGGCAGAAACCGCGTCGCGGGTGCCGATGGTCTCCGGGAAGTGGTAACCCGTGTCGAGGAACAGCACGTCAATTCCCGGCTGGTGCCGAGCTACGAGATTGACGAGGACCGCGTCAGTCATCGATGAGGTGATGCAGATCCGGTTGCCGAATGTGCGGACCGCCCAGGCGATGACTTCGTCGGCTGGCGCTCCTGCCAGGGCATCAGCAGCCTTGGCAGCCTGCGCGGCAAGCCTCTCCATGTCGCTGAGCTCCTCCTCGCGGCGGCCGACTCGCACAGGCAGCCTAACTGGTGCATCCCCACCAGCAGGAGAGAACCGCCGCGGCGGCAGTGGTATTCCGCGGGCAGCGCAGCGGCCAACGGAACGCTAACCCTGGCGAATCCAGCCCAGGCGCTCTTCCGCCGGCCGGGCGGGAGGCTGGTGCTGACAGTCGCACCAGTTATCTCCGCGGCACTCTTCGTGCCGCTTCGACTTGCAGCTCTGGCAGACCATGGTCGTGGGAACGGCGCGGCGAAGCCTCAGGCCGCGTTCGCCCGCCGCATCCGGCGACGGCGCTCGGACGACCGCTCGTCTTCGTTCAGACCGCCCCAGGTGCCGTACTTCTCCGGCCTGCCGATCGCATAGGTGAGGCACTCAGACTTGACCGGGCAGGATGTGCAGACGGCCTTGGCCTTGCGCTCGCGGAGCTCACGCTCCGGCTGACGCTCCCCGTCCGGGCCGAAGAAGAGCACAACGTCACGGCCACGGCATGCAGCCTCGTCTTGCCAGCCCCAGTTCGGTCGTGGCATCAAGGCTGCTTGGCGGCGCACCTCAGACATCAATAGCTCTCCTCAGCCGGCTGGTCGTGGTCATCGGCGACCATGACGCGTATCCCTCGTAGGCGTTTCAATATTCGGGTCAGTACGGTCACATCAGGTCAAACATTCGGTCAGTGCCCGGACGGCGCTCATACCGCGCTCGCTAGGTGCCTCGCGTAGTCCCCAGTGCCACGCTCGGCGGGCGCGCGCGCCCAGCAGGCAGGCTCGCTGTCGTTCTCCGGACCCCACCAGCCGCGGTAGGGTCTAACCGAGAACGACTTTTCTCGCGCGCTACGGCAATTGCCCCGTCGCTCCATGCAACGCGCCGCACCGGCGTGATGTTCCCGACGGGAGGTTCTGCGTGGCCTGCGGCCTAGCCGAGCGCGCGCCGGATCATCATGCCACCTGCTGATCAGGCGCGCAGCCTGGATCATGAATCTGACCGTCCTTATGCTCCGATTCCAGGCGGCCGCGCCGCCGCCGCGAACGTCACGCGCCCGACTGGTCACACTAAGTAATAACGAAGTCGACAGGTCGCACGCTTCCCGTCAAGGTAGGCTTCATATCCGTGTCCGACGCAGCGCCGCTGCCTCGCCTGGGCGAGGTCTTCTTTGATGTCCGGGGCAACTCCCGGAGTATGCGGCTGAGCTGGTACGCCGACACGGGGGTCGCTGTCTTCAGCATCTGGCAGGCCGGAATGTGCACAGGGACCTTCCGGCTGCCCATCGCAGATCTCAGCCGGATGATCGAGATTCTCGAACGGGGTCCGTCGCCGCAGGGCCGGGGCCGAGCACCCGTGTCCGCGGCGCACCGCGGCCCTGGGGGCGGGGAATACCCGGCTGAGGACGACGAGATCGGCCTGCTCGATGCCACTAGCGGGGCGGGCGGATATGCAGCCGCCGGCCACGGAAGCGGTCAGTATGCCCAGGGTGGCTTTGACGCACGGCCTTCGACCGGTGGTGACCGGGGTGACCGGGGTGCCCACAGCGCTGGGGACCTTGGCGCGGGGGACCGTGGCGCGCGGCGCGGATATGACGCTGACAGCGGCGGAACGGCTGATTACCCAGCCGCTGACTACGGGTCTGCAGGCTATGGCGCCGACTACGAGCAGGCCGGTTACGGGCGTCAGGCCAGTTACGGGGAAGCGGGCTACGACCAGGCCGGGTATCAGCCTGCTGACTACGGTGCGGGCCAGCCCGATGGAAACGAGCCGGCCGGCTACGGCTACCAGCCGGCCGGATACGGGCAAGGCGGCTACCCCGAAGACGACCCTCTGCGGCGCAGCGGCCAGGCGGCCGGATACGGGCAAGGCGGCTACCCCGAAGACGACCCCCTGCGGCGCAGCGGCCAGCCGGCCTCCGGCTATGAGACGGGTAGCTACCAGGCTGGCGCGCCCGACTATCTGACCGGTGAGCACCCGGCAGGCGGCTACCCCGATGGGACGCCCGCCGAGCGCGGTCCCGATTACCAGTCCGGCGGGTACGGGAACCAGCCCGATTTCCCAGCTGGCGGTCACCGGCGTGATGACGGCCGATTCGCGCCCGATCCTGGCGGCCCGTCGTCCGCCGAGACGGACGGAACCGGTTACCAGGATGAGCGCTTTGTGCCGCCGTATGTACGTGGCGGCGGGGAGTCATACCGGAATGACAATCGGGGCCGGACTGGCGGCTATGGCCGCGACGCCGACGACGCCGGTTATCGGGCCGACGAACCGCCAGTTTCGCCGTCCGACGGCTATCCCGAGCAGCAGTGGCCGGGCGAAGCCTATTCCAACGGCTCTGAGTATCGGCGTCGCTAACCCGGCAGGCGCGCCGTCGCCGCGAATTTCAGGCCGCCCGAGCCGTAGCGTGCTTGACAGATAGCCGCGAGGATCACCGGGGAATGTCATAAGGCAACGCCGCAGCGCCGACGCAATTACGCCGTGACGGTGGTCACAAATGCGGAGTTCACGGGGCACTATCGCGGCTGATACCCGGCAGTTGGCTCGGCTCTTGGCAGGGCAGAAATCCGAGGACGAGGGTACTGCTCCGGCGGCCGTTACAGCCCCGTTGAGCTGGGCATAGATTTCGCGGGGGGAAGGGGGACCGCAAGTGGCTCAGAAGATCTCAGTCACGTTCGCCTGCGACTACGACTCGAAAGAGATTCCTGAAGGCGAGCACATGACTCGAGCGTTCAGCCTTGATGGCCGGGATTACGAGATCGACCTGTGCGAGCGGCATAGCCAGCGGTTCGACGAGGTGGTAAGCCGGTTCACCGAGAAGGCCCGGAGGGTCAGCAGCCGGGCCGGCAGGCCGAAGCGGCGGACTACCGCGCATCGGCAGCGCAGTGCCGATATCCGGGCTTGGGCGAAGCAAAGCGGAATGGAAGTCAGCGATCGGGGCCGCATTCCTGCAAACGTCATCGCGAAATACGAGGCAAACCACTAGCGAGCAAAATCTGCGGCGCGCTGAGCGAACCTCGGCTGAGCCGCAATCCGGTGGCGACGGGCGTCGCAGCATGGCTCGCTTCAGGCGGCGGACTCGCCTGACGGCTCTGATCCGGCGTCCGCGTCGTGCGTCGGGGCATCCCCGGCTGAGGGCTGAACTGAGGTCGCGCCGCCGGCGGCGTGTGGTTCGGGGACCAGTAGCACGGCCGCCGCGAGAGCCTGGGCGTTGGGCAGGAGCACCCGGCCCTGGTCTGTCTCCAGCCGCACGTAGGTCAGGCTGAGGTCGCTGACGAAGCCCTCGATCTCGCCTGACAGCGCGCCGGCCCGGAACCGTACGCGATCGCCGACCCGGAACGGGCTGGCGAACAGGAGGACGAGGCCAGCGAAGAGGTTGGCCAGCGACTGCTGCGCGGCGATGCCGATCAGCACGCCGGTGACAGCGCCGCCCAGGAGCCATTTGTCAGGGCTCTGGCCGTAGATGCTCAGCGCGACGGTCAGGACGGTGAACAGGCCGACCAGGAGCAGCACGTACCTGGTGACGCCCGCGTGTGCCTCACCGATCAGGGGCTGCAGCCCCGAACGGGCCCGCGCGGACAGCCCTATGGCGGCACTGACCCCGAGGACGAAGAATGCAGCCAGGCCGCAAATCCAGACGAGTCTCTCGACGTGACCATGGGGCGGGGTGCTAGTGCCGTTCTTGACCCAGAAGGCCGCGATGGCCGCGGCAATGGCGAGCACCAGCGCGATAATGGACCGCCACGGCCTCGCCCGGACGCGGACCTTGGTCATCCGCGCCGCCATGTCCAGTTGACGACGTTCCTGCAGATCCATCCCCCTACGCTATCCGGGCCACCTGGCACACCGCGCCGGAGACCGCGGCCAGGCACGCACGAGGGCCCGGGACCGCCAGGTCCCGGGCCCTCGTCCTGTAGGTCCGGCTGAGCTAGAGGTTGAACAGCGGCTTGCCGACTGGCAGCACAACCCGGCCCTTCATGCCGTTGATCACGCCAGCGGCCGAGGTGTACCAGGCCACGAGCGCCGTGATGATACCGAGGTAACCGCCCACCTTGCCGACATTGGCGTTCGCCGCGAAGGCACCGATGAACAGGAAGATCTCGGTCAGCTCCAGGGTCAGGAAGACACCGAACACCGCCATGTTCAGCTGCGTGGCGAAGATCATCATGTAGGTGTTGAAGATCGCGAAAGCCAGCAGGATCCAGCCGAGATCCTTCTGACCCGCCGACGCGTGGGCCAGCAGCACCCACAGTGCGAGCCCGATCCAGAACGCACCGTAGGTAGAGAACGCCGTCGCACCGAAGACGTTCCTGTTGCGGAACTCCCACATGCCGGCCAGCAGCTGGGCCAGGCCGCCGTAGGCGAGCGCGTACCCGATCCAGGAAAGGCCCGAGGTGTTGTTCGCCCAGCCGGCGTTCACCGCGGACAGCAGGAACGTCGTCAGCGCGAACGCCGCAAGCCCGAGTGGCGCCGGGTCAGCGATGGACGTGCTGACGACGGAGACAGCGGTCGGAGCGGGAGCATCTTCTGTGGTGCTCAACTGATTCCTCCTGAGGGGCATGCCTGCCTGGCACGAGCACGCTGCTGGGACAAGGCAGGCGTGGCGGATAGTGGAAAGGCCGCAACGTGAGCGGGCCGCTGAGAGCGTGCTGCCTGGTCAGTTAACCCGGGCGCGCAGTTCCCGCGCGCGGCGATTACCGGCAAGCGCATGGCCACTCGCTGACCTTTCTGTTTCTTCACACCTGGCTCAGCAGAACCACATGGAAGATCTGCCCTGAGCGTAACGCGCGTGCGGGCGTTTTGGGGAGACTCCATTTTCGATGCTGCTGGGGCTGGTGCGAGGAGTGGGAAAATGACGGCGGTGCTCATGCCTCCTGAGCTGCAGCTCCCCAGGGCGGCTGGGCGGCCGGCACGCTCCCATCTGGTCGCAGCATCACCGACAATCCGGCCCTGGTGGCGAGCACGAGCAGGCGGTCCCCGGCGGTCAGGACATAATCGCCCGCCGGTGACCAGTCCACCCACTGGCTGCCGGACCGGCGCAGGCCGATGACCCTGAGCAGGCCAGGCTGGTGCACGTCGGCAATTCGCTCGCCTGCAACGTCGGCGCCGCCGTCGTCCGCGACGGCGATCTCGGCCAGCAGCAGGACGTGCCGGCCGACGGCAATGGTCCGCAGCACCTGGTGGTCAAGCACGGCTGCCGCGAACTCCGGGGCCGCCAGGTACGACGTGGACCGGGAGACCGTCTTGCTGATGCGAGCTTGCACATACGCGGCCATGTCGTCGTCGTAGAGCCGGATGACGATCCGGGGATCGGCGGCCAGTTCCCTGGTATGCAGCGCTGCTTCGAGGTTTGCTATGTCGTTGTTGGTCACCGACACGATGGCCTGGCACGTCGTGATCCCGGCGGCGCGCAGCGTCTCCTCCTCCTGCGCCTCGCCGATGACTATCCGCACGCCGAGGCGGCGGGCGAGCGGCAGCCCGGCCGCGTCGTTGCTCTGGTCGATGGCGACGACGTCAACGCCGAGATCGTGCAGCATCCCGACCACCCTGGTGCCGACGGTCCCGAGGCCCGCGACGATCACATGGCCAGCCAGCGGTGGCTGATCGCGTTCGGCCGTACCGGAAATGCGCGCGCCGACGAACGCGGCCGTGACCACCGGCAGGAAGGCCAGTCCGTCGAACGTCAGCAGGACCTGAGCCAGCTCGTTCCCGGCGGGAAGGTGGCCGGGACTGCTCGCGGGTACCGCGTCGCCGGCGGCGTCCAGCAGCGTCTGATAGAACGCGAAGCCCAGGGACGCGTTCGGCACGACGGGATTGGCAGCGAGCAACGCGAAGCCAGCCACGAGGACCACGAGCAGGCCGGCGAAGACAAGTCCCAGCTGAGTGCCGAAGACACGGCGCAGCAGCCGCAGCGGGATCGCCAGACGGCGCTGCCGCCGCCGCGACAGCGGGTTGCGGGGCGTGCCGTCCGCAACGGCGAGGACGAGGCCGGCCGCAGCGTCCTCCGGCGGCAGCAGGCTGGGGGCCTCGGCGTCCGCGCTCGCGGCGAGGCCGCAGATAATCTGGCCGGCCCTCACTCGCTCGCGGCGGGTCACGTACATGGTCTGGCCAGCCAGCCGGAGCTGGCTTGGGGCAGGCTCGCCGAGCGCGGCCGCGACGAGCGAGGGAGCTGCCGTCTGGGCCTGCGATAGCACTGCGCAGTTCGGGAAGAAGCTGCGAATCCTCGCCCCGAGGCCGGCGTTGAAGATGGCGATGACGAGCCGGATCCCAGGCCTGACCTTCTGTGCCCGCATCGCGGCGCGCACGTTGCCGAGGTCGTCCTCGTTGAGGATGGCCAGTCCGAGGGCATCAGGGAGTCCGGCCTCGAGGAACGCGTCGTCGTCCAGCCTGGCTCGCTCGAGCAGCCGCACGTTGGGCATGGCCCGCATCCGGGCAGCAGGCTCGGATTCGCCGGACGGCACGATCGCGGTCACCGCTAACCCGTAGCGAGCGGTCAGCTCCTCGGCCATTCGCGAGGCGAGCGCGTTGGCGCCGCAGATGATGACGTGGTCGGCCGGCTCAGCTGACTGGGCGGTCACGGAATCCGAGCCTAGTGGTCAGGACCTGGCGATTGCCGCGCAAAACACCCCCATGGGGGCACGCAGTCGGCGAGTGGGCGCACGCAGCCGGCGGGCGCTAGCCGCTGGTCGCCGGGATGCCGGCCACGAGCGCGAGTGCTTCCCCGTAGACCTCGTCGGGGTCGAGGCGCCGTAGTTCCTCGGCAAGCAAGTCCGCGATATCGCGGCGGTGCAGGGCCACGTGCCGGTCCGGCTGACCTGGCTTCGTCAGCGTTGCCACCCGCCCATCCGGGCGGCTGATCACGACCTCCCCGGCGTCCGTGCGCAGCACGACCCCGGTGATGCCGGGCCCGGCCGACGTCTCCCGGCTGACGGGCACGTTCAGGCGGCTGCCGAGCCAGACGGTGAGCAGTTCCGCTGTCGGGTTGTCCTCTTCCGCGATCACGAGGCCGCCGGTGACGGGGTATGTCTCCTGGTCGACCGTGGCGGCCAGCAGGGAGCGCCACGGAGTCGCCCTGGTCCAGCTGAAGTCGGTGTCGCCTGGCTGATAGCCGGCGCTGAGCGCGGCGAGCGCCTCGGCGGGCGCCCTGGCCCTGGCCGCATCCGTCACCCGGCGCTGGGCCAGCGCGCCCAGCGGCTGCGCGGAGGGCACCGGCGGAATCAGCCCGTGCCACCAGGTGACCACGGGCGTGTCCGGCACCAGCAGCGGCATGATGACCGAGTCCGGATGCTCGCTCATGGGCCCGTACAGCCGCAGCAGCACCGTCTGACCAGGCGTGCCCTCACCGGACCTGATCTCTGCGTCGAGCCGGGACGCGCTGCGGGACTCCCGCTGGATCACGCCGAGCACACGGCACGGGTGCTCGCGGCTGGCCTGGCTTGCGGCGCGCACGGCGTCGTGCTGGCCGGACTCGTCGGTCACGATGATGAGGTTCAGCACCACTCCGGTCGCCGGGCCACCCATCTGTCCCTGTGCGCGCGACAGCGCGGCCCGGATGTCCGACGTGGTGGTGTCGGTCAGGTCGGTCAGCATCTTCGGTGTCCTCTCGCGCCCGCCGCCGGCGCTAGAGCCGCCGCCAGGCCCGGCCGTCCCTGGCGATGAGGTCGTCGGCGCTGTCTGGCCCCTGCGTCCCGGCGGGGTACTGGTCTGGCTTGGTCTCATCGGCCCAGAAAGCCTCGATGGGGTCGAGGATCTTCCAGGACAGCTCGACCTCCTCCTGGCGCGGGAACAACGGCGGGTCCCCGATGAGCACGTCGAGCAGCAGCCGTTCGTAGGCTTCCGGGCTTGACTCGGTGAACGACTCCCCATAGGCGAAGTCCATGTTCACGTCGCGGACCTCCATGGCCGAGCCCGGTACCTTTGAGCCAAACCGCAACGTGATTCCTTCGTCGGGCTGCACCCGGATGACGAGCGCGTTCTGGCCCAGTTCCTGGGTGTCGGTGGCGTCGAACGGCAGGTGCGGCGCGCGCTCGAACATCACCGCGATCTCGGTCATCCGCGTCGGCAGCCGCTTCCCTGTACGTAGGTAGAACGGCACGCCCGCCCACCGCCTGTTGTCGATGGTCAGCCGGAGGGCGGCGTAGGTCTCGGTGGCCGAGTCGAGCGGGATACCGGCTTCCTCGAGGAACCCGCGTACCTGGATGCCGCCCTGCCAGCCGGCCGAATACTGGCCGCGCGCCGTTCCTGTGGCGAGGTCGGCCGGGATCTGGACGGCCTTCAGCACCTTCTCCTTCTCCGCGCGCAGCGCTTCGGCGGCGAACGACAACGGCTCCTCCATCGCGGTCAGCGCGAGCAGCTGGAGCAGATGGTTCTGGATGACGTCCCTGGCCGCGCCGATCCCGTCGTAGTACCCGGCCCGGCCGCCGATGCCGATGTCCTCAGCCATGGTGATCTGCACGTGGTCGACATAGCCGCGGTTCCAGATGGGCTCGAACAGCGCGTTGGCGAACCGCAGCGCCAGCAGGTTCTGCACCGTTTCCTTACCGAGGTAGTGATCGATCCGGAACACCGAGGACGCGGGGAAGACCGCGTCGAGCATCGCGTTCAGCTCCTGCGCGCTGGCGAGGTCATGGCCGAACGGCTTCTCGATGACGACCCGCCGCCACGGCCGGTAGCCGCGCGCGCTGGCGGGCGCCATGGACAGGCCGGATCGCTGCAGCTGCGCCACGACGAGCGGGAAGCCATTCGGCGGAACCGACAGGTAGAAGGCGTAGTTGCCGCCGGTCCCGCGCTGGGCGTCCAGGTCGGCCACCACCCGTGCGAGATGATCGAACGCGGCGTCATCGGAGAACTCGCCCTGCACGAAGCGGATGCCCTCCGACAGCTGGTTCCACACGTCCTCGCGGAACGGCGTCCGCGCATGTGCCTTCACAGCGTCGTGCGTCACCTGCGCGAAGTCCTCGTCCGCCCAGTCCCGGCGGGCGAATCCGACGAGCGAGAACCCCGGCGGCAGCAGCCCGCGGTTGGCCAGGTCATAAATGGCGGGCAGCAGCTTCTTGCTGGCCAGATCGCCGGTGACGCCGAACAAGACGAGCACGCACGGTCCCGCCAGCCGCGGGATGCGCCGGTCGCGCGGATCGCGGAGCGGGTTCGGCATCATGTCGTGCTGCCGCCTGCAGCCATCTCGCGGGCGATGGTCTCCAGCAGCTCTGCCCACGACGCGGCGAACTTCTCGACACCCTGCTCTTCGAGTACGTGCACGACGTCGTCGTAGCCAATCCCGAGAGCGCCGAGCTGGGCGAAGACCTCGCGGGAGGCGTCATAGGTACCGGCGATCGCGTTGCCGTGCAGCTTGCCGTGCGCGGCCGTGGCGTGCAGCGTCGACTCTGGCATCGTGTTCACGGTGCCGGGCGCCGCCAGCTCGGTCACGTACAGGGTGTCGGAGAAGGCCGGGTCCTTGGTGCTGGTCGAGGCCCACAGCGGACGCTGCGGCCGGGCGCCCCGCGCGGCGAGCGCCTGCCAGCGGGGAGTAGCCGACTTCTGCTCGAACAGCTCGTAGGCGAGCCGGGCGTTGGCGATGGCTGCCTTGCCGCGGAGTGCCTCAGCTTCCGGGGTGCCGATCTTGTCGAGCCGCCCGTCCACCTCGGTGTCGACGCGGCTGACGAAGAACGAGGCCACGGAGGCGAGACTGGCCACGTCCCGATCGGAGGCCTTCTCCAGGCCAGCCATGAACGCCTCGATGACCTGGCCGTACCGCTCCAGGGAGAAGATCAGCGTCACGTTCACGCTGATGCCCTCGGACAGGCACTGGGTGATGGCGGGCAGCCCCTCGACCGTCGCCGGGATCTTGATGAAGAGGTTCGGCCGGTCCACGAGCCACCACAGCGCCCGCGCCTCGGCGATGGTCTTGGCCGTTTCTCTGGCCAGCCGCGGATCCACCTCGAGGGAGACACGGCCGTCGACGCCTGCACTCGCGTCATACACCGGCCGCAGCACGTCGCACGCCCAGCGGATGTCAAACGTCGTCAGCGCTCTGGCGGCCTCGTCCACCGTGACGCCGCGCACGGCCAGGTCGGCCACCTGAGTGGCGTAAGAGGACCCGCTGGACAGCGCCTTAGCGAAGATGGTCGGGTTCGAGGTGACGCCGCGGACGTGCTGGTCGGCCACCAGGGACGCCAGATTTCCGGTCGACAGCCGGTCCCGGCTGATGTCGTCCAGCCAGATCGATACGCCCAGGTCAGTCAGCTGGGCGAGGGTGTCGTTGGGTGAAGTCATCTCAGTCACTCCCACTCGTGCGCCGTCACGCTGGCCCGCCTGCCCTGGCCACACTGGTCATGGCCGCCTGCGCGACCCGTTCTGCGGTGATGCCGAATTCGGCGTACAGCTTCCGATAGTCAGCGGACTCGCCGAAATGTTCCAGGCTGATGCTCACTCCGGCGTCGCCCACGTACCCGCGCCAGCCCAGCGCAATGCCCGCCTCGACGCTGACCCTGGCCCGCACAGCCGCCGGCAGGACGTGCTCACGGTAGGACTCGTCCTGCTCGGCGAACCACTCCAGGCACGGCATCGACACGACTCTCGCCGCGACGCCGCTCTCGCGGAGGCGGGCGCGGGCGGCGAGGGCAATCTGGACCTCACTGCCCGTCGCGATGAGGATCACGCCGGGCGTGCCGCCGTCCGCCTCGGCCAGGACATAGCCGCCGCGCGCGGTGCCCTCGGCGCTTGCGAAGCCGGGGCCGTCGGCGGTCCGGTCGAGCACCGGCAGTTCCTGCCGCGTCAGGCACAGGCCGGCCGGATGGCTGGTGCGCTCCAGGATCGTCCGCCAGGCTACGGCGGTCTCGTTCGCGTCCCCCGGCCGCACCACGTCAAGCCCGGGAATAGCGCGCAGCGCCCACAAGTGCTCGACCGGCTGGTGGGTCGGCCCATCCTCGCCGAGTCCGATCGAATCATGGGTCCAGACGTAGGTGACCGGCTGCCTCATCAGGGCCGCCAGCCGGACCGCCGGCCGCATGTAGTCGCTGAACACCAGGAAGGTGCCGCCGTACGGCCTGGTCAGCCCGTGCAGGGCCATGCCATTGAGGATCGCGCCCATGGCGTGCTCGCGGATGCCGAAGTGCAGCGTCCGGCCGAAGCTGTCGCCGGGGAACATCGCGGTCTGGTGCACCGGCGGGATAAAGGACGGCTCGCCCTTCATGGTGGTGTCGTTGCTGCCCGCCAGGTCGGCGGACCCGCCCCACAGCTCCGGCAGCACCGGGGCGAGGGCGCTGAGGACCTCACCGGAGGCTTTCCGCGTCGCTATCCCTTTCTCATCAGGGGGGAACGAGGGGAGTACGCCTGCCCAGCCGTCAGGAAGCTCGCGGCCGACGAGCCGGTCGAGTAGCCGTCGCTGCTCGGGATGCGCCGCCGACCACGTGGTGAAGTGCTCGTCCCAGCTGATGTGGGCCGCGCGGCCGCGGTCTTGGACGGCCCGCGCGTGCGCGAGAACCCTGTCCTCGGCGGGGAAGCTGACCGCGGGATCGAAGCCGAGTATCTCCTTGGTCGCCGCCACCTCGGCCGCGCCGAGGGCCGAGCCGTGCGCCGCGCCCGTGTTCTGCTTATTCGGGGCCGGCCAGCCGATGATCGTGCGCAGCGAGATCAGTGACGGCGCCTGGTTATTCTCTCTCGCGGTCAGCAGCGCCTCATAAAGCGCCTGCACGTCCTCCTGATAGCCGTCTGCTGTTCGCCAGCTGACCCGCTGGACGTGCCAGCCGTACGCCGCATATCGCGCGCACACGTCCTCGGACTTGGCGATGTTCGTGTCGTCCTCGATCGAGATCGAGTTGTCGTCGTAGAGCACCACGAGATTGCCCAGCTGCTGATGGCCGGCGATGGAGCTCGCCTCGTGGCTGATGCCTTCCTCGATGTCGCCGTCGGACATGATCGCGTAGACGTGGTGGTCGAACGGGCTGGTGCCGTGGGCAGCATCCGGATCGAGCAGGCCGCGCTCGCGGCGCGCGGCCATGGCCATTCCGACCGCGTTGGCTATGCCCTGGCCGAGCGGGCCGGTGGTCGTCTCGACGCCTCGTGTCAGGCCGTGCTCAGGATGGCCGGGAGTGATGCTGCCCCAGGTGCGATATCGGCGCAGGTCGTCAAGCGTGACTCCGTACCCGGACAAATAGAGCTGGATGTACAGGGTCAGGCTGGAATGCCCGCAGGACAGTACGAACCTGTCCCGGCCCAGCCACTGCGGGTCAGCGGGGTCGTGCCGCATCACCTTCTGGAACAGGAGGTAGGCCGCAGGCGCGAGGCTCATCGCCGTACCCGGATGGCCGGATCCGGCCTGCTCGACGGCGTCCATCGCGAGAACGCGGATCAGGTCGACTGCTCGCCGGTCGGTCTCGGACCAGTCCACTGCCGGCCCGTCCGCCGCTGCACGCAAATGGCTATCCACGCTCAGTTATGTCCCTCTCGCCCTGTGCGCCATTACGGCTTCGACCCTATCCAAGGCGCCGTCAGGCCACAGTGCCCGACGCGGGTTAACAAAGGGGGTCGCGCGCGGCAAGGCCGTGCTACGCGGCGGGTGCTGATGCGGAGGTTTGCTACGGGAGGGAACGGAGGAATTCCAGCAGGGCGACGTTCACCTGATCGGGGTTGCTGAGGTTGGACGCGTGCGTGCCGCCCTCGATGAGAACGAGCTCGGCTGGCCCGGCCAGTCCAGCCCGGACGATCTCTGCTTTCGTCACCGGGATCGCGGCGTCTGCCGTGCCGTGCAAGATCAGTGCCGGGCATTCGATCTCGCCCAGCCTGCTGGTGATGTCGTCCCGGTCCATCAGGCACCGGAACGGGCGAGTGAGCTCGTCCCGGTCGAGGGCCGCCCACCTGACGAACCACGGCTTGTGGTCGACAGGCCCGTCCGGCGGGCCGAGGATGATCGACGCGACGATGTCTTGGACCGGGCCAGGACCCTGCTCGAGCCAGGTCTGCTCGAGCTGCTCGTACGCGGGGGCGACCGCGGGGTCTTCCTGGCCCGCCTGGGTATCGATGAGGACCAATGCGCGCACCCGCTGCGGCGCGAGGAGCGCGGCCCGCATGCTGAGGAAGCCACCCTGGGACATCCCGGCCAGCACCGCCTGGTCGATGCCGAGGTGATCGAGCAGGCCGAGCACGTCGTTCGCTGAGTCCCAGTAAGTAAATGGCGCCGTGGCCCGCGTGCCGCCGAAGCCACGCTCGTCCCAGGTGATCACCCGGTACTCCGGGGCGAGGGCGGCCACCTGCGGATCGAACATGGACGAGTCCATCAGGTAGCCATGACTGAACACGACCGGGGCGCCATCGCCACCGGAGTCGGTGTAGCTGATGCTGACACCGTTGATCAAAGCCGAGGGCATGGCCGACACGGTATCGCGGCCGGGGCGGCGCCGGGAAGATCAGCGCGGCAGGCTGGTGCCGGGGTCAGCCTCCGGCAGCGGCTCAGCCGGGTGGCCGGGCGGCAGCGCGCTGCGGTCACGCAGCGTGTAGGGCAGGAACAGGGCCACGACCCAGATGGCGGTCGAGCCGGTGACGTGCACCCAGACCAGCCCTGCGGGCAGCCCAGAGAAGTACTGTGCGTAGCCCACCACGCCCTGCAAGGCGACGAGGCCTGCGCCCAGCCAGGCGAGCCGTACCGCCCGGCGGGGTGCCTGACCGAGGTGAAGGGCGAGCAGCAAGGCCACGCCGAGCCCGGCGAGCAGCCAGCCGATGTCGGCGTGGAACTGGGTGACTCCCTCGAGCGGTAGCGAGTAGCGCGCGACGTCCGGCGCGCCGGCCAGCGGTCCCGTACCCGTCACCACGGTGCCGACCGTCATCATCAGAGCGACGGCGCCGACTACGCCCAGCGCGAGGAGCTGCACCGGCCGGGGGACAAGGGGCCGGCCCGGCTCGCGGCTCTCCTGGCAGCGCACGTAGAGAGCCACGGCGGCCGCGAGCAGTGCAACCGAGGCCAGAAAGTGAAGCGAGACCAGCGCCGGGTTCAGCTTCGTCAGCACGACGAAGCCGCCGAGCACCGCCTGCACGACGATGGCAGCAGGCTGAGCGGCGGCTAGCCAGACCAGGTCGCGCCTCCGTCCGACGCTGTCGCGGTAGCGCCAGGCAGCGATGAAGAGGCCGATAGCGACGACGAAGATCGCGACGGTCACCAGCCTGTTGCCGAACTCGACCCAGCGGTGCACGAGCGAGTCACCGGTGGCGCCGCTGGCCACCAGGCTGGTGGCGGTGCAGTCCGGCCAGTTCGTGCAGCCCAGCCCTGATTGGCTGAGCCGGACCCCAGCTCCGGTGAGGACGATCAGAATCGACGTCACGAGGCCGGCCCCGGCCCACCGCCTGAGGGCAATCGTGCTCGGTGCCAGCAGTGCGCCGGACAGGAAGCGCCACCACCACTGGGGCGCCGCCGCGGCAGTGGTGGGGACGGCGGGCACGGGTTCCATGGTAGGAGGCACTCTAGCGCAGCCAATAGGGCCTTTATCCGGCTCCGTAGCGGGCTGCGCCGCCGCAGGCGATCACGACCAGCGCGATGGCCAGCCACTGCCGGGCGGCAAGCGCTTCACCGAGCAAGGCGAGGCCGATCAGGGCCGCCACGGCTGGCTCCATGCTCATCAGGATGCCGAACACGCGAGCCGGGAGACGTCGCAGCGCCTCAAGCTCCAGCCGGTACGGAACGACTGATGACAGCAGGCCGATGGCGAGCCCTTCGGCCAGCAGACCCGGTTGATGAAAGGCCTGCCCGGCCGCCGGGGCCGCCGGGCCAGTCACCAGAACACCCGCCACCACCATGGCGATGACCAGGCCCGACGACCCGCTGAAGCGACGACCCGTGGACCGGCTGAGCAGGATGTAGCCGGCCCAGCAAGCGGCGGCGACCAGGGCGAGCGCGATGCCTGCTGCCTCGGTGCTCAGACCGAGGACCGGCCCGGCGCGACTGGCGCTGCCAGCCTGACCGGCACCGCCCTGGGTGAGCAAGAGCACGCCGCCCGCGGCCAGCACCACCCACGCTCCGTCTAGGAGCCGGTGCGAGGATGCGACCGCCACCCCGAGCGGGCCGAGGAATTCGATCGTGACGGCAACGCCCAGCGGTATCCGCGCGAACGACTGATAGATGCAGAAGTTCATCACGCCGAGCACGACACCGAAGGCGAGTACCACGGCCAGGTCCCGCCAGGCGCGCTCGGCGATGACGGCCCGGACCGCGCGCACGGCCGGGCGGCCGCCCGCGATGGCGACGATGAGGGCGGACCACCACAGCCGCAGCCCGGCTACCCCGGCGGGGCCTAGCTCAGCAAACAGCCGCGCGGCGAGTCCGGCTCCGAGCTGCACCGACACGATGCCGGCGAGCACCAGCATGGCGGGCGGAGCAGGACGGAAACTCGGCGCGGGCCCCCTGGCCCTGGCCACGTCGTCACGGACCGTCATTCCCACCGGAATGTACGGGCCGCCACCATGATCGCCGCAGCCGCCCAGACGCACAGCACGAGCAGGTCGGCGCCCGGCAGCCCGCCCGCGTGGGCGAGCACCGAGCGCAGGCCGTCCGACAGGGCACCGGAGGGCAGCAGCCGCAGCACGGGCCGCGCCGACGCAGGGAACTTGGTGAGCGGGAACAGGATGCCGCCTAGGCCAAGCAACACCAGGTAGATCAGGTTGGCGGCGGCGAGCGTCGCCTCAGCCCGCAAGGTGCCGGCCATCAGCAAGGCCAGCCCGCTGAACGCAGCGGTGCCGGCGAGCACAAGGAGCGGGACCCAGAGAACCGCAGCCGGGCTGGCGAACGGGCGCCAGCCAAGAGCGGTGCCGACGGCGAGCACGATCACTACCTGGCACAGCTCCACCGCGAGCATCGTGAGGGTCTTCGCGGCGATCAGCCCGCGGCGCGACAACGGAGTGGCTCCAAGCCGCCTGAGTACGCCGTAGCGGCGCTCGAAGCCCGTGCCAATGGCCTGGCTCGTGAAGGCCGTCGACATGACCGCCAGCGCCAGGATCCCCGGCACGACGAAGCCGATCCGGCTGCCCGAGCCGACGCTCACCAGGTCAGCGCGGCCGAACGCGATCAGCAGCAGCACCGGGATGATCAGGGTCAGCAGCAGCTGCTCTCCGTTGCGCACGAGCGTCCGCAACTCGAGCCCGGCCTGGGCGCGCACCATTCGCGGCAGCGGGGCGGCACCCGGCGCGGGCGGAGGCCATTGCCCGCGCAGCAACTCGGCGCTGTCGGTCATGACCGCAGGCCCCGGCCCGTGAGCTCGAGAAACAGGTCCTCCAGCGTGCGGCTCTCGATCTGCAGCTGCTTGGCCAGGACGCCATGGTCGGCGCACCAGGCGGTCACCAGGGCGATGAGCTGCGGATCGACCCTGCCGTTCACCTCGACGAGGTAGTGCCCTGTCGGTGACTCCTTCGCCAGCGCGTCGGCGGGCAGCGCGGCGATCAGGCCGCCGAGGTCAAGCCCTGGCTCAGCCCGGAACCGCAGCTGTCCCGCTGATCCGGTCAGCTCGGCGGGCGCACCGCTGGCGACAACACGGCCGTGGTCGACGATGACGACCTGGTCGGCGAGTCGCTCGGCCTCCTCCATGTAGTGCGTGGCGAGGATCACGGACGTCCCGGCTGCCCGCAGTCCCTCGATCAGCTCCCAGGTAGCGTGCCGCGCCTGCGGGTCGAGGCCGGCCGTCGGCTCGTCGAGGAATACCAGCTCGGGGCGGCCGACCAGGGCAGCGGCCAGCCCGAGGCGCTGCTGCTGACCTCCGGACAGGTGCTTGTACGGGGTGCTCGCCGCGGCGGTCAGACCGAGCGCCGCCAGCAGCGCCGCCGGGTCAAGCGGGTGCGCGTAGAAATTCGAGAGCACCTGCAGGTACTCACCGGCCCGCGCCGTGGTCGGCACCCCACCTGACTGCAGCATCACGCCGACCCTGGCCCGAAGCTCGCTGGCGTCGGACACCGGATCGAGGCCGAGGACCCGTACCGTTCCGCCGTCAGCTCTCCGGTACCCCTCGCAGGTCTCAATCGTCGTAGTCTTGCCCGCGCCGTTCGGGCCGAGGATTGCGGTGACCTCGCCCCGGTGGGCGTGCAGCGAGAGGCCCGCGACCGCCTCGGTGTCCCGGTAACGCTTAACCAGGCCATCGATCAGGACCGCTGGCGCGTTCTTCACGCTCGCGAGTCTAGGGTCTGCAGGCCACCGACAGGCGACGCGGTTACCCCCCGGGGGCGGTCACGAAACGCGCTAGCTGCTCCGACTGGGCCAGCCGGCTCGGCTCGTGCAGGTACATCATGTGGCCGGCCTCGTAGTAGCTGAAGCTGATGTTGGCCGCCAGCTCCGCCGGGATCGCCAGGTGGGAGAAGCTGTGCTCAGCCGCGAAGTACGGCGTGGCCAGGTCGTAATACCCGCAGTCCACCTGCACCCTCATGTGCGGGTTGGTGCGCATCGCGGCGGCGAGCTTGTCCTGCACGAAGACGTGCGCGTTCTCGAACTCCTTATAGGACCAGGGCCGGACCCGGTCGGTGAGGATTTCGTACGGCAGGTCGCTGGAGTAGTCGAGCTCCGCCCGCACGTAATGGTTGAAGGCGGCCGTGTACGGGCCGGCGATCGCGTCGATCGATGGGTCGCCCGACCACATCTCGCGGCCATAATCGGTGTCCCAGCCGGTAAACCGGCCGTCGATCCGGCCGACGACCAGCCGCCGGTCGCGCAGCAGTTCTGTGAGGAACCTGATGTGCTCCGGCCGCAGGTCCACCCGGTCCAGGTAGTCGGCAGACAGCCCGGTCAGCTCGGCTAGCCGGCTGGCCGCGGCAGTACGCTCCTCGGCGGTCAGCCGCGATCCGCGGCCAAGCACCCACAGGTAGTCCCGCGCCGCGTACGCCTCCGCCTCGGCGAGCAACTCGCGCAGCGGCCTGTCGCCAGCCTTGCCGTGGTAGTGCGCGACGGCCGCATAGGTCGGCAGGTACATCGCGTACGGGTCGTCGTTACCGCCGCCGAACTCGGCGGTGCCGAAGTCCAGCACGCTCGAGACGAGCATGAGGCCGTTGAGGTACAGGCCATAGCGCTCTTGCAGGTAGCGCGCCAGGCCGGCGGCGCGGGTCGTGCCGTACGACTCGCCGCACAGGTACTTGGGCGACATCCACCGGCCGTTGCGGGTGGTCCACAGCCGGATGACCTCGCCGACCGACTGAATGTCGCCGCCGTAGCCGTGGAACTCCCTGGACTTCTCCCCCTTGACGGCGCGGGAGTAGCCGGTCGACACCGGGTCGATGAAGACCAGGTCACTGTGCCGCAGCAGGGTCTGCGCATTGTCGGCGAGGCCGTATGGCGGTGGCAGCAGCGCACCGACGTCGCCCGATAGCACCCGGCGCGGGCCGAGCAGGCCGAGATGCAGCCACACGCTGGACGAGCCGGGACCGCCGTTGAACGCGAACGTGACCGGTCGGCCCGCGGGGTTCTCGCTGTCCGCGGTGTAGGCGGTCACGAACACCTCCGCCTTGGGCTGCGGCCCGTCGAACTTGTCCTCGGTATGGCCCTCCTGCCGGAGTACGATCCGCCCGGCGGTGGCCGTGTAGCTCAAATCGCCGCCCTCGAGCGCGATCGTGTGGTGCGTGGTGACCAGGTCGTCGACCGGTTCGCTGGGATTGCTCTCGCGATCTTGCCGCTCGCCGCCGTCGGCCTGGTCCTGGGTCGTCTCCGCCATGCCTGCACCGTATCCGGTTTGCGGTGGTTAGCGGGGGACAGCCACCATGCTGGTCATGGCCCCGACGCAGGTGCCCACGATCAAAGGCAGGGTGTGAGCTATGGCGGTAAGGATCGCAGGCACGCGCGCACTGGTGACCGGGGCGAACCGCGGCCTTGGCCGGGTCTTCGCGCAGACTCTGCTGGCCCGCGGCGCGGCGGTGGTGTACGCAGGCGCCCGCGACCCGGCGCAGGTCACGCTCGACGGCGTCGAGCCAGTCCGGCTAGACGTCACCCGCTCCGAGGAGGTCGCGGCTGCAGCTTCGCGCTGCGCGGACGTGGACATTCTCATTAACAACGCCGGGCTGATGCGGTTCGCGCCCGTGCTCGCGGCGCCCGGCCTCGACGCCGCCCGCGAGGAGATGGAGACCAACTACTTCGGCACGATGCGGATGTGCCGGGCGTTCGCGCCGGTGCTCGCCGCTAACGGCGGCGGCGCGCTGGTCAACATGCTGTCGATCGTCTCCTGGTTCGCCAACCCGCTGAACAGCTCCTACTGCGCCTCGAAGTCGGCCGAATGGTCACTGACCAACGCCGCCCGGGTCGAGCTACGGCGTCAGGGCACCCTGGTCACCGGTGTGTTCGCTGGCGTCATCGACACCGAGATGGGCGCGGCGTTCACGCACCTGCCCAAGGTCAGCCCGCAGAGCGTCGTCGACCAGGCGCTCGACGGCATCGAGGCGGGCGCGGAGGAGGTGCTCTGCGATGACCGCACCCGGTCGGTCAAGGCGGCGCTGCCCGATGATCTAGCGATCATCTATCCGCCGCACCAGGCAACGTGGGATGCGCTCCACCCCGCCTGATCGAGAGCCGGGGCTTATCGGCCCCTTCGTCTGGCCCCCGCTCTCAACGACCCCCAGAGCACGAAGACGGGGCCCGCAAGCATGATGAGGAAGCCCAGGCCGACACCATTGACCGGGATCGCGTGATGAGGCGCCCCAGGCGGGATGTGATAGGTGGCATACCACGCAATCTCGCTGCCAGCTGTCAGCAGTATCAGACCGACGGTGGCCGGAAGCCGGCCGCCAGCCAGAAATCGAAGCACGAGCGCTTCAGCGAGCAAGCCCAGAACGACGAAGAAGATCGCGCCTGCGAACACCTGGCCGGCCCCTAGCGGAGGTCCCGGTATCGCTCGGCGGCTGCGGCGAGGGCGGTGAACAGGCTCAGGTCGTCGCCGGCTTCCGGGTGCCACTGCACGGCGATCATGAAGGACGCGGGCTCGGTCATCTCGGCCGCCTCGACGGTGCCGTCGTCGGTCCACGCGGTCGGGATCAGGCCGTCGCCGAGCCGATCGACGGCTTGATGGTGATGAGTGGGGACCGCGGCCTCGGTCCGGCCGAGGATGCCAGCCAGCTGGGACCCCGCGGCGACGCTGACCTTGTGGCTGCCGTACCCCTGCTGCTCCGGCGAGTGGCCGTCGTGGCCGACCACGGCCGGCAGGTGCTGGTGCAGCGTTCCGCCGAGCGCGACGTTCACGACCTGCAGGCCGCGGCAGATGCCGAGCAGCGGCAGCCCGGCGGCGATCGCGCGACGTGCGAGATCGATTTCCGCGTCGTCACGACCCGGGTTGGCCGGATCGGTAGCCGGGTCGCGCGGCGCCCCGTACCGGTCGGGGTCGATATCGCCGCCGCCCGACAGCAGGAGCCCGTCGAGGCGGCCGAGCACACTCGAAATCCCTGGCGAAGGCGGCAGCAGCACCGGCTGGCCGCCCCCTGCGGTCACCATGTCGGTATACCGGCGGGGCAGCAGCACCGCGGGCAGGTCCCAGCTACCCCACCGAGCCTGCTGGGAGTAGGCGCTGATGCCGATGACTGGCCTGTCGCCGGAGAGGGCGCTGTCGCTCATGAGGACAACGGTGCCATATCAAGAAGACAACGGGGTCACATAGGCACCGCCGATGCCGCCATCGACCAGGAACTGCGACGCGGTGATGAACGACGAGTCGTCGCTGGCCAGGAACGCCACCGCGGCTGCGATCTCCTCCGGCTCGCCGAACCGTCCCATCGGCACGTGGACCAGCCGCCGGGCGGCCCGCTCCGGGTCCTTGGCGAATAGCTCCTTCAGCAGGGGTGTGTTGATCGGGCCCGGGCAGAGCGCGTTCACCCGGATGCCCTCCCTGGCGAACTGCACACCGAGCTCGCGGCTCAGCGCGAGCACGCCCCCCTTGGACGCGGTGTAGGAGATCTGCGAGGTCGCCGACCCAAGTACCGCGACGAACGACGCCGTGTTGATGATCGAGCCGCGGCCCGCGCTACGCATGTGCGGCAGCACGTACTTGCAGCACAGGTACACGGAGGTGAGGTTCACCTCCTGCACACGGCGCCAGGCGTCCAGGCCGGTCGTCAGGATGGAGTCGTCCTCGGGCGGGGAGATGCCGGCGTTGTTGAAGGCCACGTCGATGCGTCCGTGCCGCTCGGCCACGCCGTCAAACAGATCCCTGACCTGGTCTTCGCTCGCGACGTCCGCGGCTACGAACTCGCCGCCGGTCTCCTTGGCCGCGGCCGCCGCGGCCGCCTCGTCGATGTCGACCGCAACGATCCGGGCTCCCTCGGCGGCCATCCGTCGCGCGCTCGCGAGGCCGAGACCGCTCCCGGCCCCGGTCACCACGACGACCCGGTCCTGCAAGCGCTGCATATCGAAACGACCCCGTTCCCTAATTATTTGCTATGAATACGTTCTTGACCTCGGTGAACGCATCCACCGCGTCGGGTCCGAGCTCGCGGCCGAGGCCTGACTGCTTGAATCCGCCGAAGGGCGTCCAGTACCGGACGGAGGAGTGCGAGTTCACCGAGAGGTTGCCCGTCTCGACGCCTCGCGCGACACGGATGGCCCGGCCGACGCTGCCCGTCCAGATGGATCCGGACAAGCCGTAGGGCGTGTCGTTCGCCATCGCGATCGCCTCCGCCTCATCGGTGAACGGGGTCACCGTGACGACGGGGCCGAAGATCTCCTCGGTGTAGGCGATCGAGTCGGGTGGCACCGGGGCCAGGACGGTCGGCGGGTACCAGAAACCGGCGCCGTCCGGCGCGCTGCCGCGGAATGCCACGGGTGCGCTGTCAGGCACGTAGCTGGCCACGTGCTCCCGGTGCGCGGCCGAGATCAGCGGGCCCATCTCGGTACCCGCCGCGGTCGGGTCGCCCACCCGGACGCCGCGTACCGCGCCCTCGAGCAGACCCATGAACTTCTCGAGCACGGAGGCTTCCACGAGGATCCGGGACCGTGCGCAGCAGTCCTGCCCGGCGTTGTCGAAGACCGCGTATGGCGCGGTGGCGGCCGCCCGCTCTACGTCAGCGTCCGCGAACACGATGTTCGCGCTCTTGCCGCCGAGTTCCAGGGTGAGCCGCTTCACGTGCCGGGCGCAGCCGGCCATGATCTGCCGCCCGACCTCTGTCGACCCGGTGAAGACGATCTTGCGAACGGCTGGGTGATCCACCAGGCGCTGGCCGACGATCGCGCCCTTGCCTGGCAGCACCTGGAAGACGCCTTCCGGTATCCCGGCGTCGAGTGCCAGCTCGCCAATGCGTATAGCGGTCAGCGGGGTCAGCTCGGCTGGCTTCGCCACAACCGCGCACCCGGCCGCGAGGGCTGGCGCGAGGCCCCAGGACAGGATCGGCATGGGGAAGTTCCACGGCACGATCAGGCCGACGACGCCCACCGGCTCCTTGAAGGTGACGTCGAGGCCGCCTGCTACCGGGATCTGCCGGCCGGCCATCCGCTCGGGCGCGGCCGAGTAGTACATGAGCACATCGCGGACCTGGCCGGCTTCCCAGCGCGCCGCACCCATGGGGTGGCCGGAGTTCGCCGTCTCCAGCGCGGCCAGCTCATCGCCGTGCGTGTCGACGAGCTCGGCGAAGCGACGCAGCAGCCGGGCCCGATCTCCAGGGGCGACCTGACGCCAGTGCTCCTGGGCCCTCGCGGCGTGCTCGATTGCCTCGTCGGTCTGCTCGGCGGTGGACTGCTCCACCTGTCTGACGGGCTGTTCGGTGGCAGGGTTGATGATCGTATGAGTGGTCATATCTGGGTCGCCGTGTCCTTGAGGTGCTAGAGCCGCTCGAATCCGCGGCGCAGCTCCCAGTCAGTTACCGCGGCATCATAGGCGGCGAGCTCGACGCGGGCGTAGTTGGCGTAATGGCTGACGACGTCCTTGCCGAACGCCTCGCTGGCGATCTCGCTGCCGTGCCAGAGCTCGAGCGCGTCCCGCAGGGTATGGGGCACCTTCGGCCCGTCGTCGCCGTAAGCGTTGCCCGCGTACGCGGGCTCCAGCGGCAGCTCGTGGTCGATGCCGTGCAGACCGCCGGCGATCATGGCGGCGATCGCCAGGTAGGGGTTCACGTCGCCACCGGGCGTGCGGTTTTCGCCTCGCAGCGAGTGACCGTGCCCCACCAGCCGGTACGCGCAGGTCCGGTTGTCGGCGCCCCAGCGGACCGAGGTGGGCGCGAAGCTGCCGGGCACGTACCGCTTGTAGGAGTTGATGTTCGGCGCGTAGCACAGCGTCAGCTCGCGCAGGGCGGCCAGCTGGCCGGCCAGGAAGTGCTCGCCGAGCTTGGAGAGGCCGTGCGGGCCATCGCCGGCGAGCACCGGGGTGCCATCGGTGCCGCGCAGGCTCAGGTGGATGTGGCAGGAGTTGCCCTCGCGGTTGTTCGGCTTGGCCATGAACGTGATGCTCATGCCGTCCTGGGCCGCGATTTCCTTGGCCCCTGTTTTGTAGATCGAGTGGTTGTCACAGGTGATGAGCGCCTCGGCGAAGCGGAAGGCGATCTCGTGCTGGCCGAGGTTGCACTCGCCCTTGGCCGATTCCACGTACATGCCCGCGCCGGCCATCCCGGTGCGCAGCCGGCGCAGCAGCGGTTCGATCCGGGACGTGCCGAGGATCGAGTAGTCCACGTTGTAGCCGTTGGCTGGCTGGAGGTCCGCGTAGTTCTTGGCGGCCGCCTGCTCGTAGGAGTCGGCGAAGACGATGAACTCCAGCTCCGTTCCCGCGAGCGCGACGAGGCCACGCTCGGCGAGCCTGCCCAGCTGGTGCTGCAGGATTTGCCGGGGAGATTCCTGCACCGGGCTGCCATCCAGCCAGCGCAGGTCCGCCAGCACCATCGCGGTGCCGGGGTGCCACGGGATCTGGCGCAGTGTGCTGAGGTCGGGCTGCAACACGAAGTCGCCGTAGCCGCGCTCCCAGGAGGAGATCTGGTAGCCCTCGACCGTGTTCATGTCCACGTCGACGGCCAGCAGGTAGTTGCAGCCCTCAGAGAACTCGTGGGCGACTTCTGCGAGGAAGAACTCGGCGGACAGCCGCTTGCCCTGCAGCCGGCCTTGCATGTCCGTCAGGGCGATGATGACGGTGTCGATCTCGCCGATGGAGACGAGCTGGCGCAGCTCGTCCAGGGACAGCATCCCCGGACGCGCTGCGCCAGCGTGCGGATGACTCACCGCGTCAGACCGACAGCTCGCGCTCGATGGCGGCCAGTTCCTCCTCGGTGCCCTGAACCTTCGGGCCCTTGAACCACTTGCGCGCCGACACGCCCCAGTAGATGCCGGCGAACCCGATCACGACCACGACGGCGACGATCGTGTAGTTGAAGTTGCTGAAGTGGATCGGGCTGACGGTCGGCAGCATGAACAGGATCGTGATGATGCCCACCCAGATGACCGCGATCCAGCCGACGATGTAACTCCACCGGCCGAGGTGCCATGGTCCGCGCTGGAAACCCGCGCCCAGCCGCAGCCGGAGGAACGTCGGTAGCACGTAGGCGATGTACAGGCCTATGACGGCAATGGAGGTGACGGCCGCGTAAGCCGTGCCGTTCCAGAGGTAGGGCAGGCCGAGGATCAGGGCGCCGGCCGCTGCCAGCCAGATGGCGTTGGTGGGCGTCCTGGTCCGGTGGTTCACCTTGTGCCAGATCCGCGAGCCGGGCACCGCACCGTCCCTGGAGAACGCGTAGATCATTCGCGAGTTCGCGGTGACCGAGGACATGCCGCAGAACAGCTGGGCGAAGATGACGATGAGCAGGAGCAACTTGCCGCCGGCGTTGCCGATGGCATCGACGAAGATCTGCGCGGGCGCTACGGTGGCGCCGACCTCCTTGGTGTAGCTCTGGATCGCATAGGTGACGCCGATCAGCAGAATCCAGCCGGCGAACAAGGACACGACGATTGACATCACGATGCCACGCGGGCCGGCCGTCGAAGCCTGGTGGGTTTCCTCTGTCATGTGGGCCGACGCGTCGTAGCCGGTGAAGGTGTACTGCGCGAGCAGCAGGCCGATGAGGACGACGTAGAACGAGGTGCCCCAGCCGGTGTTGTTGACGAAGTGCGTGAAGACAAAGCCAGCCGTCGGGTGGTGGGAGGGAGCGAACACCAGGACGCCGACGATGATGAGCACGCCGAGGATGTGCCACCAGACACTGATGTCGTTCAACAGGGCGACGAGCTTGATGCCGAACTGGTTCAGCAGGCCGTGCACGAGCAGCACGATCGCGAAGATCAGGATCGTCTCCCAGTGGGCCAGGCCGAGCCCGAACTGGATGTTGAGGAATGCGTTGATGAAGAACGCGGCGCCGAAGTCGATGCCGGCCGTGACGGCCACCTGACCGAGGAAGTTGAACCAGCCGGTGAACCACGACCACGCCGCGCTGTGCGTCCGAGCCAGCTTCGCCGAGAAGTAGTACAGGCCGCCTGCCGTCGGGTACGACGAGCAGACCTCGGCCATGGCGAGCCCGACAAACAGCGTCATGATGCCGACGAACGGCCAGCCCCAGACGATCTCGGCTGGCCCGCCGGTGTTCATCCCGAAGCTGTACAGCGTCAGACAGCCGGACAGGATCGAGATGATGGTGAACGAGACCGCGAAGTTCGAGAAGCCCGACATCCGCCGGCGCAGCTCTTGCGCGTACCCCAGGCGATGCAGGATCTCCTCATCGCTGGTCAGCGCGGTTTCATCGACTGACACAACATGCTCCTCAGGACGGGGGTATGCGGGACGGGCGGGGCTGGTGTTACATGGCCTTTACAAGCCGGTGAGCAGGAACTTTTAATGGTCTGTTATCAGACCAATGATGAGCAGGATCAGGCCCTTGTCAAGAGGTTTCGCGCGTTTGCTCGTCCGCGCCGGGGATGCTCGCCGATGACAGCGTCGGCAGTTGACCTGACCGGCATGCTGCGCCCGGTGCGCCAGGGCAACGCCTTTGAAGAGACGGTGGAGCGGCTGCTCACCGTCATCAAGCTCGGCTTGGTGGGGCCGGGCGAGCGTTTCCCGGCCGAGCGCGACCTGGCGGCGCAACTCGGCATCAGCAGGCTGACCCTGCGCGAGGCGATTCACGAGCTGCACGAGGCGGGGTACGTCAGCTCCCGGCGCGGACGGTTCGGCGGGACGTTCGTGACCTACAGCCGTCCGTCCCCGAACTCGGCCGACCTGCGCCGGCTCGCCCGCCAGGACGCGGAGAAGCTCACCGACGCGCTGACCTTCAGGCTGGCAGTGGAGGCCGGGGCGGCGGAAGCGCTCGCGGTGCGTTTCGGGACTGCCGGAGGCACGCCTAGCGCTCGGCGCCGGAAGGCCGCACCGGACTGCTCCGAGTCGGCGAGCGCTGCGGCTGAGGGCGCCGACTCGGTGAACGCTGCTCGCGACACTCTGCTCGCCCGGCTTGCCGACGTGAACTCGGCGGGCCCCGAAGACTACCGGCGGATGGACACGCTGTTCCACCTGTCCATAGCGGAGCTGACCGGGTCGAGCTTGCTGGCCACCGCGGCCGCCGATGCCAGGATGCGACTGAACGACCTGCTGAACGCCATTCCGGTGCTGCCGCGGAACATCACCCACTCGGCGCGGCAGCACGCGGCGATCGTCGAGGCGATCCTGTCCGGCGACGCGGACCGGGCCAGGCGGGCGGTCGCCGAGCACCTGGAGGGTACTGCCGCCCTGCTGCGCGGCTTCCTGGCTTGACTCGGCGCCCGTCGGACTGGCGTGTCCCGGCGCCCGTCGGACGGATGGCCAGTGATCGAGTGTGCGTGTCTGGGTACTAACCCAGCGTGCATCAGGGGTCAGGGAACATCCCAGTGGATGATGGCCCAACAGCCGCAATTCGGGCGTGGCCCGCCGAAACGGTGGGCCGAAAACGGGTCGGCGCCGGGCTGGACTACGAGCGCCTGTACTCCTGGCGGTTCCGCAACGTGGACCAGGCCGGCAGGCAGGCGGTCTGGCGAGAGATCGCTCACTACCTCCACCAGCGGATGGGCACGCCGAGCCGGGTACTGGATCCGGCGGCAGGCCGGGGCGAGTTCATCACCGCCGTCCCCGCGGCTGAGCGCTGGGGGGTCGACCGGGTTGGCCAGGGCGATCCTGCGTCGGCTGGCGTGAAGATGATCATCGCTGACGTTATGGCCTCGGAGCTCCCCGACAGTTACTTCGATGGTGTCTTCGTCTCGAACTTCCTGGAGCACCTGCCCGACCAGGATGCCGTCGCGACGGTCCTCGCCAAGCTGCGCGCTGCGATGACTCCAGGCGGGCGGATTGCGATCATGGGCCCGAACTTCAAGTACTGCGCACGCCAGTATTTCGACTGCGCCGACCACACAGTGGCCTTGTCGCACGTCGCGGTCGCCGAGCACGTGTATGCGGCAGGGCTCGACGTCACCGAGGTGTCTCCGAAGTTCCTGCCCTACTCGTTCCGCGGCTCGCTGCCGGCATCGCAGCTGCTGACCAAGGCCTACCTGCGGACGCCGCTCCTGTGGCGCCTGATGGGGAAGCAATTCCTGGTGCTTGCCCGCCGCCCGCGCTAGGTCGGGTAACAGCGCGGTTCGGTGGTATAGCTATTGCCCGCCGGCGTGGTCCAGACGAAGGCGCCCGCCGGCGACTGCTCAAGCTTCCAGCCCGACAGCTGCTTGATCTTGTGATGTGTCCTGCACCGCGCGCCGAGGTTGGAGCTGGAGGTGGCGCCGCCGCGGTGCCAGGGCACGGTGTGATCCAGGTCGGTCCGCCACGCCGGTTGCCGGCACGTCGGGAACGTACACGTCATGTCGCGGGCGCTCACGTACTCGCGGAGGCGTGGCGATGGCCGGTAGCTGCTACTAGTACTGGTACTGCCGTCAGCGTGTGCCGCACGGACACAGGCCCGAACGGCTGCCCTGACCAGCGCGTCCCGGACGAGTTCTCCGGTGGCAGGTGCAGCTCCCGGCGTGGCCAGGCGGTCGGGGATCGTCACGGTCAGGCGGCCGACGACGGGGCTGGTGAGCGGACCGGCCAGCGGATCACCACGGGCGAGTCGGGACAGGCGGAAGCGCTCGACTGCCCGGGCGCGCCCGCGTTCGTCGGTGAGAACGATCCGCCACTGCGTGCCGCGGTGCCTGGTCGCCAGGCCGAGCAGTTCGGACGACTGACTGGGGGTGACGGGGCCGTAGCGGCCCAGCATGGCCGGCTC
>DASQIW010000029.1:0-55834 GCA_035631375.1 Streptosporangiaceae bacterium
ATCGACTCCGACCGCAAGCACCTGACGAGCGTGCTGCGCGCGGCAGCCGATCATAAGGGAACGGCATTCGTCGAGATCTACCAGAACTGCCCGATCTACAACGACGACGCATTCCTGCCGGTCACCGAGCCGAGCGAGCGCGACATGCGGCTGATCCGTCTCGAGGACGGCGAGCCGATCCGGTTCGGTCCAGGTGGCGGCGAGGGTCTGCGGTTCGGCACCTACGGAGGCCTGGAGGCCGTACCGGTCGACGAGGCTGATCCCGGCTCCTTGCTGGTGCACGACGCCGGCATTGAGGATCCCGCCTACGCCTTCGCAATGTCCCGGCTGGATAGCAGCGACTTCGCACACACGCCCATTGGCGTGTTCCGCAAGGTCGAGCGGTCCAGCTACGACGAACTGATGGCGGCCCAGATCGAGGCGGCCCGGCAGCGTCAGGGCGACGGAGACCTCGCCGACCTGATGGCCGGCAGCGACACCTGGCAGGTCAGCTAGCCGTGCCCGCACCCTCAGGCGAGGGGTCGCCGCGCCACGGCACCAGACCAGGCGGGACCGCGTCGGCGTCGGCCAGGGCGCACTACGCCGAAGAAGCGGCCGACCGCGCAGCTGCCGACCGCGGGTCGGACAGTAGTCCAAGAGCGGCGAAGCCTCCGGTACGCGTGGACAAGTCCGGACCCGTCACGACGGTGATACTCGACCGTCCTGAGGTGCGTAATGCCGTCGACGCACCGACCGCAGCCGCGCTGGCCGAGGCATTCCGTGATTTCGATGCTGACGACGACGCCTCCGTCGCCGTGCTGTACGGCGCTGGCGGGACGTTCTGCGCCGGCGCCGATCTCAAGGCCTTCGGCAGCCCGCGCGGCAACCGGATCGACGCGGAGGGCGCGGGGCCGATGGGCCCCACGCGGATGCGGCTGTCGAAGCCGGTGGTCGCCGCGGTCGCCGGGCACGCGGTGGCAGGCGGGCTCGAGCTCGCCTTGTGGTGCGACCTCCGGGTAGCACAGGAGGACGCCGTCTTCGGGGTGTTCTGCCGGCGCTGGGGAGTCCCGCTGATCGACGGTGGCACTGTACGGCTGCCTCAGGTCCTCGGCCTTGGCCGTGCTCTCGACCTGATCCTGACCGGGCGCGCGGTCGGAGCGGCCGAGGCCCATCAGATGGGCTTGGTGACCAAGATCGTACGCAACGGCGACGCTCGCGAGGAAGCGGAGCGGCTCGCAGCGCAGATCGCAGCGTTCCCGCAGGCGTGCATGCGCAATGACCGGGCCTCCGCGCTGGAGTCGATGTCGCTTGGCTTCGACGACGCGATGGCCAACGAGTTCGCACACGGGATGGTGACCCTCGAGGACCCGGCGGTCATCGAGGGCGTGTCGCGCTTCCGCGGCGGTGCGGGCCGCGGCGGCACACCCGCCTGATTCATCGCCCCGGCCCTCGGGCCACCCGGCCTCTTCGCCCCGTACCTGCGCAGTGTCAGTGCGGTTTGCCAGACTTGCGAGCGTGGACGCGGACGTCGCGGCGCTCGAGCGGGCCTACCGGGAGGAAGCCACCCGGCTGCGCGCCAGCCTGGCACGGCGCATCGGCGATGTCGGGCTCGCCGAAGAGCTAGTCCAGGACGCGTTCGTCGAGGCCATCGAGCACTGGCAGCGCGACGGCGTGCCGCCGAACCCGGGCGGCTGGCTGGCGACGACTGCGCAGCGCAAGGCGATAGACCGGCAGCGGCGCGTGAAGGCGGGCCGGGAGAAGCTGGCCCTCCTCGCTGTGACGCAGGAGCGGACCGAACCACCCGCCGAGCGGCCTGACACCGATGCCGGAGACGACCTCCTCAGCCTCATATTCGCGTGCTGCCATCCGGAACTCCCGGCCGACTCGCAGGTCGCATTGACCCTCAGGGCCGTGTGTGGCCTGACGACCGCGGAGATCGCGGCCGCGTTCCTTGCCTCCGAGCAGGCCATGGGACAACGGCTGTCGCGAGCCCGGCGGTCGCTGCGCGAAGCAGGCGTTCCCGTTCGCATCCCCGAGCCGGACGAGCTCGGCGAACGGCTTGCCGCTGTGCTCGCCGTCGTCTACCTGGTCTTCAACGAGGGATACCTGGCCAGCGGCGGGCGCACGCCTGCCCGCCGGGACCTCGCAGGGCAGGCAGTCTCGCTCGCCCGGCTACTGCACCGGCTGATGCCGCGCGAACCTGAGGTGCTCGGGCTACTCGCGCTGCTGCTGTTCCACGAGTCGCGGGCGGCCGCAAGGTTCGACGGGTGGGGGCGGCTGATCCGGCTCGAGGACCAGGATCGCCAGCGCTGGGACACCGCACTGGCGGCCGAAGCCTCCTGGTTGCTCGACCGCGCCATCGCGATGCGGCGGCCCGGCCCGTACCAGATCCAGGCCGCGATCGCGGCGCTGCACGCGACGGCGCCTGACTACTCCCGCACCGACTGGCGGCAGATCCGGCTGCTGTACGGCCGGCTGCAGATCATGACGCCGTCGCCGGTTGTCCTGCTGAACCTCGCGGTCGCCACGAAGTTCGCGGTCGGGCCGGACGCGGCGCTCACCGAGCTCGAAGCGATAGCAGGAGAGCTTGATGACTATCGGCTGTTTCACGCTGTGCGGGCCGAGCTGCTCACATCGGTCGGCCGGACAGCTGAGGCCAGGAAAGCCAACGAGCGAGCACTCGCGCTCACGGCAAACCCCGCTGAGCGCGAGCTGCTCACCCGCCGGCTATACCCCTAGCACTCCCCGGATCCCGGTCCGCTAGAACTCGACGACTGGCCGGAGCTCAAGGGTGATCAGGCCTCGGTCGACGCCCGGCCACGTCTTGCTGATCTCCACGGCCTGGTCGAACGTATCGGTCTCCAGCACCGAGTAGCCGCCCAGCACTTCCTTGGTCTCCATGAATGGCCCGTCGGTCACACCGCCCGCGCGGACCGTTCGCGCTGTCTCCGGTCCCTGCAGCTGCGCGCCGCCATCCGGCATCGTTCCGGTCGCGCTCTGCTTCTCATACCAGGCGAAGATCTCCGAGCTCCATGCCTGATACTCCTCCGGGGTCAGCTGGCCGGCAGCCTCAGTGTTAAAGATCAGCATCACGTACTTCATCGCGCTTGCCTCCTGCTCGCGGTGCGGAAATGCCTGCTGGCATCTCCTTCATCGGATGCCACGAATGACGGCGCCCTGATTCCGACACGCCGCCCTGACGAGTTTTCCCGGCAATCAGCGTCGGAGATCCGATCCCGTCTCTTTCACTCTTTTCCCGGATAAGTCGAAGTGTCATGATGTCCACGGATACTTCAGTTCATCGGGGGAGGCGTCAGCTATGGGCCACGACGGGGATCAGTTAATCCGGAGCAGAGCGCGGCGCGCTGCCGCACTCGTCGTCGCAACTGTCACCGCGACAGCAGCCGGCCTGGTCATGGCTGCGACGGTACCAGCCAACGCCGCGACCACGCCGATCTGCGTGTCGTCTGTGCACCCGCAGGCCGCCGCCCGGATGTCGGCCAACATCGCCAGCACGGTGGCCCAGCGCCCGCACTCTTACGTGGCCCTTGCTGCCACGGACTCGGCCCTTGGCGTCACGTGTGCCCTGAACCCTAACAACCACTTCTACTCCGCGAGCGTCATCAAGGTCACGATCCTCAGCGCCTTGCTGTACAAGATTGGCGGCGTGGGCAACCTGACGGCCGCGCAGCGCAACCTGGCCCACGCAATGATCACGCAGTCCAGCAACAGCGCGGCGACCACGCTGTGGAACGAAGTTGGCATGAGTGCCATGCAGAACTTCCTGAACCGGGCTGGCATGCACAGCACCGTGCTGTCCACCGCATGGGGACTGACAAGGATCACGGCACACGATGAGCTGACCCAGCTCCGGGCGCTCAGTTACCCGAGCTTGCTCGGACCGTACGCGCGGGCGTATGTGCTCTCGCTCATGGCCCAGGTCATCTCGTCGCAGCGGTGGGGCGTGTCAGCTGGCGTGGGCTCGGGCGTGACGGTGCACATCAAGAACGGCTGGCTCGGATATCCGGCGTCTTATGACTGGAACATCAACAGCCTCGGGGTGTTCACCGGTAGCAACATCAACTATCAGATGGCGGTCCTGAGCGGTCCGAGGGCGGGCAGCCAGAGCGAAAGCTACGGTATCCAGACCGTCCAGGGCGTCGCCGGCATCGTCAACAGAAATCTCGCCGGGCTGTACGCGATCTTCGGCTGATTCCGCCGCACTAGACGCGCTCCGCTGGCGCCGCGCTGCGCGAGAGCGCGAGCCGATTGGCCTGGCAGGTGTCCGCTGACGCATAATGCGGCGTGCCCAGCGCTCACCCGCCAGCCGCGGCCAGCCGCGCGTCCGCCAGGCGCGGTGCGCGAACCGAGTTCCCTGACTGGCGGTTCGCACCGAACATCGGCGGGCATCCGGCCAGCTACGAGCTGGAGAACGAGGCCGTCGACCGAGCCGGGCACGTGCTGGCGGCGATGCGCCGGCTGGCGCCGTGGGACGGCCGGACCATCGTGGATCTCGGCTGCGGCACCGGTTACTGGCTGCAGAGATATGCGGCCGACGCGGCCAGGGTGATCGGTATCGAGCCCGACCCGGCGCTGCGATCCGCCGCGGTCATGCGGACTGCCTCGCTGGAAGCCGTCGACATCCTCGCAGGCTCCGCCGAGCGCATCCCGCTGCCCGATGCCAGCGTCGACGTGGTGCACGCACGGTTCGCCTACTTCTTTCCGCCGGGCACCGAAGCGGGCGTCACCGAGGTCCTGCGCGTGCTGCGACCGGGCGGACAGCTCGTCGTGGTGGACAACGACTACCGCTGGGGCGAGTTCGCTCGTCTGCTGGCCAGCTCGGCGGCCCGGCCGCCGCGAGAAACAGCCGCGGCGGTGGATGCCTGGTGGCGCGAGCGTGACGCCCGCCGGCAGGAGGTGAGATCGGAATTGCGGTTCGCGAGCCGCGGCGACCTGGCCGCAGTCCTGCGCATCGAACTGCCGGAGGCGGTCGCAATCAGCTGGCTCCGCCGGCATCCAGCCTCGACCGGCCTGACCTACGGCTACGTGCTGTTCGCGGTCACCGCTGCGGGGCTGCAGCCGTCCTGACCAGGCTGACCGGCATCGCGTGCCGCGGGAAGGGCGCTGTTCCAGGTGCTGGCGAGCACGCCGAGGCAGACGAGCACCGCGCCTGCTACCTGGACGATGGCGGGGCGCTCGCCGAGGACGAGGTCGGCGAGCAGCAGGGCGGCCGCGGGCTGCAGCAACAGCACGAGCGACGAGATCGCCGCGGGCAGCCGGGACAGCGAGGCCGTGATGAGCAACCAGCCCGCGCTCTGGCTGATGAGGGCCAGGGCGAGCAGCCAGCGCAAGCCAGGCCAGGGGACTTCGAAGTGCAGGCCGCCCATGACCAGCCCGATGACGAGTGCGCCGATGGTCGCACCTGCCGTCGCGTCGGCGAGCTGCCCGGCGATGTGGCGAGTCTGGCCCCCCGCGGTGCGCAGGATGAGCAGGTAGCAGGCGTAGGCCGCAGAAGTGGCCACGCCAAAAGCGACTCCGGCGGCGGGATGCAGACCGGCACCACGCTCGCTGCCCAGCATGCCGGACACCAGCACGACGCCGGTGAGCACCACCGGCAGCATGAGCACGAGCCGCCGGTGCGGCCGCTCGTGCAGCACGAGCCACGCGAATGCCGCGACGAACAGGATCTGCAGGTTGCCGAGCACCGTGGAAACTCCCGCGCCGACATCGGCGATCGCGTGATTCCACAGCACGAGATCGACGGCGAGGAACAGCCCGGCTACCGCGGCGACGATCCGGCTTCGAACGGGCCTCTGGCCGAGCCTTCGCTGCTCCAGCACGGCCAGCGGAACGAGCACCGGCAGGGCGAGGGCACACCGGAAGAGCGCAGTGGTGACAGCGTCGGTGCGAGCGAGCGTCACGAGGATGGCGGACGAGGAGATGCACGCTGCGCCGAGTGCGGCGGACAGCATCGCGCGGCGGCCGCTACCCGCGCCGGTGATCTCGGTCGATGTGGATGTCATGACCGATTCGCCGTACGGTACTGACATGAATGCCAGGCTACGAGACGCCGCTGACAGCAGTCAAAGCCATTTTGATGCTGACCAGATTGAGGCAATGACCGGCTGCGTGGAGCTGATCAACACCGGTCGGGCCGGCTCACCTGACCTGCTCCGTGATCTATCTGACCTCCAGCAGCTGGCGGACCGCTACGCATTCGCGGGCTCGCGCGCCAAGCCCGGCGACCTGGCCGCGGCGCTGGACTATCGGGCGCAGCTGGACTCGGTGGTGACCGCGTGCGAGACGGGCGCGGAGTCGGCAGCGGTCGCGCGGATCAACACGCTGCTCGCCGCGACCGGAGCGATCCCGCATATCGCCGCGCACGACGGCCGCGGCCCGCATCTGCATGTCTCGAGCCCCGCGTCGCCGCTACCGGAAAGAATGGCTGCGCACTTTGCCATGGGGCTGGCCTGGCTCGTCGTGGCAGGCCAGATCCACCGCGTCCGCACCTGCGCGTCTCCGGCGTGCCAGAAGGCCTTCGTGGACTTTTCCAGGAACTCCTCGCGCCGGTACTGCAACAGCCGCACCTGCGGTAACCGCATGCACGTCGCCGCATACCGGGCCCGCAGGCAGCAGCCCAGGCCGGCCGACTCTAGCGCTGGCAGCTGACCGCCCTGCGCCGGGTCGCCCGGCCACCCGGTCACCCAGCGTCCGGGCGCTGGGCCGGATCAGGAATTAGTTCAGGCGAGCCACCCGAACGCGCCCAGCAACCGGTGCCAGACCCACAAGGCGCCCGACGGTACGGCCTCGGCGTTCTCGTCGGCAGCCTCGGCAACCGAGTGATCGGCCCGGCGCTGTTGGGCATCCTCAATTCCGTGCCGCACAGCCAGCCGGATTACCCAGTAGAGCGCGAGCGGCGAGACCAGCAGAAGTAACAGCCCGATCATGCGCCAAGTGTCATGGACGCTAGCCCATAAGGCAACATCCTGCTCCCGCCGGCGGATGTCGACCGGTCGTTAGGGCGCCGGATGTACGCCGTGGGCCAGAGTGTTCGCCGTCGGCGACGCGCCGTCAGCGCAAGCCGAGGCCAACAGGGCAGCTCACGCCCGTGCCGTGGTCCGGGCAGTACCCGTTCGGGTTCTTGTGCAAGTACTGCTGGTGGTAGTCCTCGGCGAAGTAGAACTCGCCAGCCGACTCGATCTGCGTGCTGATCTGGCCGTACCCCGCCTCGGTCAGCCGCTTCTGGTAGGCGGCGGCGGACTCCTCAGCCTGCGCCCGCTGCTCCGGGCCGTGATAGAAGATCGCCGACCGGTACTGGGTGCCGACGTCATTGCCCTGCCGCATGCCCTGGGTGGGGTCGTGCGCCTCCCAGAAATTCCTGAGCAGCTCGGAGTAGCTGACCTTCGCCGGATCGAACACCACGCGCACGGTCTCCGCGTGCCCGGTACGGCCCGAGCAGACCTCCTCATATGTCGGGTTCGGGGTGAATCCTCCCTCATAGCCGACTGCGGTCGTGACGACTCCGGGGATCTGCCAGAACATCTTCTCCTCTCCCCAGAAGCAGCCCAGCGCGAACTCGGCCACCTGCGTGCCGGTCGGGTACGGCGGCGCAAGCGGCGTGCCGAGAACCGCGTGCCGCTCCGGCACCGGCATGGCGCTGGAGTGGCCGGGCAGCGCGTCCGCTGCACTCACCATGGACATCTTGCGCATTCCGAATATGCTCACCGCTCCTCCTCGCATCCGCCTGCCACAACCCCGAGCGTAACGGGGGTGTTCCCGCCCGATCGAGCCGTCACGCAGGCGGCCGCCGGACCCGCGAAGGGCCACATTGGTCAGTTTGCTGCCGTTCTATGGGCGGCGTGGGCCCCATCACGCCGTTAGCTGGGAGCGCCTTATCCGGTTCGCTCCGCGACGTATTCGCACAGCGCCTCGAAGGCGGCGCGAGCCGGCACGTCAGGGAGACCGAGGATCTCGGCGCGGGCAAGCTCGCCCCACTGGCGAGTGTCCGCCTTGGCCATCTCCATGGCCGGATGGGCGCGCAGCAGGCCGAGCGCCTCAGCATGCAGGGCAGGGTCCGCCAGGTCGGGCAGGCTCAGCAGTTCGGCGAGCCGTCCGTCGTCAGGGTCTGCCGACCGCAGTGCGTAGAGCATGGGTAGCGTGCGAACTCCCTCACGGAGGTCGGTTCCCGGTGTCTTGCCCGACTGCTGAGAGACGCTGGCGACATCCAGGATGTCGTCCTCGAGCTGGAAGGCCACCCCGAGCGCCCGGCATGCCGGGGTTACCCTGGCGATCACGTCTTGCCCCGCGCCGGAGAACATAGCGCCGAACTGGCCCGCGGTGGCGAATAGCGACGCGGTCTTCTCGGTCACCACGCCCAGGTAGTGGGCGAGCGGATCCTCGCCGGGCTGACAGCCAACCGTCTCAGAAATCTGGCCAGTGACCAGCCGGCTGAACGTCTCCGCCTGGATGCGGATGGCTTCCGGACCGAGCTCGGCCAGAATCTCCGACGCACAGGAGAACAAGTAGTCGCCAGTCAGGATTGCCACCGAGTTACCCCAGCGCGAGTTGGCGCTCACGCTGCCCCGGCGGGTGTCCGCCTCATCCATGACGTCGTCGTGATAGAGGGTGGCCAGGTGCGTCAGCTCCAACGCCACCGCGGCCTGCACGACCCGCGGGTCCTGCGGGTCGCCGAACTGCGCCGCGAGCAGCACCAGCATGGGCCGCAGTCGCTTTCCGCCCGCTTCCATCAGGTGAGCGGACGCCGCCGCGAGCACGGGATGCTGCGATTTCAGCGCGAGCCGCAGGCCATCCTCGACTCGCTTGAGCCCGTCAGCGACGTCCGATGCAAGCGCGTCGTCGGCGAGTTCCACCGGAACAGCAGCAATCACACCGAATCCCCTCGATAGGCCCGCGGTACCGCTGCCGGGCCGGTCCTAGTGAGGCTATCCTCTCGCTGCGGCAACGATAAGCCGAGAGCCGGCCAGCGGTCTGCGCCGGACAGCCTACGGCTAGCGGACAAAGAGCTGACTGGCCGCATGGTTCGCGAGGTTCAGCAGCGGCTGCGGGATGACTCCCAGTACGAGCGTCGCCGCTGCCCCGATCGCGACCGCCAGGCTCGTGTAGGCGCTGGGCTGCACGACAACCGGCCCCTCGGCGGCCGGCTCGCTGAAGTACATCAGCACGATCACGCGGACGTAGGGGAACGCCAGGATGGCACTGCTGATCGCGCCGATGATGACCAGTGGCGTCGCGCCGCCCTGAATGGCGGCCTGGAACACAGCGAACTTGCCGGTGAACCCGCTCGTCAGCGGGATCCCTGCGAACGCGATCAGAAAGAATGCGAAGGCCCCTGCGACCCACGGTGATCGCTTGCCCAGGCCGGCCCAGCTCGACAGGTGTGCGGCCTCGCCGCCGCGGTCCCGCACGAGCGTGACGATCGCGAAGGCGCCGATGATGGTAAAGCCGTACGCCGCCAGGTAGAACAGGCTGCTGGACAGGCCGCGGCTGTTCGCCGCGATGACGCCCGTGAGGACGTAGCCGGCCTGCGCGATGGAGGAGTAGGCGAGTAGCCGCTTAACGTCCGTCTGGGTAATCGCGATGATCGAGCCGAGGAGCATGGTGGCGATCGACACGGCCCACATCGCGGGACGCCAGTCCCAGGTCAGCTGACCAAATGCCACGTAGAAGACGCGCAGCAGCGCGCCGAACGCCGCCACGAGGGTGCAGGACGCCATGAGAGCGGTGACCGGCGTCGGCGATCCCTGGTAGACGTCCGGCTTCCACGCCTGGAACGGCACCGCACCGATCTTGAACAGCAGGCCGATGCCGAGCAATGCGATGCCGGCGTACAGGAGCGTTGCCGACGCGGTCCCGGTGCCCGCCGCGGTCGCGATCGCCGACAGCTGGACCGAGCCCGCATAGCCGTACAGCATGGCGACGCCGAACAGGAAGAACGCCGACGAGAACGCGCCCAGGAGGAAGTACTTCATCGCAGCTTCCTGGGACAGTAGCCTGCGGCGGCGGGCCAGTCCGCACAGCAGGTACAGCGGCAGGGACAGCACCTCGAGCGCGATGAACATCGTCAGCAGGTCATTGGCCGCCGGGAACAGCAGCATGCCGAGGACCGCAAACAGCGTCAGCGGGTACACCTCGGTATGGGCCACACCAGCGAGCACGCCTTCGCGCTCCTCGGCGCTGCCGGGGACGGCCGCCGCCCGCGGCGTGAACGAGCTGACTTCACGAGAGGATTCTGCGATCAGGAGCACGCTCACGAAGGCCAGCACGAGGATGGTCCCCTGGATGAACAGCGTCGGCCGGTCCACGCCAACGGTGCCGACCGCGACGACGCTCCCCGGCCTGCCGCCGTCGAAGATCGAGTTACTCGCTGCCAGCACGACCGTCAGCACGAACGCACCTGCGAGGCTGCCCAGAGTCAGCATGACGTGCATGGGCCGGCGCAGGTCCCTGGGTGCGAACGCCTCGATGAGCACGCCGACCATCGCGGCGGCGAAAACGAGCAGCATCGGGGAGAGCAGGCTCCACTCGAAAGAGGGCGCCGCGATGGTCGATGCCGCGGCCGCGGCGGTCCCAGTCACGCCGAGCTCCCTTGCTTGTGCGAGGCCAGATGGGTGGGAACGTGCGAGATCAGCCCGGTGTTGCCGGCCGGCCGTTTGCCGTGGTGCACGGACGATGTGGTGCCGGCGGTCGCGGGGTGGGCGGGCACCGGGTCGGTGCTATGGGTGCCGTCGAGGGTCGCGGTCACGGCCGGGTTGATGATGTCCAGGGCGGGTTTGGGATAGACGCCGAGGACCACGATCAGCGCAATCAGCGGGGCCACCGCCCACAGCTCCCGCGCCTTGAGGTCGGGCATCGCCGCGACTTCCTCGCGGACTGGTCCGGTCATGGTTCGCTGGTACATCCACAGGATGTAGATCGCAGCCAGGATGATGCCGACGGTGGCGAGGACCGCGGCGGCCTGGTAGCGGGTGAACGTGCCGACCAGGACCAGGAACTCGCTGACGAATGTGTTGAGGCCAGGCATCGCGAGGCCGGCGAGCCCGGCTATCAGGAACAGCCCGGCCAGCACAGGCGCGACCTTCTGCACACCGCCGTAGTCGCGGATCAGGTGCGACCCGCGGCGGGAAACCAGGAACCCGGCCAGGATGAAGAGCGCACCGGTCGCGAAGCCGTGGTTGACCATGTACAGGGTGGCGCCCGCCTGGCCCTGACTGGTCATCGCGAAGATGCCCAGCGTGATGAGGCCCATGTGGGACACCGACGTGTAGGCGATCAGCCGCTTCATGTCGGCCTGGCCGATCGCCACGACTGCGCCGTACAGCACCCCGATGACCGCCAGCACGACGATGAGCGGGGTGAAGAAGTGCGCGGCGGTCGGGAACAAGTCCAGGCAGTAGCGGATCATGCCGAACGTGCCGACCTTGTCCAGCACGCCGACCAGCAGCACGGCCGCGCCGGGTTGAGCCGACGTCGCCGCGTCGGGCAGCCAGGTGTGGAACGGCCACAGTGGCGCCTTGATGGCGAACCCGATGAAGAAGCCGAGGAACAGCCACTTCTGGACGGTCGGGCTCAGCGCGAGGTGAGTCAGCTGGGTGAACAGGAACGTGCCCTGCCCGCTGCTGTTGATGGAGTAGACGTACAGCGCGATGACGGCGACCAGCATCAGCAGGCCGCCCAGCAGGCTGTAGAGCAGAAACTTGACCGCCGCATACTGCCGCTGGCCAACGCCATAGCTGCCGATCATGAAGTACATCGGCACGAGCATGGCCTCAAAGAAAACGTAGAACAGGAAGACGTCGGTCGCCGCGAAGACACCGATCATCATCGTCTCGAGAACCAGCATCATGGCGAAGTAGGACTTCACGCTGCGCACCCGCGGCGGCCTGCCCGGTGCGGTCGCGGCGCCGCCGACCCGGCCTCCCGTCGCTGTCACGTCCTCAACGTCGTTCCACGAGGCCAGCACCACGACCGGCATCAGCACGACCGTCATCAGGATCAGCACCAGGGCGATCCCGTCCACGCCGACGGCGTAGTGCACGCCAAACTGCGGGATCCACTGATAGACCTGCTGGAACTGGAAGCGCGGGCCGCCGGTCTTGTAGCGGACCGCCATCACGATGACCTCGGCCAGCGTGAGCAGCGAGAAGACCAGCGCAATGCGCTTCACCAGCAGGTCGCGGGCGCGCTGGTCGGCCGGGCCGCCGGGCGCTGACCTGCCCGGCGTCAGCGCGATCACGATGGCACCGACGAGGGGGATCGCCCCCGCGACGGTCAGCCAGGGGAAGTTGGTCATCAGTCTCCGCAGCCTTCTATCTTCTACAGCCCAACCCACAGGAGCGTGGCTACGAGCCCGACGCCTCCTACGAACATGAGCAGCGCATACGAACGGACGAAGCCCGTCTGGACCCGGCGCAGCCGACCCGACCCCCCACCGAAGGTCGCTGCCACGGTGTTGACCAGGCCGTCGATGCCGCGATTATCGAAGTAGACCGACAGGCGGGTCAGCCACTGGCCAGGCCGCATGAGCAGCGATTCGTTGACCGCGTCGCCGTACAGGTCCTTGCGCGCGGCGATGGTGACGGGGCTGCCAGCCGGCGCGGTCACCGGCACCTCACGGCGCGCGTACATCAGGTAGGCGATCGTGCCGCCGACCGCCACGAGCGCCAGTGTGACGCCGCCCGCCACGGTCCAGACGCCGTGCGAGGTCGGCGGCACACCGGTAACCGGGCCGAGGAAGTTCAGCAGCCGGTTGCTGAGAATCAGGAAGCCTCCGGCGGCGACCGAGCCGACGGCCAGCACGATCATTGGCGCGGTCATCACGGGCGGCGCCTCGTGCGGGTGCACGCCCTCGGCCCAGCGCCGCTGGCCGGCGAATGTCATGATCATCACCCGGGTCATGTAGAACGCGGTGATGCCGGCACCGATCAGGGCGGCCATCCCGAGCAACCATCCCGAGGTGCCGCCCTTGGCGAACGCGGCGTCGATGATCGGGTCCTTGGTGTAGAAGCCGGACAGCGGCGGGACGCCGATGATGGCGAGGTAGCCGAGGCCGAAGGTGACCCAGGTGATCGGCATCACCCCGGCCAGCCCGCCGAAGCGGCGCATGTCGACCTCGTCGTCCATCTCGTGCTTGACCGCGCCGGCGCCGAGGAACAGGCCCGCCTTGAAGAACCCGTGCGCCAGCAGGTGCGCGATGGCGAACACGTAGCCCGCCGGGCCGAGGCCCGCAGCCAGCATCATGTAGCCAATCTGGCTCATGGTGGAGCCAGCCAGCGCCTTCTTGATGTCGTCCTTGGCGCACCCGATAATCGCGCCCCATAGGAGCGTGACAGCGCCGACGATGGCGACGGCCAGCCGGGCACCGGGGCTCAGGTCGAAGATCGGGGCGGAGCGGACGATGAGATAGACCCCGGCCGTCACCATGGTCGCCGCGTGGATGAGGGCGGACACCGGAGTCGGACCCTCCATCGCGTCGAGCAGCCAGGACTGCAAGGGCACCTGGGCGGACTTGCCGCAGGCGCCGAGCAGCAGAAGTAGCCCGATGGCCAGCACGATGTTGTGGCTGGCGTGCCCGACCGCGCCGAACACACCGGTGAAGGTGACGCTGCCGAACTGGAAAAACATCAGCATGATCGCGAGCGACAGGCCGACGTCACCGACGCGGTTGGCGATAAACGCCTTCTTGGCCGCGACCGCCGCCGAGTCCTTGTACTGCCAGAAGCCGATGAGCAGGTACGACGCCAGTCCGACGCCCTCCCAGCCTGCGTATAGCCCGAGGTAGTTGTTGGCGAGGACCAGCAGCAGCATCGCGGCCAGGAACAGATTCATATAGCCGAAGAACCGGCGCCGCTCCGGGTCATGCGACATGTAACCGACCGCGAAGATGTGGATCAGCGACCCCACGCCGGTGATGAGCAAGACGAAGCAGATCGACAGCTGATCCAGCCGCAGACCCATCGGCACCTGGAACCGGCCGACGTTGATGAACTGGTAGATCACGAGGTCGCGGGATCGCTGCGCGGCGGGATAACCGAGCATCTGCGCGTAGGCGGCCACTGCGTACGCGAAGGACAGCACGGGCATGGCCACGCCGACCACGTGGCCCCACGAGTTGGTCCGCTTGCCGCCGAGCAGCAGCACGGCCGCGCCGAGCAACGGGAGCGCGAGCAGCAGCCAGGCGGCATTCTGGAGGCCGGTGGCGTGCAGGGTCGCGAGCATGGCTCCCTCTCGTCAGTTCTTCATCAGGTTCGCGTCGTCGACGGACGCGGACCTGCGGGCTCGGAAGATAGAGGTCAGGATCGCGAGCCCGACGACCACCTCGGCGGCCGCCACCACCATGACGAAGAAGGCGATCACCTGACCATCCAGCCCGCCGTGCATCCGGGCGAAGGTCACGAAAGCCAGGTTCGCGGCGTTCAGCATGAGCTCGACGCACATGAAGATGACGATCGCGTTCCGCCGGACGAGCACGCCGACGGCGCCAATGACGAACAGCAGTACCGAGAGGAAGATGAAATGGGCAGGGCTGACCACTACTGCTCACCTGCTTCCTGGCCTGCCGCGGGGTCTGTCCCGCGCGTCAGGCCTGGCGGGCCATCCGGCGGCGTACCGCCGAGTTCTGGCCTGCCCTCGGCGCGGCCGCCTCCCGTCAGCACCGGGCTGACAGACAGCTCGGACTGGCTCCCGTCGGGCAGCAGGGCCGGCATGTCGACGGCGTTGTGCTGGGCGTAGGTTCCCGGCCCGGGGAGCGGCGCCGGATGGCCGCCGGCTATCCGCGCGGCGGCCATCTCTCGCTGGGTGGGCTTGGGCTTCAGCCGCTCGCGATGCGCCAGCACCATCGCGCCGACAGCGGCAGTGATCAGCAGAGCGCTCGTGATTTCGAATGGGTAGACGTACTTGGTGAAGATGAGATGGGCCAGCGAGGTCACATTCGCGTTGCCGAATTGCGCGCTGGCCTTGCCGGACGGGCTCGGGAGGACGGCGTGCCCGATCGTGAGGATCAGCAGCGCGAGGCTGGCGACGAGTCCGATGAACGCCCACAGCCACTGGCCGCGGATCGTCTCGATGATGGCGTCGGCCGCGGTGATGCCGACGATCATCAGCACGAACAGGAACAGCATCAGCACGGCACCGGTGTAGACGATCACCTGGACGAAGGCCAGGAACGGCGCGCCCTCCATCGCGTAGAAGACGGCCAGCGAGAGCATGACCACGGCCAGCAACAGCGCGCAGTGCACAGCCCGGCGCGCGAGCACCATGCCGAGGGCGGCCGTCACCGATGCGATCGCCAAGACCCAGAACGTGAGCAGTCGGGTGGTCTCGGCCGCCGGTCCGGCCAGGATCAACGCGTGACCGCCCGTCACTGCTCTTCCTCCCCGTGCGGCGACTGTGTTGCCTGGGATCTGGCCAGCATGGCACCGAGCTGGTAGTAGTCCTTCTCGGTCTCGCCGAGCCGCATGGGGTGCGGCGGCGCTTCCATGCCCGGCTGCAGCGGAGCGACCAGTTGCTCCTTCGTCCAGATCAGGTTCTCGCGGCTGTCGTCCGCGAGTTCGTAATCGTTGGTCATGGTCAGCGCCCTGGTGGGGCACGCCTCGATACACAGCCCGCACAGGATGCAGCGGAGGTAGTTGATCTGGTAGACGCGGCCGTATCGCTCACCAGGCGAGTACCGCTCCTCCGGGGTGTTATCAGCACCCTCCACGTAGATCGCATCCGCCGGACAGGCCCACGCGCACAGTTCGCAGCCGATGCACTTCTCCAGCCCGTCCGGCCAGCGGTTGAGCTGGTGACGCCCATGGAAGCGGGGCGCCGTGGGAAGCATCTGCTCCGGGTACTGGACGGTGTCAACCTTCTTGAACATCTGCCGGAAGGTGACACCGAAGCCCTTGACCGGGCCGAGGAAGTCAGCCACTGGTCACCTCCTGTGCCTCGTCGTCGGCCACCCCGGCCAGCACGGGCTTGCTCGTTGCCACGCCGATGCCGTGGTAGTGGGGGAGATCCATGGGCGGCGTGGGGAACGCTGGCTCCGGCTCGGGCTCGCCGCCGGCCGCAAGTCGCTCTTCCTCGGCCTCGGCCGCCAGCCGCTCTTCCCGCTGGCCGGACGACTCCCAGCTCCATAGCAGCGCTAGCAGGACCACCACGATCCCGCCGCCGATGATGTAGACAGCCGGGCTCGCGCCCTGCTGGCGGTACACCCTGGCGGTGGCCACGATCAGCGTCCAGGCGAGCGCCGACGGGATCAGAACCTTCCAGCCCAATCGCATCAGCTGGTCGTAGCGGATCCGCGGCAGCGAGCCGCGCAGCCAGATGAAGAAGAACATGAACGCGGCGACCTTGAGAAGGAACCACAGCACCGGCCACCAGCCGTTGTCGAAGGTCGCCCACGCCGAAATCGGCCAGGGCGCCCGCCAGCCGCCGAGGAACAGCGTGGTGGCCAGCGCGGAGACGGTGAACATGTTCACGTACTCAGCGAGGTAGAACAGCGCGAACTTCAGCGATGAGTACTCGGTCATGTGACCGGCGACGATCTCGCCTTCGCCCTCGGGCAGGTCGAACGGCAGCCGGTTGGTCTCCCCGACCATGGTGAGCACGTAGATCACGAACGACGGAAGCAGCAGGATCGCGTACCAGGACGGCCAGTGCCAGATGAAGCCGAAAATGTGGAACTGCGCACCATGGATCTGGGCCGCGACGATGTCGGACGTCGACAGCGAGCCTGCGTACAGGAAGACCGGGACGAATGCCAGGCCCATCGCGATCTCGTAGCTGATCACCTGGGCCGAGCTGCGCAGCCCGCCGAGCAGCGGGTAGGGCGAGCGGGACGACCAGCCGGCCAGCACGATTCCGTAGACGCCCATCGAGCTCATCGCGAGGATCAGCAACACCGCGACCGGCAGGTCGGTGAGCTGGAGCGGCGTCCGGTGCCCGAAGATCGAGACGATCGGGCCCCAGGGAATGACGGCGAAGCCGATGAACGCCGGTATGGTCGCGATCGCCGGCGCCAGGATGAACAGTATTTTGTCCACGCCGCGCGGGATGATGTCTTCCTTCAGCGGCAGCTTGATGCCATCCATCAGCGATTGGAGCAGGCCGAATTTGCCAGCTCGGTTCGGTCCTGGCCGCTGCTGCATCCGGCCGATGACCTTCCGCTCGGCCCAGATCATGAACAGGGTGCCGAGCATCAAGAACACGAAGATGATGAGCACCTTGAGGATGACTATCCACCACGCGTCGTGCCCGAAGCTGGCCAGCGTCGGCACATTACTGGCCGGCTGCCCGGCGGCCAGAGCGACGGACGCAAGGCCAGTCATTCAGCGCTCCGAATCGAGACCACACTGCCGTGTCCGGCGGCAAGCTGACGCCGGACGGCGCTGCCTGCCGAGTTAGCCGGCAGCCAGACGACGCGGTCAGGCATATCTGTGATCTCCACGGGAACTGTTATGGCACCGCGGCGGGTCGCCACGGTTACCTTGGCGCCATCGGCAGTGCCGGCCTCAGCCGCTGTCGCGGCGGACATCCGGGCTACGGCAGCGGGCGCCGTGGCAGCGAGATTCGGCTCGCCGTCCTGCAGGCGCCCAGCGTCGAGGAGATTATGCCAGGTTGCCAGCAGCGCCCGGCCAGGACCCGGACGCTCCGGCGCCAGCTGGTCGATGCGCCCCACAGGGGCGGTGTCGCCGACCTGGCCGGACGCGACGGGTGACTCCGTCAGCTCCGTGAGCTCGCGGCGAGCGGACTCGACATCGGGCAGGCCCAGATGCACGTCCATTTCATCGGCCAGCGCGGCCAGCACATGCAGGTCGGTCCGGACCGTCGGCACGGAAAGCGCAGCATCGAACGAGCCAGGCCTGCCTTCCCAGTTCACGAACGTCCCCTGCTTCTCGGCCACCGCGGCCACCGGGAAGACCACGTCGGCCCGGTCGGTCACGGCACTGACGCGCAGCTCGAGGCTGACGACGAAGCCCGCCGCCTCGATGCCCGCCAGCGCGGTCACCGGATCCGGCAAGTCGTCAGGATCCACACCGCCGATCAGCAGCGCCGCGATAGTCCCGTCCGCCGTCGACGCGAGGATCTCGCTGGTACTGCGGCCCGCCGAGACAGGCAGCGAGCTGGTGCCCCAGACCCTGGCAACATCACCGGTCGCCCCGGCAGCGCCGATGCGCCGACCGCCAGGCAGCAGGGTCGGCAGCGCGCCCGCCTCAATGGCGCCGCGCTCACCAGCCCGCCGGGGAATCCACGCGAGCCTGGCGCCCGTCGCGCTCGCCAGCCGCGCGGCCGCGGACAGCGCGCCAGGAACTTCGGCGAGACGCTCGCCGACCAGAATCACCGCGCCCGGCTCCCGCAGACCGGCGGCGGCGGCCGACTCGGTCTCGTCCGCCAGGGCCGCGAGCGCGGCTGTTTCTGCTCCGGGAACAGTCGGAACGAGCGTGCCCGACAGCTTGGCCACGCCACGACTGGCCAGTGCCGCTACCGAGTACACCCGCATCTTGCCCGTCCGGACCGCCTTGCGCAGCCGCAGGAACACAATCGGGCACTCGTCCTCGGGCTCAAGCCCAGCGAGGAGCACCGTCGGCGCCTGCTGCAGCTCGGCGTAGCTCAGCCCCGGCTTCCCCGCCACGTGATCGGCGAGAAACTCCAGTTCCTCGGCCGAGTGGGGGCGGGCGCGCATGTCAATGTCGTTCGTGCCGAGCGCTACCCGGGCGAATTTCGCGTAGCCGTAGGCATCTTCGACGGTCAGCCGACCGCCTGTCAGCACGCCAGCGCGGCCGCGCGCAGCAGCCAGCCCGCGGGCGGCCGCGGCGATGGCCTCCGGCCAGGAAGCTGGCTGCAGCACTCCGGTCGTATCCCTGACCAGCGGTGAATCCAGCCGGTCCGGCAGCGTCGCGTAGGTGAACGCCCACCGGCCCTTGTCGCAGTTCCACTCTTCGTTGACCGCCGGATCGTTGCCCGCGAGCCGCCGGGTGACCGCGCCACGGCGATGGTCCGTCCGCTGGCGGCAGCCAGCCGCGCAGTGCTCACAGACGCTCGGCGTCGACACGAGGTCATAGGGGCGGGCGCGGAACCGGTACGAGGCGCCAGTGAGCGCGCCGACCGGGCAGATCTGGACAGTGTTGCCAGAGAAGTAGGAGTCGAACGGCACGCCCTCCGCCACGCCCACTTCCTGATAAGGGCCGCGCTCGAGCAGGTCGATGAGCGGGTCGCCGGCGATCTGGTCGGCGAACCGGGTGCAGCGTGCGCACGAGACGCAGCGCTCCCTGTCGAGCAGCACCTGTGCGGACAGCGCGATCGGCTTCGCCCAGGTCCGCTTCGTTCCGGTGAACCTGCTCTCGCCCTGTCCCGTCGACATGGCCTGATTCTGCAGCGGGCACTCACCGCCCTTGTCGCACATCGGGCAGTCGAGCGGGTGGTTGACCAGCAGCATCTCCATGACGCCGCGCTGGGCCTTCTCCGCCACCGGCGAGGTGAGCTGGGTGCGGACGACCATGCCGTCCGTCACCGTCGTCGTGCAGGACGCGGGCGGCTTTGGCTGGCCTTCGACCTGGACAAGGCACTGTCGGCAGGCACCGACGGGATCAAGCAGCGGGTGGTCGCAGAACCGCGGGATCTGAATGCCCAGCAGCTCGGCCGCGCGGATGATCAGGGTGCCCTTGGGGACGGTGATCTCGAACCCGTCGATGGTCACCCGAACGCCGTCGGCAGGCTTGGCGACCTCCCCGCCCGCCGGTCCGGCGGTCTGCACGGTCATCGGACGCTCTCCTCGGCGAATAGCACGGACGCGGCCGGGTCGAGCGGACATCCGCCGTACTTGCGGTGCTCGATGAACTCGTCCCGGAAATACTTGATGGCCGACTGCACCGGGCTCACGGCGCCGTCGCCGAACGGGCAGAAGGCACGGCCGAGGATGTTGTCGCAGATGTCCAGCAGCTTGTCGAGATCGGCGTCGCTGCCCTGGCCCTTCTCGAGTCCCTCGAGCAGCTGCACGATCCAGTAGGTGCCCTCCCGGCACGGCGTGCACTTGCCGCACGACTCATGCTGGTAGAACTCCATCCACCGGAGCGTGGCCCGCACGATGCATGTCGTCTCGTCGAAGATCTGCAGCGCCCTGGTCCCCAGCATCGAGCCAGCCGCGCCGACGCCCTCAAAGTCCAGCGGCACATCCAGGTGCTCGTCGGTGAAGATCGGTGTCGACGAACCGCCCGGCGTCCAGAACTTCAGCCGGTGCCCGGCTCGGACGCCGCCCGCGAGCTCGAGCAGCTGGCGGAGCGTGACGCCGAGTGGCGCCTCGTACTGCCCCGGAGTCGTCACATGCCCGGACAGCGAGAAGATGCCGAAGCCCTTCGACCGCTCGGTGCCGAGGGCTGCGAACGCGGCGGCCCCGTTCCCGACTATGGACGGGACGCTTGCAATCGACTCAACGTTGTTGACCACGGTCGGAGAGGCGTACAGCCCGGCGATCGCCGGGAACGGCGGCTTGAGCCGCGGCTGGCCGCGCTTGCCTTCGAGCGACTCCAGCAGCGCCGTCTCCTCGCCGCACTCATATGCTCCCGCGCCGGCGTGCACGACTACCTCAAGGTCAAAGGCCGAGCCGAGGATGTTCTTACCGATGTAGCCGGCCTGGTAGGCCTCGGCCACGGCGTGGTGCAGCCGGCGGACCACGTGCAGCACCTCGCCGCGCACATAAATGAAGGCGTGGCTCGCCCGGATCGCGTACGCGGCGATGATCGCACCCTCGATGAGCGCCTGCGGGTTGGCGAGCATGAGCGGGATGTCCTTGCAGGTGCCCGGCTCGGACTCGTCGGCGTTCACGACCAGGTAGTGCGGCTTGCCGTCACCCTGAGGGATGAAGCCCCACTTGTTCCCGGTCGGGAAGCCGGCGCCGCCGCGACCGCGCAGGCCGGACTCCTTGACCATCTGGATGATCTGGTCGGGTGGGGTCGCCAGGGCACTGCGCAGGGCGCGGTAACCGCCGTTCCGCTCGTAGGTGGCGAGCTCGAACGACGTCGGCTCGTCCCAGTCCGCGGTCAGCGCGGGAGTCAGGATCGTGCTCACTCCGAACTCCCGGGGGTCCAGCCCTGCTCTTTTGCGATCCGCAGACCGGCAAGCGTGGGCTCGCCCGCCGTGTGCCCGCCGGTGGCCTGGTCGTCGGGGAAGCCCGCCAGGATCTGACTGGCTTGCTTCCATGTGCAGAGCCTCGGCGCGCCCCGGCTCGGCGCCTTCGCCATGCCGGTCCGCAGGCCGTCCACCAGATCCCTGGTCTTTGCCGGGGTCATGTTGTCGAAGAACTCCCAGTTCACCATGACGACAGGCGCGTAGTCGCAGGCCGCGTTGCACTCCACGTGCTCGTAGCTGACCTTTCCGTCCTCAGTGGGCTCGTCGACGCCAACGCCGAGATGCTCGCGAAGGTCGGCGAGAATGACGTCGCCGCCCATGACCGCGCAGAGTGTATTCGTGCACACCCCGACGTGGTACTCCCCGACGGGCTTCTGCTTGTACATGGTGTAGAAGGACAGGACGCCGGTGACGTCAGCCTCGGTCAGACCGAGCTGCTGCGCGCAGAACTCGATGCCGTCCGCCGATACGTATCCCTCCTCCGACTGCACCAGGTGCAGCAACGGCAGCAGGGCCGAGCGCGATCTCGGATACCGGCCGATGATCTCGGCGGCCTGCTGCGCAAGCCGGGCGCGCGCTTCCTCGCTCAGCGCCATTACCTGTCCACGCCTCCCATAACAGGGTCGATGCTGGCGACCGCGGCGATCACGTCGGCGATCATGCCGCCCTCACACATCGCAGAGACCGCCTGCAGGTTAGTGAACGAGGGATCCCGGAAGTGGACACGCCACGGCCTGGTCCCGCCTTCGCTCACCGCGTGACAGCCGAGTTCGCCCCTCGGCGACTCGACGGCCGCGTACGCCTGACCGCCGGGAACCCGGAACCCTTCCGTCACCAGCTTGAAGTGATGGATGAGGGCCTCCATCGACTGGCTCATGATGTGCGCGATGTGATCGGGCGAGTTGCCCATCCCGTCCGGGCCAAGCGCCAGCCGGGCTGGCCAGCCGATCTTGGCGTCGCGGATCATGACCGGATCGTCGGCCGGCCGGGGTCCGGTAAGCCGGTCCACGCACTGCTGGACGATGCGCAGCGACTGGTCGATCTCGTCCATCCGGACTATGTACCGGCCGTAGACGTCGGCGGTCTGCTGAGTCGGCACGTCGAAGTCGTACGTCTCATAGCCGCAGTACGGCTGGCTCTTGCGCAGGTCCCAGGGCAGCCCGGCGGAGCGCAGGATCGGGCCGGTAACGCCGAGCGCCATGCAGCCGGTCACGTCCAGGGTGGCGACGTTCTTGGTCCGGGCGAGGTAGGCCGGCTGCGAGTCGAGCAGCGCCCGGATCTCGCCGAGCAGGCCTGGCAGCACCTTCAGGTACTCGCCCAGCCGCTCGATCGCACCGGCCGGCAGGTCCTGCACGACCCCGCCGGGCCGGATGAACGCATGATTCATCCGCAGGCCGGTGATCAGCTCGAAAAGGTCGAGCGTCTTCTCGCGCTCGCGGAGGCCGTAGAGGAAAACGGTGGTGGCGCCGAGTTCCATGCCGAACGTGCCGATCGCCATCAGGTGCGAGGCGATCCGGTTCAGCTCCATCATCAGGACGCGGATGACCTGGGCCCGATCGGGGACTTCCGCCTCGATGCCGAGAAGCTTCTCCACCGCGAGGCAGAACACCGCCTCGTTGAAGAACGGCGCCAGGTAGTCCATCCGGGTGCAGAACGTCGTGCCCTGCGTCCAGGTACGGAACTCCATGTTCTTCTCGATGCCGGTGTGAAGATAGCCGATCACCGGCCGGACCTCGTTGACGCTCTCGCCGTCGAGCGTTAGCACCAGGCGCAGCACGCCGTGCGTCGACGGGTGCTGCGGACCCATGTTGACGACCAGCTTCTCGTCGCTGTGTAGGTCGTCGGCGGCCGCAACGACCTCGTCCCAGTCCTGGCCCGTGACGTGGTAGACGCGCCCCTCGTCGTAGTCGTCACCCGAGCTCATCTCGTACGGATCGGCATGAGAACGGGCGTCGTCCTGACCGGTGTCGCTGGCTGGGCCAGCCGGGCCTGTCGGTCGTGCGGTGCCAGTCGCGGTGGCACCGTGCGTCTGATGGTCAGCAGGAGCGGTCACTCGTAAGACCTCCGCTCGTCAGGCGGCGGGATGGTGGCGCCGCGGTACTCGACGGGGATGCCGCCGAGCGGGTAGTCCTTGCGCTGCGGGTGCCCGCGCCAGTCGTCCGGCATCTCGATCCTGGTCAGCGCGGGGTGACCGTCAAAGATCACGCCGAAGAAGTCCCAGGTCTCCCGCTCGTGGAAGTCGCAGGTCGGGTACACGCTGGTCAGCGACGGGATATGCGGGTCGGCGTCCGGCGCGGTGACCTCCACGCGCAGCCTGCGGTTGTGCGTGATGGACAGCAGGTGGTAGACGGCGTGCAGCTCCGCACCTTGCTCACCCGGGTAGTGCACGCCCGACACCCCGAGGCACAGCTCGAACCGCAGCGTTGGGTCGTCGCGCAGCCGGGCGGCCACCATCGGCAGGTGCTCGCGGCGGACGTAGAAGGTGAGGTCGCCGTTGGCGACGAGGACCTGCTCGACTGCTGTTCCGAACGAGCTCCCGGCGGCGCCCAGAGCGTCCGCGAGCCGGTCGGCGATGTCGTCGAAGTACGACCCGTATGGCCGCGGGCTGGCCACCCGCGGGGGCCGGCGGACCTGCAAGCCGCCGTAGCCAGAGGTGTCACCAGTGCCGCTGGCGCCGAACATGCCGGTCCGCACCACCGGCTGAGTCAGCCGCTCCCGGCCGGCCAGATCGGCCGGATCTGGCACCGCTGGCTGCTGGCTGCTGTCCGCCTCGCTCATGCCAGCCGCCCGTGCTGCTGCTCTGCCGCCCTGGGAATGCCTTCGAGCTCATACTCGGGCGGCTCATCGAGGTGCGCATGGCCGGGAGCGGTCACGAGCGGCAGCCGCCGGAGGCCGGCCTCCTCGAGATCAGTGATCTGGCGCTCTCTGTTGACACCCAGCTTCATGTTCTGGATCTTGTCGTGCAGCTTGACGATCGAGTCCAGCAGCATCTCCGGCCGTGGCGGGCAGCCGGGCAGGTAAATGTCGACCGGCACGATGTGATCCACGCCCTGGACGATCGCGTAGTTGTTGAACATGCCGCCGCTGGAGGCGCAGACCCCCATCGAGATGACCCATTTGGGATCGGGCATCTGGTCATAGATCTGCCGCAGCACCGGCGCCATCTTCTGGCTGACCCGCCCGGCTACCACCATCAGGTCGGCCTGCCGGGGGGTGGACCCTGTCTTCTCCATGCCGAACCGGGCCATGTCGTGCCGCGGGCCGCCGGTCGCCATCAGCTCCATCGCACAGCAAGCCAGCCCGAAGGTGGCCGGCCATACGGAGCTCTTGCGGGCGTAGCCGGCCAGCTTCTCGACCGTTGTCAACAGCAGGCCGCTCGGCAGCTTCTCCTCTAGACCCATGGACTAGTCCCACTCCAGCCCGCCGCGGCGCCAGACGTAGGCGTAAGCGACGAGCACAGTCACGATGAAGGTGACCATCTCCACCAGGCCGAAGGCCCCGAGCTTGTCGAAGTACACGGCCCACGGGTACAGGAAGATGATCTCGATATCGAAGATGATGAACAGCATCGCTGTCAGGTAGTACTTGACAGGGAATCGGCTGCCCTGCTGCCTGGTCGGCTCGATGCCGCACTCGTAGGTCTCCAGCTTGGCCCTGTTCCACCGCTTCGGGCCAGCTATCGAACCAGCCACCAGTGAGAACACAGCGAACACCGTCGAGAGGATGCCGAGCGCCAGGATCGGCACGTACAGGCTCATCGCGCTGTCACCCCCTTTGTCTGGATCAGGCCGCCGGCGTCATCTTAGACACCGCGTTGAGGAGTCGGTCCACGGCGTCTCCGCCGCGGGTTTCGGTCAAGTTGCCCAGGAGCTTCATGCTGAACCGCATGACCGCCGGGCGCTTGATGCCGTGCTTCGTCGCGAACTTCATGAACGACGGCTTACCGATCAGCTCGACGAAGACCCGGCCGAGGGTGTAGTAGCCGCCGTAGGCGTCCTTGAGCTGGCGCGGATAGGTCTGCAGGACCCGCTCGCGGCCCGCGGCCGTGGTCCGGGCCAGCGCCTGGGTGATCACCCGCGCCGCGAGCTCGCCGGACTCCAAGGCATAAGCGATGCCCTCGCCGTTGAACGGGTTGACCATTCCACCCGCGTCCCCCACGAGCAGCAGGCCCTTGGTGTAGTGCGGGGTCCGGTTGAAGGCCATCGGCAGCGCGGCGCCGCGGATCGGCTCGGTCCTGTTCTCTTCGGTGAATCCCCACTCATGCGGCATGGTCGCCAGCCACCGCCGTAGCAGATCGCGGTAGTCGATCTCGCCGAAGCCTGCCGAGGTGTTCAGGAGGCCAACCCCGACGTTGGACGTCCCGTCTCCCATGCCGAAAATCCAGCCGTAACCGGGGAGCAATGAGGTGCCATCCCAGAGGTCGAGCCACGCCTCGAGATAGTTGTCGTCGTGCCTGGGCGAGGTGTAGTAGGTACGCACTGCCACGCCGAGCGGCCGGTCCTCGCGCTTGTGCAGGCCCATCGCCACGGACAGCCGGGAGGAATTGCCATCGGCAGCGACTACCATCCGGCTGCTGAACTTCTGGCCATCCTTGGTCGTCACGCCGGTGATACGGCCGGTCCTGTCGTCCAGCAGCGGCCCCGTGACAGCGGTGCCCTCGAGCAGCCTGGCCCCGGCCTTCTCGGCGTGCCGGGCAAGCATCTGGTCGAAGTCGGCACGCTGCCGGACGAGCCCGTAGCCCGGATAACTGGACAGCTCGGGCCAGTCGAGCTCGATCCGGCCGCCCCCGCCGATGATCCGCAGGCCCCTATTCCGCAGCCAGCCGTCGCCCTCCGGCGTCGAGACACCCATGGCGGTAAGAGCCTTGACCGCCCGAGGGGTCAGCCCGTCGCCGCAGACCTTTTCTCTGGGGAAATGGGTCTTCTCGAGCATCAGCACATCGAGGCCGGCCGTCGCCAGGTAATAGGCAACGGCCGAGCCGGCCGGCCCGGCGCCGACCACTATCACGTCGGCCTTCTCGGCTGTCTCGCCTGTCCCGCCGCCGGATATGCGCCGGCGGGCAGCGCGGATCTCGGCGTCTCCAGCAGCGCTGCCGGGAGAATGACCGGCATCGTGAGTGGCCAAGTCCGGCGTGCCGGCGGGGGGAGCTTGCTCGGTCACGGACCCGTCCTGATCTGTCTTGTGAACACCTTCACAAGAGTTCCTCGCCATGCAGTCTAGTCCTGCCGTGATGCGGACGGCCGCCCGCCCCGCGTCCAGCGGGCAGCTTGGCCGGGGGCCGTGCTGCGCTGCCCTTCGTGAGGCGCGCGCTAACCCTGGCGGCGTGCCTGCAGATAGGACGGCGGGCCACTAGCCGGGGCGGCGCGCTGCTCTGCCCTTCATGAGGCGCGCCCTAACCCTGGCGGCGTGCCTGCAGATAGGACGGCGGGCCACTAGCCGAGGCGGCGCGCCTCGTGCAGGGCGACGATCCCCAGTGTCAGATTCCGCCAGCTGACGCCTGACCAGCCCGCGGCCGCGATCTGTCCGGCCAGCACCTGCTGCGGCGGCCAGTCCCGGATCGACTCGGCCAGGTAGTCGTAGGCCTCCGCGTTTCCCGACAGCCGTCGGGCGACCACCGGCAGTACCCGCGCCAGGTACTCCTCATAGACGGCATTGAGCCGCTGCACCGGCAGGTGGCTGAACTCGCAGACCACCAGGCGGCCGCCTGGCCGGGTGACCCGCAGCATCTCGCGCAGCGCCTGCCCGGTGTCGGAGACATTGCGCAGGCCGAAGGAGATCGTCACCACATCGAAAGACCGGTCGCCGAACGGCAGCGCGAGGGCGTCGCCGGCCGCGAACGCCAGTCCTGAGGCCGGCCTGCGCGCCCCGACGGACAGCATGCCGAGAGAAAAGTCACACGCGACGCACTGGGCGCCACGGCGGCTAAAGGCGCGCGACGAGGTCCCGGTGCCGGCCGCCAAGTCGAGCACGAGCTGGCCAGCTCCGCCGCCGACCGCCCTTGAGACAATCGTGCGCCAGCGCCGGTCCATGCCCAGCGACAGCGCGTCGTTCAGCAGGTCATACCGCTCGGCCACGCGGTCGAACATCGCCGAGACCTCGGCAGGCTTCTTGTCGAGCTGCGCGCGCGCCATGCCGATCACCCTCGCATATCGTCCGGCGGCAGGTAGACCGGGCTCGCGCTGGCAACGAACTGAGCCCGCCGACCGGGCTTTTGCGCTACGGCGCCCAGACCGTAACGGATCGTATCTGCAAGTCGCCGTTGCACTCCCCTGGCAGAACATTCGGGTGGGCCGCCGCGTTCACCGCCTCGGCGAGATTTGCGATCAGGTACATCTTCTGCTGAGGGATGTTCTGGGTTGTCGTCATGAACGGCCGGCCGTCCACCAGCCAGGTCACCTGGGTGGGAGTCCAGGAAAGGGCGAACGTGTGCCAGCCGATAGCGAGAGATGCAGGTGAGACGATCGCCTTGATATAGGTGTTGTTACTGGTCGGGGTGGAGTAATGAAAGTACATCGCCGCATAGGGGGCGCCGTCAAAGGTTCTGCCGCTACCCCACGCCTCGAGCATGTCCATCTCCGGCGGCCAGTGCAAGTTCGCGGCCGCTAGCCACAGCGCTGGCCAAAGCCCTTGCCCGCTCGGGATGTTCGCAACGACCTGGATATAGCCGTACTGGAACTGGAAACCTGGGTAGCTCGTTACCATTCCCGATCGACAGGGATAAGTACGGGGACTGCCATTCGACGAGCTTCCGGCCGTCGGCTCGCGCTGCGCGATGAGGTTAAGCGTGCCGTTCCGAACCTGAACCTGTGACGGCATATACCATTCATCTTCTATTGCGCTATTACCAAAGTTCGTGCAGCCTGCGGGGTTAGAACTATAGGGGTAGCACGTGCCCCAGACCGAGCGATCGAGGGTTGAGCCAGAGAAAGTCGCGCTGAACTCCGGTGCGCCATGAGGCTGTATGACGCCAGGAATTGCGCCGTTTGCAGACCCAACAGAAGGCGAGGGTGACGCTGACGGTGTTGGCGATGCAACGGGGGTCGACGAGGCTGCGGAGCGGTTCTGGCCGATGCCCGGGGAGTGGAGGCTGCTGGCGGCCGGGCTCCCACCAGACGTGAGCGCTACGACCACGCCCCATGTAGCCAGGCCCACAGCGGCTGTCAGTGCGGCGATGGCGGCGATCAGACGGGGTCCCACTGCCACTTACCTCTCGACGACACGCTGACGACGCACTGCTCGCAGTGCAACCAGGCGCGGGATTCGTAGCATACGGCAGCCGGGTACGCGGGCCCAGGCGATCAAGCACATCGGCCCGACTCCCGGTCAGGCCAGGGGCGAGGGCCTCGACGCGGCAGGTTCGACGGACAGCCCCTCGTCGGTGGGCTTGACGGATTCACGCCCCCGTCGGGCCAGGCGCCCGGCTGCATAGCCACTCATGGCCGCAGCCAGGCCAGTGGCAGACGCCGCAACGCGCGCACCGCCGAAAACCCGGCCGCGAACCAAGCTGCCCAGGTCTCGTCGCATGCCCGCTGGGATGACTGCTGCCGTCTGGCGCCGCTCTCGCGACAGGCCCGATGAGGCGCCCACCAGGCTGACCACTGCTGCCTTCGACTGGCCCTCATGCCAGCACCGGCTCACGAAGTAGCCGAATCGCGTGCGCTCAGGTCCCACATAATGATCGACGGCCGCTGCGGGTACGTAGATCACAGAACCGTTGCCGAGGGCGGTTACCCGGATGGCCAGTTCCGTTTCCTCGCAGCCCGTTGGCCGAGTGCCCACCCGGCCGACGCTTCCGCTGAAGCCGCCGGCCTCCAGCGCCAGCTGGGTGCGGAAGCTCATGTTGGCCCCGATGGGGTTCCGGATGGTGGCAGTGGTCTCGGGGAGGCCGACGTAGCTGCAGCCAACGACCCAGTCGAACTCAGGCGGTAGCCAGTCCGGACGCTGCCGGCCCCACCGCGGAAACACCCCGCCGCCCGTCGCAGCGACCCCGGCATTGTCATAGGGCTCGACGAGCGCGGCCAGCCAGCCCGGCTTCGCCTCAGCATCATCGTCCAGGAACGCCGTGATCGACTCCGTGGCGGCCTTGAGCCCGGTATTGCGGGCCCCGGACAGGCCACGCTCGCCGGCGTTCTCCAGCACCGTCACATGGGGCAGTTCAGCGCGGGCCAGCGCCGCGAGTTCCGGGTTGTAGTCGATGACCAGCAGCACTTGCGCGGGCGCTGGGCGCTGTCCTACGACGGATGCCACTGCGGCCTTGGTCGCGTTCCACCTGGTCAGCGAGTAGGCGCAGATCACGACGGTGACACAACGGGAGTTACTCACGAAGGCTTCCAGTACTCGAGCGACCGTATGTCAGGTCCTGCACGGCTCGTCGGCTTGCGCAGCGGACGTTGATGCAGGCTACCCCCAGGACCGCGGCGCGATCATGGCGAATTCTCGCACGCCAGGCGCGCGCCGCGGATGAGATCGGTCCGGTCAGATGTGCCAGACCTTGATAGAGCGGATCAGGAGCTGGCCGTTGCAGTAGGCCGGCGTCCTGGGCGGCTGGTATTCGGCCACATTAGCGATGAAATACATCTGCTGATGCGGAATACCCTGGTGCACCGTCAGGTGCACTTTGCCATCGACGAAATACGTCAGCTGCGATTGAGTCCACGACAGCGCGAACGTGTGCCAGCCCTGACTGATCGGCGGATGCAACAGCCCGGTCACGAACTTGGCACCGATCGGGTGGAAGTAGACGCCCGAGTGGACGCTGGCGCCCCAGCTCTCGATCATGTCTATCTCGGGCGGCCACTGCTGGTTGGCCGCGGCTAGCCAGATGGCGGGCCAGAGCCCAGGGGCTGCCGGTATCCAGGCCTCGACCTGGACATAGCCATATTCAAACCGGAATCCCGGGTACGTTGTCGCCATGCCCGAGCGGCAACTGTATTGCTTGGGCTGGCCGTCCTTATTCTTGCCAGCAGTCGGGATCTGCTGAGCTCGCAGCGAAAGTGCGTTTCCGGAAACCGAAACCTGGCTCGGCAGATACCACTGTTGCTCGAAGGAGTTACCGAAGTCGGTGCACCCAGACGGGTGATCCATCCACGGGAAGCACGTTGACCATAGCCTCTTATCGAGCTTGCCCGATGTAAAGGTCGCGCTGAATTCAGGCGTGCCGATTGGCGTTATGGCGCCCTTCGCGCTCGCCCGCTTCGCGAGTTTGGCAAAGGAGGGCAGCTTCGTCTGGCCGAGCCCGGTGGGCTCAGCGTGACTGCTCACCAAGCCAATGCCGCAGATGGCCATGCCCAGCGCGACCGCTGTCGCGAGCGCCAGCCGCCAGCGCCGCATCCTCGCCCCACCCCTCGGCCCGACTCGACCTGCAGGAACCCGTGCTGAGACTAGTGCATACTCTGACTGTGCTGGGTATTGACGGACGAAGAGTAGGGCCGACTGCCCCAGTGCGTGACCTTCTCGACGCCGCCGGCGTGGCCGTATCGGTTGGCCTGCTCGGGCTGGTTCTCGAAGGCGCGACCGGGCCAGCGCGAATACTGCTCGTGCTCGCCTTCGCTTTCTTTGCGCCCGGCCGGGCCATTGTGACGAACTGGCCACGGTTCGCTTACTGGTCCGAGTTCGGGATGTCGGTTGTACTCAGCCTCGCCGTGCTGACCTTGCTGGCGACCGTCACGCTGTGGGCGGGTTACTGGCACCCCGTGGCCTTGTTCAAGATCGAAGCGCCCCTGACCACCGTGGCCCTCGTCGCCGGCATGATCAGGAGGCATCGAGGTGGAGCAGACACCGCCTCCGAGGCCGTAGCGGGCAACCCAGCCATCCCAGACCTAGAGCCCTGGATCTCCCGACCTCAGGATCAACCCGATAGCCAGCCGAATCCTCTCCAGCTACTGCTCGACCTCGGTGTCCCGCCGGGGAGCACCAAGACACCACCTCAGGAAGGACTCGGCACGTGACGGCCGACATTGGTCCCTGGGTTGGCCAGCTTGATCTTGACCATGACGAGACGACCAGGTTCATCGGGCTGGCGTCGGCCGGATACACCGAGGCGCGGTTCGTCGTCCGCATCCACGGTGCCCCGATCGGCCAGGTGACCCTTCCCGTGGAGCCCGAGAGTTCGCTGGCCGCCCGGGCTCGGGTCTCAGCAGGCTCAGAACTATCCCAAAGCCTGCAGCTGCATGCGGGCTGGGATCAGGAGTTCGACGAGAAAGCCGAGAGCGCCAGCTGGGCGGCCCAGCTGGCGTGCCCGGAGCGCAGCGTGCAGAAGTCCGGCGCTGGCATCAGCGTCATCGTCTGTAGCCGGAACCGCCCGGCCGTCCTGCGGGACTGCCTCACCGCTCTGCTGCAGGTCAGTTACGATCCGATCGAATTCGTCGTCGTCGACAACGCACCGGCAGACGAGGCGACCCGAGACGTGGTCGCCGAGTTCGCTGCCACCGACCCGCGGGTTCGGTACAGCCGTGAGGCTGCACCTGGGCTGTCCCGGGCGCGCAACCATGGCGTGCGGGAGGCGCAGTTCGATCTGCTGGCGTTCACCGACGACGATGTCATCGTCGACCCAGCGTGGCCAGCAGCGCTGGTCGCTGGATTCGACTTGGACTCCGATGCCGCCTGCGTGACGGGCCTGGTGGCCACTCGATCGCTGGATGCGGCGGCTGAGCGTTATTTCGACTCGAGATATTCGTGGGGCGAGGCCTTTCAGCCGCGCCGGTACGACCTGGCCGAACACCGGGACCAGTCTCGGCTTTATCCCTTTACCGCAGGTGTCTTCGGGGCCGGCGCGAACTTCGCGATCCGGCGGGACATCGTCGAACGGCTTGGCGGCTTCGACCCGCTTCTCGGTGCTGGCGCTCCGTGCCGAGGCGGCGAGGATCTCGACATGTTCGTCCGCATCATCCTCGCAGGTCATCGGATTTGCTACGCGCCGTCTGCGCTGGTGTGGCATCGGCACCGCGTCAGCAACCAGGCCCTAGCTGAGCAGGTGTTCTCCTACGGGTGGGGCCTCGGCGCCTACCTAGCGAAGCGGCTCCGCACGCGCGAGATGTCCATCGGGTTTCTGCTGCGCGCCGCGGGCTACTCGGCGCTCATCCTCGGCCGCATGCGGCAGGCATCGCAGGCCAGCCAGTTCCAGGGACGGGGTAAATGGCTCGCGGCCAGCGAAGCGCTCGGGGTCGTGGCAGGAGCCGCGTGCTACTACCGTGTCGTCCGGCGTAAGCGGGAGCGGTGAGCACGGTTAGCAGCCCGCCTCGGCTGACGGTGGAGGCGCCTGTCGCGCCTGGCTGGACGCTGACCCTGCGGCCAGTAGACGCCCTGCTGCCGGTGAGCATCCTGCTGTGGGCGATAGGCGTCCGCCAGACGAATGTGGCTCACCTGGGACCATACGGCCTCATCGGCGCACTGCCGATCGTGTTTTACGCCGGACTGGCCGTGCTGGTGGTGTCGGCGGGGATCGAACTCGGCCGGCCGACGCCGTCGCGGATCCGGATGGCGCTGTACGCAGTCACTCTCGTCGTCATGCTCTACGGCACCGCTCCGCTCGTCTATCCCGAAGGCCGGTACTCCTGGCTGTATAAGACCATCGGCGTCGTCCAGTATGTCAACGCCCACGGCCAGCTCGACCGCACCATCGACGTCTACCAGAACTGGCCCGGATTCTTTGCGTTTGCCGCCTGGTTCGACAAGGTCGCAGGAGTCGCCAGCCCGCTCGTGTACGCGAAATGGGCTCAGCTGGTCTTCGAGCTGGCCGCACTTCCGCTGCTGCACATGGCCTACACGGCTCTCTCCCTGCCCGTCAGGCAGCGCTGGCTGGCTATTCTGCTGTACTCGGCCAGCAACTGGATCGGTCAGGACTATTTTTCGCCGCAGGCGCTCGGCACTCTGCTCAGCCTGGGCGTCGTCGCCATAGCCCTCCGGTGGATGTTCGCCGGTAACGCAGCTGGGCCGTCGCGCTGGCTCCACCAGGAGGAGCAGGACCATGACGTCCGGCCCAGGTATTGGGCCCGGTGGCGCATCAGGCGGGCGATGCCGTTCGTGGTCACGCTGATTCTGGTCTTCTTTGTCCTTACCTTCAGTCACGAGCTATCACCGTACGTCGTCATGCTTCAGATCGGCTGCCTTGCTATAGCCGGACTGGTGCGACCACGCTGGGTGCCCCTGGTGCTCGCTGGCGTGGCGGTCGGTTACTTCCTGCCGCGCTTCGCCTTCGTCAACAGTCACTTCGGCCTGCTGAGTTCGTTCGGAAAATTCTTCAGCAACGCCGCTCCCCCCTCGGCCAGCTCGGCAAGCGGCGCGTCGGCCGAACCGCAGAGTCAGCGATTGATCCAGGACGCCTCGGCAGCCTTGTCGCTGGGGATATGGGTGACCGCCGTTGTGGGCGCATGGCTTCGCCGGCGATCACGGCGCACAGCACTAGCGCTTGTCCTTCTGGCGTTCTCGCCCATTGTCGTGCTGGGTCTGGGCGCCTACGGTGATGAGGGCATTCTGCGGGTCTACCTGTTCTCGCTTCCCTGGGCGGCGGCACTGGTAGCCGCAGCCCTGGCGCCGCTGCCCGTCCTCGCCAGGGCTGAGCCGTCCGGCGTCGAGTCCGCAGCCTCCAGCGCAAGTGAAGAACGAGGGTCAAAATTCCTGCGTATCAAGAAGGCAGGCGGCCATACCCGGGGGACGGGCACGACGGTCATCCGGATGGTGCTCGCAATGGCGGTAACGCTTACGTTGTTCTTTCCCGCCTTCTTTGGCGACGACACCTCGAATACCATCTCCCAGCCCGAAGTCGCCATTTTTACGTCCTTCTTGCAGACCGCTCCGCCGGGCGTCATATTCGTCGCTACTGAGGGTGCTCCTGTCTCTGACACGTCCCGCTACGACCTCTTCACCGAGACACTGATCTTCGGGCCCGGCGCCATCGTCGCCAACGGACTGCCCACCCGCAACGTGGCTGACCTCGTCGCGGAGACCGCGGTGCGGTTCACCCAAGGACTGGAGCCGTCCTATGTCGTCGTGACACCCAGTATGCGACGATATGACGCTTCTCACCCGACGACGACGCCGGCCGGCTTTCGCATCCTGCTGACATCGCTGGCCAACTCCGCTGAGTGGATACCGCTCGTCAGGAGTCACGGCGTCTATATCTATGAACTCCCGGCCGGCAGCCAGCTCCTGGTGCCGGGGCCCCCTGGGCCGCGATAGGACCTGTCGCCAGCCTCGACCGGCTAGCTCATGGCATATTCGGCAACCCAGTCCACGGTCATGGTCTCAATCGACTGGCTGGGCTGTGCTCCGCTGAGGTTCTGCGACTGCAGGGCGAGGTTCATCGGAATGTTTGGCCAGGCAGGCAACCCGCTGTTAGAAACGGGGGCACCCGCCGGGTGCCCGTCGATCGTGAAGGTGATGCTGCTCGGAGTCCACTGGACGCCGTACGTGTGCCACTGGGTCGCGTTGGAGCTAACCGAGACGTGCACCTGGTGTGAGTTGTCGCCGTTGGGTCCTGGGTGGACGGTAGCGGCGTAAGCGGACCGGGTGCCACCAGTGTCCTCGAAGAAATCGATTTCGGGCGGCCACACGCTTTTCTGCGGCCAGAGCAGCGCGATATCCGAGATCTGCAGGCCGGGCTCGTAGTCACCCTTCATACGAACCAGGTACATGCCATAGGTCTGCGGATTGCCGGAAAACATGACCCCGCCGGTGGCGCTCGCCGTAGCCAGCAGGCGGAGGGCACCGCCGCTCACAGACACGTTGGCCGGGCTCCACCGGCCGTTGGGATCGCCGCCCGGCTGACCGCTGTAGGCGCCCCAGTCAGCCGGCAGCCCGCTTCCATTGAAGTCCTGGCTGTACACCAGCTTCCAGCCCGGCATGCTGCCGGGTGGGGAAGTCGCCGGGACGGCAGGGCCTGAGCGTCGCGGCTGCGCGCTCCTTGAGGGGGCAGCAGTAGGGCTTGCCGACGACAGCTGGAAGCTGCCCAGGGCGGACAGCCCGGAACCGGGTGCAGACCTGGTCGGATTAGTCCGCCGTGCTACGTCGGCGGTAAACCCGCTGCTCGCTGCGTGGCGGAGGACGACAACGCCTGTGATCGCCGCCACGAGGAGCACCGCAACGATCGCACCGACCAGCACATGGATCCGCCTGTGTCCGGCGTACCGATGTAGTCCCATGCCCTCCCTCGCCGAACTATCGTGACGGACCTCGACGGCACTCACCGGCCGCGCGAGATCTGGCATCCGGAGCGAAAGACTACCCAATGAATGCCGCTGGCAGCCCGGCAGCGACGAAATCGGCGGCTAGCGCAGCAGTCCGCCCGGCGCTTTGATCGCCCGGCCGATAAGGCCGCGAAGTGCGCTCCCAGAACGACGCAGCGCCACCCGTCCACGTGCCGGAAGAATGCTCCAGCCGACCAGCCGCCAGCCGTAGGAGTAACGGAGAAGCCGCGAGAGGCCCACTGTCCGGGCTAGCCGTGCCCAGGGCAGGGCGACATCGTCATTGCCGGCCCGGAACGCGAACACCGCGGCCCGCACATACGCCATCCCGGCCGGGTAACGACGCAGGTCAGGAGCGTACTCAGCGATGAGGTGGGCAAGCTTGTTGAATCGACGCTGGTGGTCCCGGCTGATGGCTCCCGACCTGACCCGCAAGTCAAGCAGATAGGCGGCGCTACCGGCGAAATAGGGCATGCCCGAATCCCGCTGAATACGCAGCCACATGTCCAGATCGGGAACCGTGTGCTCGTCGCGAAAATGACCTACTGCGTCAAAGGCACTCTTACGGATAAGCAGTGAACTGCCCGTCCGGGGTGGGCAGGAATCGACCAGCATGTCATCGAAGTCGTAGCGACCAGCGCGCTGCCACCGGAACGCGTACAGCCGCCCGGTCTCCGAGATTACTCGTGACCTGGCGAAGACGGCGGCGACATCGGGGCCGGCTGATTGCAGGGCTGCCAGCTGCCTTTCCAGGAAGTCCGGGTGCCATCGGTCATCCCCGTCGAGGAAGGCCACGAACTGGCCCCGTGCCCGGTCAAGGCCAGCGTTCCGGGCGCTGGCGGACCCTCCGTGCGGCACCAGGACGAGGTGCAGCCGGGGGTCGGTGCGCCGACGGACTTCCTCGACCGTCTCATCGGTCGACCCGTCGTCAACAACGATGAACTCCAGATCCCGGAACCGCTGGCCGAGCACCGAGTCAACCGCAGCGCCAATGTAGGGCGCGACGTTGTAGGCGGGGGTGATGACCGTGACAAGCGGGGCAGGCTCCCTGGCTCGCTCGGCCAGCGAGGTCAGCGCGGTGTCCGCCGCTGACGGACCGGGTCGCGGTTCCATCAGGGTGTGCTCCTCTGCGATCGGCTGTTGCAGCGGCCGCTCATAGCCGCAAGCCGGCCTGGACTCACATAGGTCTCCGAGAGTCCGCGCAGGATCGTGCCCTCGGCGTAACCGAAGTCCGGCTCGACTGGCTCGCCGAGGACGTGATGCCGGATCAGCACGTCCGGTTCGTTGTAGCCGACCATCGCGCGTAGCGACGTGGTGCCGGAGAACCGCGGGTTGATCTCGAAGACGTAAATCTCCCCGTCGACCAGGCGGCACTGGATATTGACCGCGCCCTGGGCGCCGAGCGCGGCGGCGATCCGCTGGCTCGGCACCGTCACTTCCGGGAACCGGCCGATATCGCCGTGGGAAAAGCCGCTGGAGATCACCAGCGTCGGGCCGAGCTCGGCGCGGCCGCTCACGTTGGGCACCCGGATCCGGGTAGAGATCGCCGCGCCGAGATGCCGGCGAATGGCGATCGAGTTCACGTACTCCCCGTCTAGGGTGTGCAGCACGCCGACGGTGTACTCGCTCTGCGGCGTCCCGACGTACTCCTGGACGATGAACTCCGGGTACAGGCCCAGCAGGTAGCGGCCGAAGGTGTCCAGCTCCGCCTTGGTCTGCGCGAGGAACAGGTTCATCGAGCCGCCGCCGCCCACCGACGGCTTGAGCACCGCTGGCAGCATGTCTACCGAGTCCAGATCGGCAAGCGAGGCCACCGCGGTCCACCTCGGCACCTTAAAGCCCAGTTCGGCCAGCAGCGCCGATGTCTGCACCTTGTCCATGCACGCATCGATCACCCGCACCGGGTTAACCGGCAAGATGACGCGCAGCTCGGCGAAGGTGTCGCGGTTCCTGCTGAGCACCTTCAGCTCAGGCTCGGAGCCGGGGAACAGCGCGACCGCCTCGTGCTTGCGGCAGATCGCGGCGATCTGATCGATGTAGGACGGGTCGTTCGCGGCGGGCGCGAGGTAAGAGATGTCGACCTCGTAGAGCCCCTTACTGTAGGGCTGCATGTCGGTGCCGAGGATCGTGTAGCCCAGGCTGCTGGCGCGAAGGGCCTTGACGATCTGCTCTCCGTTGCCGCCGCCGCCGACCGCCGTGACCACGACCGTGGGACCTGTCATCCTGCCTCCCCCTGGTGCCAGGGACCGGCATGATCCGCGGCCCAGCGCTGCGGCCAGCCGGGCCGGACAATGCTACCGAATGGCTGGGCCGCCTGGCGGCTCAGGCACTCGGCCACCAGGTCCGACACCGGCTCGGCGAACTGCGCGGCGACGGCCGCAGGGTCCATCGGCACCCGCAGCACCTGGCACTCATTGGCGGCCGGGTCGTACACGGCGCAGGCGGCCAGGTTGCCCTGATCGCGCGGCAGGCCGCAGGATCCGACGTTAACGACGAGCGCCGCGCCGCGGTGGGCCGCGAACGGGCGGTGGGTGTTGCCCATGAATACCGCGTCGTAGCCAAGCGAACCGATCCAGTCGATGTCGCTGTCGGGGTAGACGTACTCGCTCAGGTGATCCCGGGGGGAGCCGTGCACCAGCAGCAGCCGCCGGCCCGCGAGCTCGACTTCCCGCGCGCTCGGCCAGCCAGCCAGCACCGCGCGGACCCCGGGCGGCATCCGCCGCACGACCGAGGCAAGACCATAGGCACGATCGCGGCGGTGGTCGAGGTCTAGGTCGCCGAGCAGCATCGCCTCATGGTTACCGCGCTGGCAGACCACGCCCTCGGTGAGCAAGATGTCGATCACCTCGGCCTCGCCGGGCAGGTAGCCGACCGCGTCGCCGAGGAAATAGACCCGACCTACCCCGGCGTCGCGTAGCGCGGCCAAGCACGACCGTAGCCCGAGCGGGTTGCCGTGCGCGTCCGACAGCAGCCCGATCAGCACGGCGGCTACTTGAGCTCGCCGGTGATCTTCAGGTGCTCGACGACCGAGGCGAGGCCTTCCTCAAGACCGATGGTCGGCCGCCAGCCGAGGACCTCCGAGATCCGGTCGATGGACGCTGCGCGCTGCGTCACGAGCACGTCACGCGGCCTGAACTCGGGCCGCACGTCCGCTCCGACCAGCTTGACCAGATGTTCCGCAAGCTCGGCGATGGTGGTCTGCTCGCCCGTGCCCACGTTCAGCGCCTGGCCCGTGGCCGAGGAGTCCAGCGCGAGCCCGACCGCGCGGGCGATGTCCCGGACATGGATGAAGTCCATCGACTGCTCGCCACGCCCGTCGATCACCGGCGGCTCCCCCGCTAGGATCCGCCGCAGGAACGCCAGAACCACCGAGGTGTAGTACGCGTCTGTCTGCTGACCAGGCCCGTAGACGTTGAAGAAGCGAAGCGCCAGCCACGAGATGCCGGTTCGCCGAGCGGAGTAGGCGAGGAGTTGCTCGCCCGCGAGCTTGGCGATGCAATACGGGGTCAGCGGCGCGGGAGCGTCGTCTTCGCGCATCGGCAGCGACGTAGGGTTGCCGTAGATCGACGCAGACGAGGCATAGACCACCCGCTGCACCGCGTTGCGCACGACCGCGTCGAGCACATTCTGGGTGCCGACGAGGTTCACTTCCAGGCTCTCTGCCGGGTCGGCGATGCTCTTGTTCATGCACAGCGCTGCGAGATGAACGACCGCGCGGGTGCCCTGGACCGCATTCTCGACGATGCTGACGTCGCGGACGTCGCCCTGGATGATGTCCACTCCGTCACGTTCCCTGAGGGAATCGACGACCGCCGGATCGCTCCGGTGCATGTTGTCCAGGATCCGGACTCGCCAGCCCCGGTCCAGCAGATCCGGAACCACATAGCCACCGATAAATCCCAGGCCGCCGGTCACCAGGACGGTGCGTCCACCTGACGTCATTGTTGCTGGTCCTCTCTTCTCCCTGACTTACGTCGCCACGCCTCGCAGGCGATCTCACCGCACGTTGATCCGGCCCTCGTGAGTCAGGAGTGCGTCGTAGCCAACCTCGGTGGCGACGGCTCGGCCCTGGACGCACCGCTGCATCCGCGCGCGGGGCGGCATTGCATCAGGCGTCCACCACTCCGGATGCGTCAGCACGTGAACGCTCTTGGTGAGGTTCTCCGCGAGCACGTCGGGAACGCTGCGGAACCTCCAGTAGCCGTTGGAGTCCGACACATACACATAGCCAGCCTCACCGAGGTAGGCATAGGCGTTCGCCATCTTGGCGTACTTATCGCGGCGGAAGCGCAGGAGATCGTGGGTCTGCGGGTTGTGGAACGAGAATGCCTCGACCGGCCCTTCCGCGACCTCCTCGAGGATAGCCCGCTCGGCCTCGAGCTTCTCTTCAAGGGAATCCTCATCGGGAATTGCCTGCCTGGGATCGGCCTCAAAATGAAGTCCGACAACGTGGCCACGGCTGGCGATATCCTGGATCAGGTCCCTAGTCGGCCACTCAAAGACATTGTAGTATTCCGAGTGCAGCCGGAAGAAATAAGTAGCAGTCACCCCACGCGCTTGCTCGATCCGCGCCAATGCTGCCGCCCTATGGACCGACATGTCGATATCGTGGCGCCAGAGCACCGAACCCGGCTGCGGAGCGTCCCCGAAGCGCACGAATGAGAATCTCGCAGCAGCAAAGTCGAGGATCCTGGCAAAGCCGTCCTCGGTAAACTCGAATCGCGCTTCTGGGTCCGGCGGGTGCTCTTCGGTATACGTGAAGGACATTAGTACAGACGCTCCGTTGTAGTAATTGGAACTGTCCAGAATGGAGCTGCATTTAGTTCTGTCGCTCTTCTCCCGGCCAGGCGCTCCGCCTGTTACATCCCTCGCGGCCCAGGCGGCCGACGGCGGCTTCGTAGCTGCCCCCTGTAACTTAGACGCGCAGGCCGACGGTTTGGATGGCGCGGCCGACCGACTTTACGGTCATCGGGGTCCAGGTGCGCTCACGGGGTAGAGCGCAGCCGAGCCTTGATTCTCCCCGCTGCCGCGCGGACCACAGACCGACGGCGCGGGATCGGCGGCATCAGGCACTCGTTGAACGTGAACTGGCCGTCATGACGGTCGAAATCGACGCCCGACGCGGCCACGATCCGGTCTTCCCAGCTTCGGGCCGCGTGCTGCGGCCCGGCCTGAGACACATCAAAGCCGCGCACTTTGTCGGCACGCAGCCGGGAAACCGCGCTACCCCAGTCGGGGATGGCCTCATGCCGAAACGCGCCGCGCTCGATCGCAGGGCGGCAGGTACGCGCTCGCATCTCGATCTGCTGCGGAGACCGGTACGGGAAATGCTGGACCGGGATACGCGTCCGATAATCCCAGGTGCGCCAGGTCCGCCGCGGGCTTCCGCCGTCCTGCGGTTCCCACGTCAACCGCTCCGAGTAACGGAAGAACCGCGGCTCGGCCCAGTCGTTCAGGTAGTACCGGCATTTCTCGCGCACCGGAATATCGTCGCCGTAGGACGCCTCTCCCGCGCGGTAGCGCTCGGCGTCACGATCGGTGAAAACATAGGTGAGCGTTGCCGACCACGCTATGTTGTACCGTGACGGAATGCGCTGAAGGAACTCCCGCGGATCACCAATGTAGAATTCGTCTGCGTCAAGCCTGACCCACCAGTCTCCGTCCTTGCTCAGGTACCGGTACGCATGGAATATCTCGGCTCTGAGAGCATCGGTGAACGGCCTGTCCTCCTGCTTGAAGGGGATGATCTGAGGGTGCTCGGCGGCGAGTTCCTTGACGATCTCCCAGGTGCCGTCGACGCTCCCGTTGTCGAAGACATAGATGTGATCACACCAGCCTGCGGCGGCAGTAAGGCACTGCGCAATAACGTCTGACTCATTCTTGATCAGAGCCATCGCGTGGATTTTCATCTACATCACGGTCAGGTCCCGGCCGGATCGAAGCGCGCGTCCTCCATGACGATCGCCTGGTCGCGTATCTGGATCGCGGTGTCAAGCGCCGTCAGGCCGTCCTCGCCGCTGACCGCGGGCTGTGTGCGATGCACGACGCAGTCGATGAAGTGGCGCTGTTCGAGCGCTAGCGGCTCGCCCTGGTGGTCAAGATAGGGGATCTCGATCACGCCGCTTTGCCGGTACATGGCTCCGCGCTCGTCGACGAACTCGGCATGCTGCAGCCGATGAATGGTCACCTGCTGCCGGACCAGGTCCGCGACAATGTAATTCTCCCGCTGGGTGATCTCGATCTGCCGCTGCTTGGTCTGGCTGACGCGACTGGCGGTCAGCACCGCCGAGACACCCGTGGCGAACGTGAGTATGCAAGCTGCGAAGTCCTCGTTCGCGGAGTACAGCCGGTGGACGACCGACGCGATCTGGACTGGGCGGCTCCCAGTAAGAGAGATCACCAGGTCCACGTCGTGGATCATCAGGTCGAGCGCCACGCCGGTGGGGACCCGGGGCGAGAACGGGCCCACCCGCTTGACATCGATATGGACAGGGTCCGCCACGTGCCTTCGCACCTCGATGACGGCAGGATTGAACTGCTCGACGTGGCCGACCATCAAGATCCGCCCGGTCCGCTCCGCGGCCGCGACCAGTTCCTTAGCCTCCTCGACGGTCGAGGCGATCGGCTTCTCGATGAGAACGTCGAGGCCAGACTCAAGCAGCTGAAGGCCGATCTCAGCATGCAGGTCAGTGGGCACACTGACGATCGCCGCGTCGACCCGGCCGTCCAATTGATCAATGGAGGGCAGGAACTCGGCGCCCACATGGCTGGCGAGCTGCCGGCCCTTCTCCTCGTCCTTGTCGACCACGAAGGTCACGTCGGTGCCGGGCGTCGAGCGCGCGATCCGCGCGTGGTGACCGCCCATGATCCCGGCGCCGATGATCGCGAGCTCAACCACCGATGACTGCCTTCACCACAGTGATGACCTTGTCCAGGGCCGCCTCATCCAGGCCATGATGGACGGGCAGGGAAACGACTTCAGCGGCGGCGTGCCGGGCAACCGGGGTGTCGTCGACAATCACCCGCTCATTGCCGCTGTAGCAGGGATAGTCGTGCATCAGCCGCGGGTAGTACACGCCGCTGCCGACGCCCTCCCTCGCCAGCCGGTCACAGAACTCATCACGCCCGCCGGCCGCCCCGGGAAGGACACGAACCGTGTACTGGTGCCAGACATGCCGCCGGCCCGCCGGCGCAACCGGCAGCACCAGGCCCGGCGTCCCGGACAGGCCAGCCGTCAGGATGGCCGCGTTGGCCGCCCGGGCGTGGTTGATCTTCTCCAGCCGGCGCACCTGGGGAATCGCGATGACAGCCTGGAGGTCGGTCAGGCGCCAGTTGTATCCGGGCAGCTCGTAGTCGTACCGGGCTCGCATGCCCTGATTGCGGAGCAGCCGGAGCAGCCGGGCGATCTCGTCGTCATTGGTCGTGACCAGCCCCCCCTCGCCGCAGGTGATGTTCTTGGTCCCGTATAGCGAGAAGGTGCCAACGCCGAAGCTCCCTACGCTCCGCCCCTGGTCGGCAGCTCCGTGAGCCTGCGCGGCGTCCTCGATGATCGCAAGGGAGTGCCTGGCGGCGAGCTCGGCGATGGCCGACATGTCGGCGGGAAGGCCGAACAGGTGGACGGGCAGCAGGGCCGCGGTCCGGCTGTTCACCAGGGCGGCCATCGCGTCAGGGTCGACGGTGAAGTCATCGCGAATGTCGGCGAACCGCGCCGTGGCGCCGGTCTCAAGGATCGCGTTCAGGGTGGCGTTGAAGCTGAACGGGGACGTAATGACTTCGTCGCCCGGCCCGATTCCGAGCGCCCGCAGGGCCGCTGTCAGCGCCACGGTCCCATTGCTGACCGCCACCGTGTGCGCGACTTGATGCGCTTCGGCAAAGAGCTCTTCGAGCAGCGCGACCTGTGGTCCCTGCGCCAGCATGCCGGACCTGAGCACCTCTACGACGCCGAACTCTTCCTCATCGCCGAGGACGACCTGACTCACCGGGATCATGATCACCTCCCTAGCTAGTCCTGACACTCCTGCCAGCTCTCGTCCTGCACCCACCTAAGAGGCCGGTCGCCTGACAGCCGCCACCAGCATGGAGAGATGTCGCCCGATGCTGGTCACCTGCCGATCGACGGCGGTCACGACGCCAGCCGGGGGCAGCTCAGGCACTCGTAGGACGCGCAACCATGCGAAACGGTTCACTTGCAGGCCGACTTCCATGGGCCACGCGGACGCCAGGATCGGCGACGCCGGCGGCGGGCCTCCCGGCGCCGCTTCCCGCGTCCGCGGTCACCGCATCTGGCTGACGATCTTCCGAAGCGTCTCGACGACGCGATCCTGCTGCCCGCGCGTCAGGTCCGTGTACATCGGCAAGGCCAGGTGCTGCCGGAAGAGCCGATCGGACTCGGGGCATTCGGCCCCCGAGGCGTAGACCTGCTGTTGGTGCATCGCGTAGGTCCCAATGTTGCACCCGATGCCCGCCGCGCGCAGCGCGACAGCTGTCGCGTCCCGATCCAGCGGCTCCGCGACCTGGACGGCATAGGTCTGCCAGGTGGGTATCCGGTCGGCGGGAACCACCGGAGGAGTGATGCCCGGCAGGTCCGACAGCAGATCGTGGTAGCGGGCAGCGATCTCACGGCGGCGGCGGCTGAACTCGCCGAGCTTGCCGAGTTGAACGGTCGCGACGGCCGCGAGCACGTCCGAGAGCTTGTAGTTGTAGCCCAGGCTGGTGAATTCCGGCACCACCAGGCCCGTCGCCGACTGACGGGCGAATGCGCTCTCCATGCCGAAGCACGCTTCGGCCCGGACTCGGCGCGCAATCTCGGCATCGTCGCTGACCAGGACCCCGCCCTCGCCGGACGTGATGCCCTTGCGGGCGTGCAGCGAGAAGACCCCGATGTCGCCGAAGCTGCCACACGGCCGCCCACGGTAGACGCCGCCAGTGGCGCAGGCCGCGTCCTCCACCAGGAAGAGCCCGTGGCGCGCGGCGATGTCTTCCAGCGGCTCCCAGTCTGCCGGGATTCCAAGCGCGTCTACCGCCAGGATGCCCCGCGTCCGGGAGGTGATCAGGCCTTCCGCGAGGTCCGGATCGATTGTCCCGGTGTCCGGCAGGACATCGACGAAGACCGGCGTCGCGCCGCAGTACAGCACGGCATGTCCCGTTGCCGGAAAGCTGTAGTCCGCCACGAGAACCTCGTCGCCGGGCCCGACGCCGAGCGCAGCGAGCGCCAGGTGCAGGGCCGCGGTGCAGTTGTTCAGGGCGATAGCGTGCGCCCGGCCGGAGAGCTTCGTGAAGCCGTCCTCGAGCGTGGTGCTGCGCGGGCCCTGGCCGGCGAGCCAGCCCGACTGGAAGACCTCGGCCACGGCGGCCAGCTCCCGCTCGTCGGTGGACGGCCGGGTCAGCGGGATGGGCTCAAGGTCGGCGGGCGGCGTTATCGGATCAGTCTCGGCCACTGCGTGCATGCGTTGCATGATAGCCACGGACCAGCCCCCGCACGCCCGGCCCAGGTGGAGATGACACGCACCGGCTAGCGGCCGAAGACCACGTCGACGTAGAAGTTGCTGCCGTCGGCAGCAAGCTGCGGGAACTCATGGTCCGCTGCTCGTACCCCGTTGCCTCGCCCCGTGCCGGCCACGGTCGCCTCGGCGGTCAGCGGGAGTGCGGCGTAGTCACGGTAGTAAAAGAAGTCAGGATCCGCGCTGAAATGACCGTCGGGGGCGAAGTAGCTCGCGACGTAGGTCTGCCCCGCACGGACCGGCACTGCGGCGGGGAACTCAAGCGTCTGCCAGCCCGACGGCGTCTCCCCGGCGAAGGTAGCGGCCGCGAGCTGCGTCCCGTCCGCCGACCACAGTGTGCCGGTGTGCACACCGGTGTTGGCCGGCGCCTTGTAGAAGCGGACGCCCGTCACGTACCCATCCACCTCGCTGCGGAACCGCACGCCGAGCTCCGCCGGATCGGTCGCGCCGCAGTCCGGCACCGCCGGCTGCCCGAGACCGAACAGCGTGCACGGGCCCGTCACCACAACCTCGACCCGGGCCGGGGAAGCTTCGGTGTTGGCGCTGTCGTCGGTTGCCCTGGACAAGAGAGTCACCGGGCCGTCGCCGTGAATCACGCCCGAATACGACCAGTGGGACGTTCCCTGGGCCGGGTGCCAGCTCAGCCCGCCGTCGATGGACACCTCGACCCCCGCCACCCGGCCGCCGCCCGCGTCGGCAGCGGTGCCGCGGACCGTCACGACCGTTCCGTTGGCGATCTTGTCGTCCGGCCGTGGAGCGGTGATCTCCGACGCTGGCGGCGTGGCATCGGCCGAGGGCTGCGCGCGGACCAGCCCCGGCACCAGCGTGGCCGGCTGGACGGCCATGTCCGCGAGCATGTTCACAGTGGCCTGCTGGATGCACCGGTCGGCGGCCCGGCGAACGCCGTCGTGATGCCGGTCCAGACCCCATGCCCATTGCACCGAGCCGGCTGAGAAGACCAGGCTGCCACTGGCAGCCCGGTAAAGCGTCAGGTGGTGCTCGGTTGTCGCGGGCACCGAATCGGAGCCGAAGCGGGCCATGTGCATCGGTGAGGGACCAGTGGTGCTCGACAGCCGGATCAGCCCGGCGGGGCGGAATCCGTTGTCGGCGTCCTCGTCAGACTCGTAGCCCACGGTGCGCGGCGCCAGCGTCGCGTCGCCCGAGCGCAGCCGGGCCAGCCTGGTGTGTCGCCACAGCCGCAGTCGCCCCTGCTCGGCGGTCACGCGGATGGGCAGCTCGGCGCTGTTCGTCATCGAGATCGTGCCGGTCAGCTCGTTCTCCGGCAGGCTAGGCGCGGCGCTCAGCCGCGGGTCGCGCCAGGTGCCGGTCGGCTCGCCGACCGGGTCCGCTAGCTGGTTCTCGAGGGTGTCCTTGTAGCAGACCAGCGTCCGGTACGGGGTGGCCGCGCCGTCAATGCTCGACTCGTACCTGATCCGCCAGTAGACCTCGTTGCCGGACAGGAACATCAAGTGCACGCCCGCGTCGCGGGCCGCACGCACGTGGTCGCGCGCGGCTGCCGACCAGTACTCGTCGTGGCCAACCGACAGGAACACCCGGCTCGCCCGCAGCGCCTCCGCGCCGCGCCGGTCGGTGTCGACCCCGGCCGCGTAGGTTACGTCGTAGCCGTTGCGCTCCAGAAATCGGATGGCCGGGTACTCCGCGCTGAAAAGGAAACTGCGGCCCGCGTCGTCGCCCCGGCTGAGGAACGGCCGATTGTAGGAGACCTTCCTAGCGCGGGTCTGCAAGTCGTATTTCTCGCCTGGCGTGCCGCTGTACAGGCTCGCGCCGCCGGCGCGGTTATAGGCCTGCCAGGTCGTGTCCGAGGTCTGGAACAGGATGTCGGCGGTGCTCGCGTCGTCCCGCACGACGAACGGCAGGTGGCTGGCGCCGCGGGTGTCGGTGCGAGTCAGCTTCGCGATGTAGACGCCCGAGACCGCCTCGGCGGGCACCTCCCACTCCGCGCAGACCTCCCAGTTGCCACAGTCCAGCAGGCCGGTGTCCGGGTCGGTGCGGCCGCGCGGCTGACGCTGGGCTCGGACCTGGCCGGGCGGGATCTCGGCGACCTTGCGCGCGCCATTGCCCTGGTAGTACCCAAGCCGGAAGATCTCGATCGCGCAGCCGGCGGCGGCTGTGTCGATCTTGAAGGAAACGGTGCTGCCCGCCGCCACGCTGATGTCGGTCGCGAAGCCCTGGATGGACGGATCACCGCTGCCGCGCACGTCCCAGGTCGACGGCGAACTACCCGGACGCTGATTCTCGGCGACGACTGGGTTGGCCGCCTGGGCAGCCGGCCGGCGTAGCCGCTCGGCAGCAGTGGTGGCCAGCTCGCGCGACACCCCGGGCGCCTCGCGGATCAGCAGCTTGCGCGCGAGCACTGACTTCGCCCGCAACTCGCGCCCGCGGCGGACGGCCTCCTGTGCGATGTTCATGCGCTACTCCGCAGCCGCCGCCAGCCGACCGCGCACAAGGCTCTGCGTCTCCAGCGGACTGACACCTGACGCTGCGGCACGCAGCACCGCGTCATGCCGCGCTAGCCATGAGGCAGAACTGAAGCGCGCCACGGACTCGGCCGCCAGCTGGGCGCGATTGCTCAGGTACTCGTCGCGATCCTTAACCAGCAGCGCCATAGTCGCCGCCAGCTCCTCTCGGTTTTGCTGTGGGCGGTACTGCGCCGCGGCTGAGGACGCCCAGTCCGCCTTCAGGGGATCGCCCAGCGGGTTAGCCACCACGTATCCACGCGCAGGCTCCCCGCCTATCTGCTCGTCGGCTCCGCTGACCTCTGTCATGATCACCGGCAGGCCGGCACACAGAGCCTCCATGGGGGCCAGCGGCCAGCCCTCGAAGAAGGAGTCGAGAACGAAGCCGTCCGCCGCGGCGAGCAGGTGCTCCGGCGCGGGAATGTTATCCCGCAGGTGAATGCGGTCCCGGCAGGGCATCTCATCGCGGAGCTGTCGGACCCGGCGATAGTACCTGGGCTCACTGACCCTGCCGGCGAGCACGAGATGTGCATCCGGCTGACTCCGGGCCAGGTCGCCGAACGCGGTAATGAGGCCGTAGCAGTTCTTCGACATGCAATACCGGCCCAGAGTTACGAACAGGTACTGGTCAGTGATGCCCAGCCAGTCGCGGGCCGCAGCGCGGTCGCGAAGCGCGAAACGCTCGCCGTCCACGCCGTTCGGGATCGTGACAACGCGCTCGGGCGGGAAGCCAGGATTGGCGGCGAGCTGCTGCCCGCGCAGCAGGTCTGACACCGCCACCACGCAAGCGAGGTTGCCGCTCCGCACCCCGGCCGAGTGCCAGCGCCAGTCTCGGCCAAGCCCGTTCCTGTTGTGGAGAGTGTCGACGTAAGGCACGTCCAGCCGTCTGGCCAGCGCGAACGCCCACGGCGGCGCGCCGTGCCCGCTGATGACATCGGGACGCCACTGCCGGGCCCACTCGAGCGCACGGCGTTCGTCGGCTGCCAGGACCTGGACCCCGGCTGACCGGAGTGCCTCGGCGACGACGCCGGTGGGCTGCCCGTCGATCATCGCGTGTGGACTGGTGCAGATCACGGCGGTCTGCCAGCTGTGAGAGGGCAGCCGTCGCGCCAGGAAGCCGACGACCTCCTGTACCCCGCCAGCGTCCAGCCTGGGCGTCACGAGCAGGCATCGCAGGAGCGGGGCACCATCAGCACTGGTGCACGTGGCGTCCCCCTGCCAGCCCGCTGCGGCACTGGCTTGCTGGTGACTGGCAACGGGGCCAGCGAGCAGGTTGGCGGCATGCGTTGATCCGGGCCTGGCCACGAGTGGCGATGACCACCCGTCCAGCTGCACCGCCGGCCGCAGGCGGTCGATCCACAGCGCGCACCAGTTAAAGGCGTCGCCCAGGTGCAGCAGGCGCATGACCCGGCGAGCCAGGACTGCAGGTCGAATCGCGGTCAGGGCCGCGCTGACGGAAGCCGACTGCCTCTCGAAGACCACGTGCCACCCTGACCTGCTGCTTCTCCGTGATCTGGCGGGTACACGGCAGCCACAGCGCTATCCTCGGTTGCTGGTATCCGGACTATACAAGGCGCAGGGGTGTGGGACATGCGCGGCGGCTCTGCGCAGGCGGTTCGAATCCAAGAGTCCGCCGACGTCGATCAACGGGCACTTCTCGGCGCCGGAACCTCGGTCTGGCATATCGCACAGATCCGAGAAGGCGCACAGCTCGGACGAGACTGCATTGTGGGCCGTGGCGCCTACGTAGGCCCGGGCGTCATTATCGGCGACAACGTCAAGATCCAGAATTACGCCCTGGTCTACGAGCCGGCCCGGCTAGGCAATGGAGTGTTTGTCGGACCCGCCGCCGTACTGACGAACGACGTCTACCCGCGATCGGTCGCCGTGGACGGCGGTCTGAAGCAGCCGGGAGACTGGGATGCCAGTGGTGTTGTCGTCCTGGACGGAGCATCGATCGGAGCCCGAGCAGTCATCGTGGCCGGAGTTCAGGTCGGCCGGTGGGCACTGGTAGCAGCCGGAGCCGTCGTGACCCGCGACGTACCCGACTTTGCGCTTGTCGCGGGCGTTCCGGCCCGGCGGATCGGGTGGGTGGGTCCGGCGGGTGTCACCCTGGTCCCTGACGGAGATTCGCGCTACCGCTGCCCGCAGACCGGCGACGTGTTCATCGAGTCAGGTGGTTCGCTGGCCGCTGTCGAGGTCCCCGGTCTCGTCCAGGGAGCCTGACGCCGACGTTAGCGGCTGGGGTGCATCTCCACCGTCGTCGGAAATCGCCATCATCGTCACCGTCGTCGGGGTGGACAGCGACATGAGCATGGCGAGGGCCTTGTGCTGCTGACGCTCGTAATCGGCACTACCACGCTGCCGCGTCTGCGCGCCGGCGCTCCGCTCCTGCCTGTGTGCGTCGGCGAGTGCGGACGACAGCGTGACGCCCGGGGCGGGCCGGCGGTGTCGTCTGGGTTCGCGAGCCGCCCGGAGAACGACGGGAGTCGTCAGCAGAGCTTCGAAAGTCAGGATCGCCAGCCCCGCCACAGCGACCCCCATCACGCCGTCCTTCATAGCGCCAATAACCACGGCGCCAATATCCAGAACGGCAAAGACGCTAACGACCCCAGCAGCCTGGGAAAGTCTATTCGTGGCACGAGCGACGGCTATATAGAACAGATTCGGCACACTCGGCAGATAGGAGAGCAGCATGATCTGCAGGGGCAGCGTCGCAACTCTGGCGTAACCAGCGCCGAACACTCCGAGAATGAAATGTGCTCCGAGGCCCAGTACGACAATCCCCGGCAGCCCGAGCAGCAGGGAGACACGAATCCCGAACCGGAGCCTGCCAGGCAGCTCATCGGGGTCGGCAGCCCCCATCGCGAAAAGCACGGTCGACATATGCGCCGGCAGGATGAACAGGCCGCCTAGTATGGTGGTCGCGACATAGTAGGCCGCATTTACCGAGGGCGGCAGAATTGACGCGGCCAGCACCGGGATCAGCAGGACTGGCATTTGCAGAGCTAGATTCAGCCAGTTATGGGAGGCCAGGGACCGACTGAGACTCCGCAGAATCGTCCACTCAGGTCTCGGCACGCTGAAGGTCCGGTTGGCGGCCCAGATCCGCACTGCCACGACGACCAGCGAGATGGGCATCGCCGCAACCCAAGACGCGAAGATTCCTATGCCGGTCGTGTAATGCAAAACGAGGGCAGCGCCGACAAGTGTCAGGAGCTTCGTAACGACGAATGCAATGTTGCGGGTCAACTGAAGTCCGCCGCGCAGCATGCCGATGCTGGCCGCATCGAATACCACGGACGCTGCGCAGAGTGCTACGCCGCAGCAGAAGATTGCCGCCCTGCCGACAGAACCGACGACGTCGTCGTAATGGTCCGTAAAGTGCGGGGTGATCGCCACGAAGGCCAACGCGAGCACAAAGGAACCGAACGCCGCGGCAAGCATCGCCGCGGCAATGAGACCACCACGGTCTGTGCGCCTCGGCAGGGTACCAACAAGCAGCGTACTGAGGCCGAACGTGCCGAATGAGGAGAGCAGCGTCATGGCCGATATGGCTGCGCTGCCGTAGCCCACCTGCGCCTGGCTGAACAACCGCGCCGCGATATTCCAATACCCGAATCCCAGGACCAGCGTCACTCCGGATGTCGCCAGCAAGGTCAGCACATTTCGGAGGAGGTCGCGATGGCGGTCCACGGCGCCGCGGATAGCGGTGCGGACCGAGGACACTGGTCTGCGCCCCGCCCGCTGGGCGGTACCCCATGAACCCGGGTCTACCTGCGTGCCCGTCACGGAGGGCACGTTCCGTTACACGCGGTGATGGCCCGCCAGACGTAAGCCTGCCGACCGCAGCCCCCGACTGCAGATACGGCAACCAAATCCCTCTCCCTTCTGCACCGAGCCATAGCTGACCGATGGCCAGGTACCGTGCACAACATTAGGTTCGCGGTGTCGAGCATGCCAACGGCAAGGGTAGTGCCGCGACGAAGCGAAGACGCCGCACGCGTGCCACTGCTGCCCCGAAAAGCGGCTGACCAGTCAGGCGATGGCGAACCCGCTCACGTGAGCCGTCGCGTCCGACTGGCAGGACAACCGAACCGCCGTCCCCCGCGTCTACCTAGGGCACATTGGTTCGAGAGTGAGCCGTGCGTAAGGGTCCGTCACACCTACGAGGTGCCGCCCGATCGCACAGGAGGGTCGACGTCGGGGATGAGCGGGATGAGCCAGGGCTCAAGGCGACCTATAGGCCCCAGCGCGGCTCGCCAGGGAATCAGGATATGAGCCGGGTTGATGTTGTCATTCCCTGCTACAACTACGGCAGGTACCTGACCGAAAGCGTCTCTAGCGTCCTCGACGATCAGCCTGGGTCGGATGTTCGAGTCCTCATCATTGACGACGCATCGCGGGACGACAGTGCCGAGGTCGCGAGAAAACTCGCAGCCAGCGACAGCCGCGTCGCGGTAGCGGTTCATCCGGTCAACAAGGGCGCCGTTCCGACCTACAACGAGGGCCTGCTGGAATGGGCGAGCGGCGACTACTGCCTGCTCATCTCGGCCGATGACAAGCTCACCCCCGGTGCCCTTCGCCGGGCGACCGATTTCCTCGACGAGCATCCCGGCGTGGGCTTCGTCTTCGGAAACATCGTGCGGTTCACCGGTGACGAGGATGAGCCGCAGCCTGCCCGCCTCGCGGCCAGGCGGCAGCGAGTTTACCCGGGCCACCGGTGGCTAGAGCGGCGCTTCAAGGAGTGCGTGAACCGGGTCGCGGCGCCCGCTGTGGTGGTCAGGACCCCGCTTCAGCACCGGGTCGGCGGCTACAACCCGCTCTTGCCTCACACGGGCGATGCCGAGATGTGGATGCGGCTCGCCGCCCACGCTGACGTAGGCTACATCGACGCTGATCAGGCCTTCTACCGCAGGCATGGCTCGAACATGTCGCACGAACTGGACGACTACGTGGTCAGGTACAGACAATGGCTGGCCGCGTACGAGGCAGTACTCACGTACTGCGATCGCGTTCTCCCCGATGTCGCCAGCCTGTCTCGTAGCGCTCACCGGCTCCTCGCACACGAGGCGCTCTGGGTAGCCGTGCGGGCGTACGACCGCCGTCGGACCGGCTGGGTTCCCGTCGACGACCTGGTGGCGTTCGCGTTCGAGTGCTGGCCCGACACTGCCAGCCTTGGTATTTATCGCACCCTGCAGCTGCGCCGCTCGATCGGGCCACAGGTCATGCCGTATCTCCAGCCGCTTGTGCTGTCGGCCGTCAGACGTGAGGTCAGGGACGCATACCGGCGTTACTCATGGGCACGGCAGGGAATCTGACTCAGCGGGACGCCGATGTCATGGACATGCCGGTGAGCTGCGGCTGAGACCGTTGCCGCACAGGGGAGCTGCCCGGCTAATCGTTACCTAGGATGCCGCGGGCGACGGTGAGGGTGGCGGCGACGAAGGTGGCGGAGGCAGCGTCCGCGACGGCGGCGGCGATGGTGGCGTGGTGGGCGACGGCTTTGGCGACGGCGGGTGCGACGTAGTCGACTTCGGTGCCGGGCTCGTGGTCTGCGTCACCGGCTGCCCGACAACCGGACGTGTGGCAGCGCTGGGCGACCGAGAGGGCCGCTTCGTCGTCTTCGTCGGGTGAGCGACCGGACTCGGGCTAGCGGCAGCTGGCGACGCGGCGGCAGGCGACGACACGGGACCGGCACTCGCCGGCAATTGGCCTCCGATTAGCTTGCTGACACCGAGCGCCGCCACCGCAATGATCAGGACAGCCACAACTGACAGAGCAACGAGGACGGGATTCTTTTCCCAGAATCTGCGCGGCCGGTCGGCGTCAAGGGCTATCAAGGAGACCGGTGTCGTTCGGGCGATGGTCAACGCTGCGAGCGTGCCGAACAGCTCGGAACCGAGATTCCAGTAAGCGACGGCGTCGCTGCAGACCGCACAGGACGTGCGGTGGTCGGCCACGAGCTTGCAGTGGCGATCGGCCAAACCCGCGTGTTCTGCGGATGCATCGGGAATGAGCGCTGCCAGCACATCGCAGTTCACCCGGGCGCGGCTGGTGATGGCAACCGCAATCGATCGCGCCTCAAACCGAGACGTGGCCGCCTGCAGGTCGGCCTGGGCGCGGCGAATCGATGTGCCCATGTTCACGGCAATCGCGGCAGCGCCCAATCCGAGGCCGAACGCGAGCCGGAGGATCTCCTGATCCGACGGGCTCATTTCGTCGAGGACTACCTGCACAAGGGCTGCGTCACGGTCTTCCGCGCCGCTACCGGACGCGGGAGTTCCCGACTGCCCGGCTAGGTCTCGTTCCTCCGCGGCCGGCCCAATCCCGTCTCCGCCACCGGGCCAGCCGGACCCTGAAGGTGTTGGATACGACGGCATGCCTCAGACTTCCCGATGTCAAACGTCCCGGGGACTAAAGGTACCCGGCAGACTGACCTCATAGGCCCGGTTTAGCCGACGGCCATGCGCCATCAGTCGGTCAGCGGCATATCGATCACGACGAGGTCGCTGACCGGACGGCGGGCATTGCGGCGGAACTGGCGCCACTCGCGGACGATGACCTTCGCGATCCGCCACCCGTCCAGCACGATGTGCAGGTTGCTCACGCCGTACACCCTGCGGTGCTCATAGCTCGGGACTTCGTGCACGCACAGGCCTGCCATCGCAGCCCGGATGTTCATGAGCGTCTCGACCTCGAACCCAGGGCAATCGAGCGCCAGAGTGTCCAGGTGCCTTGCCCAGAACGCGTTGTAGCCATAGCACAGGTCGGTGTAGTCGGTGCCGAACAAGCGGTTGACGAGCACGCCAAGGACCCGGTTGCCGAAGCGCCGCGAGCGTGTCAGGTCGGCGCTCCCGCCGCCGCACGCGAACCTCGATCCCTTGACGAAATCGGCTCCCGCGATGAGGGCTGTGACGAAGCGGATGATCTCGCTTCCGTCGGTCGAACCGTCGGCGTCCATCGCCACGATGATGTCCCCGCTGCTCGCCCCGAACCCGGCGAGCAGGGCATCGCCCTTGCCGCGGCCACCCTGCATGACGATCTTCACGTCGGGCCTGAGGCGCTGTGCCACCGCGACCGTGTCGTCGGTCGACCGGCCGTCCACCACCACGACCTCAGTGACCCAGCTGGGCACCGCCGCGAACACGTGGGGAAGGTTCTCTGCCTCGTTCAGCGTGGGAATCACGACGCTGACTGTCGCACTGAGCGCGAAGACTTCGGATACGGGCTGGTAGGTGCCGGAACTCATGGGCTTCGGCGACGGAGCAGCATCGCGCTGGCCAGCCGGCACGAGCACCGGGATGTGCCGCCCCCGGGGCACTGATGTCAGCCAACGGCTCGCTACCATCCGCTCTGTCTCCTTCGATAGGGCGGCAGGTGAGCCTGCGCCGGTAAGCCGATCCCCCCACCTCGGTGACACAGCCGACCGCAGAACTTTTGGCATGTCATCCGATGATCGGTGCCCCGATGGGACGCCCGACGTCTATTGAGACGCAGCAGAAACTGGAATGGTTTACCGGGGCGAGTCGTGAGTTCTGATGACGTGGTGCGGGAACGGAACGCCCGGACGTCAGCTCGCTTCAGTAATCATGGCCGCACCGACCGTGGCGCCAGTGGCCTCGTCGATGAGGATCATGCCGCCGGTCATGCGGTTGCGCTGATAGGGATCGCAGAACACCGGCTGAGTCAGCCGCAGAGTGACGCGCCCGATTTCGTTGAGGCTCAGTTCACTGGCCGTGTCATCCCGGTGCAGGGTATTGACGTTGAGCCGGTATTGCAGGTCCCTGACTATCGCCTTGACGGTCCTGGTCGTGTGCTTGACCAGCAGGCGACTCTGCGGCGTCAGCGTCCTGACCTCACTCATCCAGGACACCATCGCCTCGATGTCCTGGGTGACGACGGGCTTGTTGTGCGGACGGCAGAACATGTCTCCGCGCGACACGTCGATGTCATCCTCGATCAGCACGGTGACGGACATCGGCGAGTAGGCCTCTGCGACCTGCCCGCGAGGCGTGTCGATGCGCCTAATCCGGGTGGTCAGCCCCGACGGCAAGTGCATGATCTCGTCGCCGGGCTTCAGCACCCCACCAGCCAGCTGCCCTGCGTATCCGCGGTAGTCGTGCAGCTCGGGATCGGTGGCCTGGTGCGGCCTGATCACGTACTGCACGGGGAACCGGACGTCGATCAGGTTCCTGTCTGAAGCGATGTGCACGTGCTCGAGGTGATGGAGCAGGGAGGGTCCGTCGTACCACGGCATATTGCTCGAGCGCTGGACGACATTGTCACCGTGCAGGGCCGAGATGGGGATAAACGAGAGGTCGCCGATCTCCAGCTTCGCCGCGAAGGCCGTGAACTCCTCGCAGATCTGATCGAAGACCTCAGAGCTGTAATCAACGAGATCCATTTTGTTGATCGCCAGCACTAGGTGCGGCACCCTCAGCAGCGTCGTGAGGAACGCATGCCGGCGGCTCTGCTCGGTCAGCCCGTTCCGGGCGTCGACCAGCACGATCGCGAGGTCGGCGGTCGAAGCACCGGTCACCATGTTCCTGGTGTACTGGATGTGACCGGGCGT
>DASQIW010000030.1:0-31124 GCA_035631375.1 Streptosporangiaceae bacterium
ATTCAAGGCACGATGGTGACAGTCGCGGCACTGCGTGATCCGGAGGGCGGATTGTTGGAGGAGGCCGGCGGAGGTCAATCTCCGGCGGCGCAGCCTACTCAGCCCGAGTGGACGCTCCCTACTTGGGAGGATATCGTCCGCGCGCATTCGGCCCGGGTATACCGGCTCGCCTACCGCCTGACCGGCAACAGTCACGACGCCGAGGACCTCACCCAGGAAGTATTTGTCCGGGTATTCAGGTCACTGCCCAGCTATACGCCAGGAACCTTCGAGGGCTGGCTGCATCGCATCACGACCAACCTGTTCCTGGACATGGCCCGGCGGCGTCAGCGGATCCGGTTCGAGGGCCTGGCCGAGGAGACCGAGGCACGCCTCGGTGGCTCGGAGCCCACTCCCGCCGAGGCGTTTGACGACCGACACCTGGACGGGGACATTCACGCCGCGCTGATGGCGCTCGCGCCCGAGTACCGCGCTGCCGTCGTCCTGTGCGACATCGAGGGCATGTCGTACGAAGAGATCGCTGACACTCTGGGCGTCAAGCTCGGAACTGTTCGCAGCCGGATCCACCGTGGCCGGGCTCAGCTGCGGCAGGCGCTCGAGCACCGGCGGCCGCGCCCGGTCCCCGGCGCCGTACCGCAGCCTCGGCTCCAGATCGACCTGGCAGTGCCGCAAGGAGGCCAGCCGTGACCCATCTCGGCCAGCGCCTGTCCGCGCTGATCGACGGGGAGCTGGACAGCAGCGAACGCGAGCGAGTGCTCGTGCACATGACTCGGTGCGGCTCATGCCGCGACGAGGTCGCTGCCTTGCGCATGCTGAAGATGCGGATGAGCGCGCTCGGCGAGGCCGCGTCTGGTGCAGGAGCGGGCCTGACCGGGCGGCTCATCGGGCTGAGCGCGCTGGCCAGCCTGCCGCCGCGGGAGGACACCGAGGTGCAGTCTCCCGGCCCCTGGCCGGACCATCCGGTCGGCGGCTTGCCGGGCCGGGGTCCGGGCAAGCCGGACCAGCGGGCCGGCCGGTACTTCCTGGCGGGCTCGCTGGCGATGTTCCTGGCTGGACTTGGCACGGTGGCGGTCATCGCGGGCGGCGACTCGCAGCCCCAGGCGCCCACGACCCCAGTGACGCCGTCGGTCGATGTCGTGGTCTTCTCGCCCCACAGTGGTGGGCCAGCGGCCGACCGGCCCGGACCAGGACCGGCGAGTCTGCACTCCCGGCCCATTGCCCCGCAGCCGATCCATAGCGGGTCATAGCGGGCGAGCCCGCATCTCCCTCGCGCACGGTCCCGGGACGACATGCCTAGCCGCCCCCGGCGGTGGGCACGATTCCTCCGACGGCGGCTGGTTACCGCCTGGCTCGTGCCGTCTCGGGGGGCAGATGATTACGGGCACTGGCTATACCGCGGTGGGGCCGAGTCGGGCCGAGCGTCGTTCTCGCCGATGGCTGCGCCACTGGCGCCTGGTCGCTGCAGCCTGCGGCCTCGCGATCGGCTGCACCGTGCTCGGCGGTGTCGCGGGCGGCCTGGTCGCCGCGCACAACACGCGCCAGCAGCTCGATCCCGGTTTTAGCCTCGGCCCGGTGCCCCCAGAGGCGGCTAGCCGCACCCCCAATTCGGTCGCTGGCATCGCCGCCAGGGATACCCCGAGCGTCGTCATGATCAAGGTGAACGGCGGTACGGGTACCGGCTCTGGTTTCGTCATCAGCGGCGGATACATCGTCACCAATAACCATGTCGTCACGCTGGACGGCGAGGCGCAGGGCGCATCGCTGCAGATCGACCTCAGCAATGGCAGCGAGGTCGCCGGGCAGCTGGTTGGCGGCGACCCGTATTCCGATATCGCAGTGATCAGGGCAGCCGGCCTAGCGGGGCTGCCAGGGCTGCCGCTGGGGAACTCCGACAGTGTCGCGGTCGGCGATCCGGTCATCGCGATCGGCTCACCGCTCGGCCTGGCTGACAGCGTCACCAGCGGCATCGTCAGCGCGCTGGACCGCCCGGTCCAGCCGGGAGCCGGGGGCGGAATGGCGCCCGAGGTGTTCTACGACGCCATCCAGACCGATGCCCCGATCAATCCGGGCAGCTCGGGCGGGCCGCTGGTCAATGCGCGGGGTCAGGTGATCGGCGTGGACGCGGCGCTGGACACACTGGGCGGCGACCCGATCACCGGATCTCAGGGTGGCAGCATCGGCCTGGGCTTCGCCATTCCGGTGAACCAGGCGCGCCGGGTCATCGTGCAGCTCATCCGGACCGGATTTGCCACGCATTCGGTCCTGGGCGCGAACCTCAACGGCGGCTATCCGGGCACGGGCGCTCAGATTGCCACGACGGGTGCGCGCGGCGAGCGGTCAGTCGACGCCCGCGGTCCGGCAGCCAGGGCCGGGCTGCGTCCAGGCGACGTCATCATCAGACTGGACCAGCTGCCCGTGACCAGCGCATACTCGCTCGTCGACGGAATCAGGTCACTGCCGCCAGGTTCGCGGGTTCTGATCACCTACGTCCGGCACGGCGCCATCTTCCGCACATCGCTGATCCTGGGCTCGGCTCGGTCCTGACGCGCGGGCGTCCCGCGCGTGAACGGGCGCTGATCGTTGACAACTCGGGATTCTGCTTACCTCGGGTCACGGGCTACGCTGGCAGGGCACGGGCAGGTGCGCCCGGCGCGATTGACTTCCGGAGTCTGCTGGTGTTCCTGGACCTGAACCTCACCAAGCTGCTGGTGCTGGGCGTGATCGCGCTGGTTGTGTTCGGTCCGGACCGACTGCCGGTCATGGCGGCACAGGCGGGGCGTGCGCTTCGCGAGCTGCGCAAGCTGCTGGATGGTGCTAAGTCCGAGCTCCAGCAGAACCTGGGTCCTGAGTTCAGCCAGCTCGACCTGGCCGATCTCAATCCCCGGCACTTCGTCCGCAAGCACCTGGTCGACGAGATCACTGGCGACGGCGTCATCCGCAACGCGCTGACGGACGTCAGGAACGCGGCCCACGGCAACGTCGGCAACGGCACAGCGACATCGGGGCTCCCGGCAGCCATGCTCACCCCGGGCGACCGGCCGCCCTACGACACCGAGGCCACCTGAGGTTAGACCGGACTGAGTCCGAGCTGGCGGCCGGCCAGGCTGCGCGTGCGGCCGGCCAGCTCCTCGGCGATCTTCCGCAGCTGCTGGGCCGCCGGCGAGTCCGGGTCTGACAGCACGAGCGGCTTGCCCGCGTCCCCGGCCTCGCGCAGCCGCGTGTCGATCGGCACCTCACCCAGGACCGGTACCGGCGTCCCGGTGAGCCTGGTCAGCGTCTCCGCGACTGCCTCGCCGCCACCGGAGCCGAAGACCTCGACCCGCTCGCCGCAGTGCGGGCAGGGCAGGTAGGACATGTTCTCGATCACGCCGACGATTCGCTGCTGCAGCTGCGCTGCCAGGGAGCCGGCCCGCTCAGCCACTTCCGAGGAGGCGAGCTGCGGGGTGGTGATCACGATGAGCTCACTGCCTGGCACCAGGTGCGCCGTGGAGATCGCCACGTCCCCGGTGCCCGGCGGCAGGTCGAGCAGGAGCACGTCAAGGTCACCCCAGTACACGTCGGCCAGGAACTGCTGCAGCAGCCGGTGCAGGATCGGCCCGCGCATGGGGAGCGGCTCGTTGCCCCGCTTCAGCATGCCGCTCGAGATGGCGCGCACCCCGTACGCAGTCGGCGGCATGATCATGTCCTCGACCTTGGTCGGCGGATCGGTCACGCCGAGCATCCGCGGCACCGAGTGCCCGTAGATATCGGCGTCCAGCAGTCCGACCTTCTGCCCGAGCTCAGCGAGCGCGACCGCCAGATTGACCGTCACCGACGACTTGCCGACGCCGCCTTTGCCGCTCGCGACGGCATAGACCTTGGTCAGCGAGCCGGGCTTGGCAAACGGGATCTCTTTCTCCGGCTGACCACCGCGCAGCTTGGTCTGCAGCTCGCGCCGCTGCTGCTCGCTCATGACGTCCAGGTCGACTCGCACGGCGGTCACGCCAGGCAGCTTGCTGACGGCCGCTGTCACGTCCCTCGTGATCGTGTCGCGCAGCGGACAGCCGGACACGGTCAGGTAGACGCCGACCTCGATGACGCCGCCCGGCGTGATCTCGATGTTCTTGACCATGCCGAGTTCGGTGATGGGGCGATGGATCTCCGGGTCGTTCACGGCCGAGAGTGCCGTCGCAACCTGCTCGGGTGTTGGCAGGGCGACGCGGGCGGCTGAATCGGTGGACATGCCACCCATGCTACGGCCGTCGCTATGCTCAGGAGGCGTGGCCGGTCGCGCATACCGTGCAAGAAGGACCACACTCGCGGTACCCGGCAGCAATGCGCGGTTCATTGCCAAGGCGCGCGAGCAGGCGGTCGACGAGGTCTTCCTCGACCTCGAAGACGCGGTGGCGCCCGGCGAGAAAGAGCAGAGCCGGGGCCTGGTCGCCCGCGCTCTGCGAGACGGCGGGTGGGGCGGCAGAATCCGGGCGGTCCGGGTCAATGACGCGCGCACCAGGTGGGCGTACCGCGACGTTATCGACGTCGTGGAGCAGGCCGGGGAAAGCCTGGACTCGATCATTCTGCCCAAGGTCACCGGGCCTGCCGATGTCCTCTGGCTGGATCTGCTGCTGAGTCAGCTCGAGCTGGCAGTGGGCCTGGACCCTGGCCGGATCGCGATCGAGGCGCAGATCGAGGACGCGGCGGGCCTCGCCAGCGTGGAGACGATCGCGGCCGCCTCGCCCCGGCTGGAAGCGCTGATTTTCGGTCCAGCGGATTTCATGGCGAGCCTGGGCATGCGCTCGCTGACCGTCGGCACCCCACCGGCTGGCTACCAGGGGGACGCATTCCACTATGCGCACCTGCGGATACTGACCGCGGCCCGGGCCAGCGGGCTGCAGGCTATCGACGGCCCGTTCGCCGCCATCGCCGACCTCGACGGACTGCGCGGCAGCGCCGCCAGCGCTGCCGCGCTCGGCTTCGACGGCAAGTGGGTGCTGCATCCCGGACAGGTCGAGGCGGTGAACGCCGAGTTCTCCCCGATGCAGGCCGATTATGACCGCGCCGAGCTGATCATCGAGGCCTACGAGTACTACACGAGCGTGCTGCGGCGGGGCGCCGCGATGCTGGACGGCGAGATGATCGACGAGGCCTCGCGCAAGCTCGCCCTGGTCACCGCCGCCCGCGGCCGAGCCGCTGGCCTGCGGCGGACGGTGAGGTTCGAGCCGCCGGCCGGCCTGTGATCGGCAGCAAACGTCTCCTGCGATGGACGGCAAACCCACCAGACTGCCAAGCTAAGGTGCAAACCGGGCGGGAGGCATGATGGCGGATTCGGGCCGATGGGTCGTGGCCGGGCTGGACGTGGGCGGCACCACGATCAACGCCACCGTGCTGGATGCCGTCGGCCGGTTCCTGGTCGAGGAGATGCTCGAGAGTCCGAGTCTCGTTCGCGAAGGGCCGGACAAGGCCATCGAGGCGCTCTCGCACGCGCTCGACGATGTGCTCGAGCGCACCGGGGTGCCGTCCAGCCAGGTTCGCGCCATCGGGCTGGACACGCCGGGTCCGGTCACCGCGGACGGCGTGCTGTCCTCGCGGGGGGCCACGAACTTCGGCAACCCGAGCTGGGGCGGCTTCGACGTCCGGCAGGCCCTGGAGGACCGGGTCGGGCTGCCGGTCGTGTTCAACAACGACGCCAACGCAGCGGCCCTGTATGCCCATCACGCGCACTTCGGCGAGCGCGCCTGGCAACGGTCGTCGGTGTCGGTGATCGTGGGTACGGGCCTCGGCGGCGGGGTAGTCGAGGCGGGCCAGGTGATCTCCGGGGCCAGCGGCATGGCCGGTGAGCTCGGCCACATCTGGATTCCGATGGACGGGCTGCTGAACCCCGGTCAGCCCCGGCCGCGCTGCAACTGCGGGCTGACGGGAGACGCGGAAAGCGTCGCGTCGCTGACGGGAATCGAGAAGAACCTGCTGCCGTACTGGCTGACCCAGTTCCCCGGCCACGAGCTCGGCCGGCAGCCGGTGCAGGTGGCGGCCAAGCTTGTGCGCGGCTACGGCGAGGCTGGCGACCCGCTGGCACTGAAGGTTTTCGAACAGCAGGCGATGGCGATCGGCGAGCTGCTGACGATCGCCGCCAACTTCACCGATCCGCACGTGTACCTGCTGGGCGGCGGCGTCGTGGAGGCAGCGCCGCACTTCCGGGACTGGTTCTGTGACCGGGTCCGCGAGCACACGGTGCTGCGGGAGGAGCAGGCCCGCGCGTCAGCCATCGCTCTCGTGCCTGACCTCGACATGGCCGGGGCGCGTGGCTCCGCGGTGGCGGCCCGCGCTCGCGTGCTCGCGAGCACCACGCTGGTCTAACCGGACATCCAGCTACGCAGCGTGGCCAGCAGCCCGCTGGTCACCTCGCCCCGCTCGTCCATCGCGGTGGCGTCCGTGTCGCTGACCCAGCAGACGTCGGCGGCGTCGTCACCTGCGGCGGCGCAGGGTGAGCCGGGTGCGAGAAACGCACGATAGTCCCGGATATCCACGATCGTCCCGCCCAGTCCGGGCAGTTCGGTGGTGCCGAGAAGCGGCCCGCACGACACCTCGAGGCCCGTCTCCTCCCTGACCTCGCGCACGACGGCCTGCTCGGGTGTCTCGCCCGGCTCGATCCGGCCACCAGGGATGGACCACAGGCCCTTGCCAGGTTCGTGACCGCGCAGGATCATGAGCATCCGGCCAGCGTCGTCGCAGATCACAGCCCCGACGCACGGGATCCGTGTCCGGTCGGCGCCCTGGGTCACGCCGTCATTATCGCGGGTAGCCCGTTACCAGGTGGTAGGTAATTGACGGATGCGATCCAGGGGGATAACTCTGAGTGAGATGAGGCGTGCACTCAGCTGTCCGCGCTGCAGTTACACAGTTCGCGAGCCGAGCGTATGGTCGAGCGCCTATCACTGCGACCAGCACGGTGAGGTGCTCCCGCTGCGATCGGGCTTCAGCCCGTCCCCGGACGGGCTTGAGGCGGTGCTCCAGGGGGCGCGTGTCCCGGTCTGGGTGTCGTGGCCGCTGCCCCTGGGATGGCTCGTGACCGGTTTCGCGGCGGCCGGCGACGAGCGCACCGGTATCCGGGCGTGCGCGGTTGCGTTGTCGGGGCCAAACCCGACAGGCGGGCCCGCTGAGATGCTGCTGGTCTCCGAGGAGCCAGGCGTTGGCCTCGGCGCCAGGTTTGCCGGCCTGCACGGGCCCGACCCTGGTGCGCAGTTTGCGACCGGACCACCCGCTGCGGTGGTGGAGTATGCCCACCACGAGTTCCCGCTGTGGAACGTGGAGACACAGGACCGAGCCGCGTTCGCCGGAGAGGTGAGCGGCAACTGGCTGTGGGTAGTGCTCTGGCCCGATACGGCGGGCCTGCTCATGATCGAGCCGCTCGAGCTGCGGGACGTGCGCGATCCTGGCCAGCGCCTGGACCTGCCCTACGGTGCGAGGTCGCCACTGCTGCCCCGCTAGTCTTCGCATGTGCGTGCTGATCTGCACACTCACAGCAGCGTTTCGGACGGAACCGAGCCGCCTGCCGTCGTCATCCGGCGTGGCGCCGAGGCCGGCCTGGACGTCATCGCGCTGACCGACCACGACACGGTGGCCGGGCATCGTGAGGCCGCCAGCGCCCTGCCGTCCGGCATGATCCTGCTGCCAGGTGCCGAGCTGTCATGCCGCCTCGAGGGGCACAGCGTGCACCTGCTGGCGTACCTGTTCAATCCCGAGCACGATGAGCTGGCGGGCGAGATGGCCGAGATCCGGGAGAGCAGGCTATTTCGCGCCCGCGCGATGGTCGACAAGCTAGCCGGGCTCGGCGTCCCGGTGACCTGGGAACAGGTCAGCGAGATAGCGGGGGGCGGAGTCGTCGGGCGGCCCCACATCGCCCGGGCAATGATCGACGCAGGCGTTGTGTCCAGCATCGAGGAGGCCTTCAAGCCCGATTGGATCGGCCCCGGCGGACCTGCGTATGTGTCTCGCTACGCGCTCGATCCGGCGCGGGCGATCCGGCTGGTGAGCGTCGCAGGCGGCGTGACCGTGCTGGCGCATCCCCGCGGTGCCGGCCGGGGCTGGCAGATCCCGGCAGACGTCATCGCCGAGCTAGCGCGGGCGGGGCTTGCTGGCATCGAGATCAACCATCCGCAGCACGACGAGACCGAACGCGGTCGGCTTGCCGAGCTCGCGAAGGCTCTCAGGCTGATACCGTCGGGCGGCAGCGATGACCACGGCGCGTTGACCGGACACCGGATCGGATCGCAGATCGCGCCGGACGACAGCTATGAGGCGCTGATCCAGCACGCAACAGGCGCCAAGCCAGTGACCGGAACCGATGGAGGACAGCAGCCATGAGCAGTCCGGATGCTCGGGTAGAAGTCGTGGCCGGACCAGTGAACACGTGGATCGTCGGAGATGACGACGAGGTGATCGTGGTCGACCCGGCGGCAGCTGCCGCACCGGTGCTCGCCGCCGTGGGCAGTCGCGAGATCCTCGCCGTGATCTGCACGCACGGCCACGCCGCGCACGCCGCTGCAGCGCTGGAGGTGGCAGAGAGCCACGAGGCCCTGGTCGGTCTCCACCCCCTGGACCGGGCCAACTGGCGGGAGATTCACAACACCGACGCGGACATCGCCATCGAAGACGGCGGCCGATTCGAGGTCGGCGGCGTCACGCTCGAGGTCGTGCACGCTCCTGGCCACAGCCGCGGATCCGTGCTGCTGTACTGCGAGGAGCTGGGTGTCGCGTTCGCCGGAGATGTCGTGACGGCGGCAGGACCGGTCCCGCATTCCGGTGCATTCCCTGACTGGGGCCGTCAGCTCGACGCCATCGGTGCCCACGTGCTGACGCTGCCCCTGGAGACCAGGCTGCTGGCCGGGCACGGTGAGGAGTTCACCGTCTCGGACGCGGACAAGAGATTCAACTCGTGGTACTCGGCTGGCCCGGAGCTGGTCGACCCGGACGCGCTGTAGCTGGCGGTGCTGCCCTCACGCTCAATGTCGGTGGGCAGCGGCAGGATAGGGACCATGGAACAGCTCGGTTTCGAGGGCATGCCGCGTCGCCTGTACGCCTGCACCCCGACCCGGCTGACGACATGGCTGACCTGCCCGCGGCAGTACCGGATGACGTACCTGGACCGGCCGGCTGCACCGAAGGGACCGCCGTGGGCGCACAACAGCCTCGGCGCCAGTGTCCATAACGCACTAGCGGGCTGGTGGCGACTGCCCAGGAAGGACCGCACCGTGCCAGCGGCGGGGGACCTGCTCGAGGCGGGCTGGCTCGCCGACGGCTACGCCGACGACCATCAGTCGGCGGACCACCGGCGGCGATGCCGCACGCTGGTCGAGGATTACGCCGCGACCCTGGACCCGGCCGCCGAGCCGGTTGGCGTGGAGCGCACCGTGGCGACGCGAACCGAACGAATCGCGGTGTCCGGCCGCATCGATCGGCTCGACGACCGGCGAGCCCGCGAACAAGGGCCGGCCGGCAGCGCTGCCGTGGCGGAAACCACGCAGTGGCGGGGCGAGCTGGTCGTCGTTGATTACAAGACCGGCCGGCGGCCGCTCAGCGTCGACGACGCGCGGGGCTCGCTGGCGCTCGCCCTGTACGCACTGGCGGCCGCCCGGGTGCTGCGCCGCCCGTGCACGCGGGTGGAGCTGCACCACGTGCCGACGGGCAGCGTGCTCGGCTGGGACCACACGCCAGATGCCCTGAACCGGCAGCTAGGCCGGGCGGAGGATATCGCTGCAGAGTGTGCAGACGCCGACGATCGCTACCGGGCTCAGCAGGAAGCGGCCAAGGGCGCTGCCGCAGACGAGACCTTCCCGCCGCGGCCGGGCCCCGGCTGCGGCTGGTGTGACTACCGGTCGCTGTGCCCGGAAGGCCGCGCTGCCTCGGCCCATCGCCGGCCGTGGGAGGGCCTGGAGGAGCCCGTCAGCGTGCTCAGCTAGCCGCGGCGGCGGGCTTGCCGGTACCGCGACGAGAGCGACCGCAGGTGTGCACGGTGGGCTGGCGGCGCTCGGCTGCGTTCCAGAACTCGGTCAGCGTGCTGGCGGTCGTCACCGGCGCCTCGATCGCCGGCGAGTGCGCCGCGCCGGGTATGCAGGTCCGCTCTGCGCCGAGCCGGACGGCCATCTGATCTTGCTCGTCCGCCGGCCAGGCATCGTCGTTCTCGCCGTACACGACGGCGGCGGGAAGTCCGGCCGCCACAACCTCGGCGAGCTCATCGGTCCGGTCGGGACAGCTGAGCAGGTACCTGGCCAGGACAATCAGGCTGATGGGGCACGTTCGAAGGGTCCGTTCGCGCAGGAACGCGATGATGTGCTCTTCCACGCCGTCTGCGCGGGCAAGCGGCTCGTGCTGATCGTGCCAGGTCTGCCTGACCAGCTCGGCGAGCCTGGGCACATCGTCGGGCACGGCACCGCCGGCGGGATCGAGGAGGGCGAGGACATTCCGCAGTTCCTCGGCCCGGTCCCCGGCGATGGTGCCGGGACCCGATCCGAGCAGGGTGAGCGAGAGGAAACCGGCTGCGCTGTACAACTCGGGGGGACGACCCCCCGAAGTCCGCCGCTGCATCAGCACAGCCTCGCGGGCTATGAGCCCGCCCATGGAGTGCCCGACCAGGTGCACGCCGGCCGGGTCGTCCGCGACCGCGACGGCCGCGGCGAGCACGTCCGCGGCCAGCGCCGCGGCCGAGTAGCCGGACCGATCCGGCGCGTGCGGGCTCTGGTACTGACCGCGCAGGTCGATAGCGACAACGATCCGGCCCGCCGCCGCGAGCGGCTCGAGCACCGGCAGGAAGTTCTCCTTGCTACCGGTATAGCCGTGGACGAGGAGGGCTGGCCTGCGGTGCGCAACGCCCCTGGCTGGCTGGGCCTCGAGCATGGCGAACTTTCCGCGCGCCGTCGTCAGCCAGCCGGACCGGACGCGCTCGGGTAGTTGCAGGGACCTGAGGGTGCTCACGGGGTGGCAGCTTATCGAGATTTGGCTGGAAGATAACAGCCGAATAACAGAGGGTTCGCTGAGAGAAATCGAGCCAGGCCGTCCCAGCGGTTCTGCGCCAGACGCTACTCGCTGGCCTAGCCGGCCGTCGCCTGGCCTCGTGCCGGGCGACGGCGCCGCGAGCGCCGCTGGCCCGATCCGGCTCCGGTGGGCGTCCCAGATACCTGGCCATCGCCCTGGCCAGCATCGACAGAGCCCGGGGCCTGGTGGCTCGCCGTCGCGCTCGCGCCTACCGGCCGGCCGCCTCTGGTGCGGCTTCGACTGCGGGAACGGGCCTCGCGAGGCCTGTCGGCGCCACCAGCGTCATGCCGGCCGGTCGATGAGGAGCGGCGGCTCCGCGTCTTGCCGGTCTCCCCGATGTCCTCCAGCGACTCCGCCTCGAGGCCGAGCCGGTCCCGCTGGGCACGGGGCAGCACGCCGGTCGCGCCGGCCGGGATGTTCAGGGCCGAGTACAGGTGCTCCGACGTCGAATAGGTCTCGGTCGGGTCGTCGAAGCCCAACTGCAGCGCTTCGTTGATCGCCTTCCAGCGGGTCAGGTCGCTCCAGTCCACGAACGTGACTGCTACTCCGTCGCGGCCGGCTCGGCCGGTGCGGCCGATCCGGTGGAGATAGGCCTTCTCGTCCTCTGGGCACTCGTAGTTGACCACGTGCGTGACGTCGTCCACGTCCAGCCCTCGCGCCGCCACATCGGTGGCGACCAGCACGTCGACCTTGCCGGACCGGAATGCTCGCATAGCGCGCTCGCGCTGGCTCTGGCCGAGATCTCCGTGGACCGCCGCGGCAGCAAAGCCCTTGGTGGACAGCGCGCTGGCGACCTGGTCGGCTGACCTCTTGGTCCGGCTGAACACGATCGTCAGGCCGCGGCCCTCGGCCTGCAGGATGCGGGCAAGCACCTCGATCTTGTCCATCTGATGCGCGCGGAAGACGTGCTGCTCGGTGGATGGCACGTGGGCCGGCTCGTCGTGCTGCTCGGCGCGGATGTGCAGCGGGCGACTGAGGTGCCGCCGGGCTAGGGTCACGATCTCGCCCGGCATCGTGGCCGAGAACAGCATGGTCTGCCGGGCGGGCGGAGTGAGCTGGAGGATCCGCTCGACGTCAGGGAGGAAGCCGAGGTCCAGCATCTTGTCGGCCTCATCCAGAACGAGCTGACGGACCAAGCCGAGCTTCAGATGGCCCTGACGGGCCAGGTCGAGGAGCCGGCCGGGCGTGCCGACGACGACATCGACGTTAGCCAGCGCCTCGATTTGCGGCTCGTACGCGCGCCCGCCGTACAGGGTCACGATGCGCGCGCCGATCTGCGCGCCGGCGACGCGCAGGTCGTCGGCGACCTGGATCGCCAGCTCGCGCGTGGGCACCACGACGAGCGCTCCGGGTGCCTGTGGCTGCTTTTTTGCCTCGTTGATGCGCTCCAGAATCGGAATCCCGAACGCGAAGGTCTTGCCGGTGCCGGTCCGCGCCTGCCCGATCAGGTCATGCCCGTCGAGGGCGATCGGCAGCGTAAGCGCCTGGATGGGGAAAGCGGTCGTGATGCCGCGAGCCTCCAGCGCGGCGCAAATGGGCTCGGCAATGCCGAAGTCGCGGAAGGTCTTGGCGCTCGTCAGGTCTGGACTATCCGCGCTCGGTGTGTAGGTGCTCAGGGGTCACGCCTCCAGTAGTGGCCGACGTCAGCTGGCCAGTCAACAACCAGCGCCGTCGGCGGCAAGTACATCTCCCGCGGGCTGACCCGCCATTGCGAGGCTCGTGGCCACGCATGCACGAGAGAAGAAAGGCGGGCTCATCACCGGCTGCTGGCCGATGATCGTCACGCCATACCCTCGTAGTAACAACGGCCGGGGGATCCACATTCCAGCAGTGGACTGCATGCGAGTTTAGCAACGGCGCGCCGGTGCGCTTGTGTGCCGGGCCGGCGAGCCGGGCGAGTCGCGCTGGCGCGCAGCGCGACAGGGGGCTGTTGTTACGCTTCGCGTGTGACTGACGGCGTGTCGCGCACGGACGTGCAGGACTCGACGGCGGAGCCCGATGGGGTGCTGGACCTGCTCGGGCTCCTTGCTTATGCGCAGCTGACCGCGTTCTTCCGGCTGTCTGACGACGCCGCGCTCGCCGTCGCCCTGTCCGACAAGACCGCGCTCGCCGAGATGGCCGTGGCCGAGTTCGGGCATTTTCAGCTGCTGAGAGCCCGCATCGAGGAGACGTCGGCGGATCCCACGGCGGTCATGCAGCCATTTGTCGGGCCGGTGGACGAATTTCATGCCAGAACTGCCCCGTCGGACTGGCTGGAGGGGCTGGTGAAGGCTTACGTCGGGGACGGGATCGCCGCCGACTTTTACCGCACCGTCGCCCAGGTGCTCGAGCCGAAGACCAGGCAGCTGGTACTGACTGTGCTCGCCGACACTGGTCACGCCGAGTTCGTGATCGCGCGGGTCAGGGCCGCTGTTGAGGCTGACCCCCGCGTCGCGGGCCGGTTGGCGCTGTGGGCTCGTCGGCTGGTTGGCGAGGCGCTTGGCCAGGCACAGCGCGTGGCCGCCGAACGCGAGTCGCTGGCCGCCCTGGTGGCGGGCGGCGATCCGAGCCAGCTGGGCAACATCGGCCGGATGTTTGCCCGGCTGACTGATGCACACGCCGCCCGGATGGCGGCCCTCGGCCTGGCTACCTGACGGTCCTGGCGCTAGAGGCTGCTGAAGCCGACCCGCCGGGGTTCGTCGCCGCCAAACTCCAGGTATGCGATCTTGTCTGCGGGCACGAGGACCTTGCCCCCGTTGACGTCGGTGAGCACCAGAATGCCCGCGTCGGCTGCGATCGCGGCCTTGAGCAGGCTCTCGACTTCCTCCGGCGTGGACGACGTCTCAACCCGCAGTTCACGCGGCACCGACGGAATCCCGATCTTGACTTCCACGGCTCTCCTCAGCTGGCAGGGCTCCGCCGCCGTGCTATCCAGACGGCTCCGCCGTCTTTGGCCAGTCGCTGATGCCGCGCCAGGCGAGCCTGGCGATGAGCTGCTCGGCGGCGTCCTTGGGGATTTCCCGGCCGGTGCTGAGCCAGTACCGAGCGCTGACCTGGGCCATCCCGACCAGGGCCATGCCGAGCAGATGGGCCTCGGCGATGCTGACCCCGGCGTCTTCGACGATGAACCTGCTGACCATGTCGGCGCAGTCGGACATGACCTTCTCGATCCGGACCCGAACGGCGGGCTCGTTGCTCAGATCCGACTCGAACACCAGCCGGAAAGTCTCGCCCGCGCCGGCCACGAAGTCGTAGAACGCTCTGAAGGTGGCCGGTACCCGCTGCCGGTTGTCGGTGGTGGACTCCAGCGCGTCTTCCATGGTGCCCACGAGTTCTTCGGCGCTGGAGTCCAGGAGCGCCAGGTAGAGCTCCAGCTTGCCGGGGAAGTGCTGGTACAAGACGGGCTTGCTCACACCGGCCCGCTCGGCGATCTCGTCCATCGCGGCCGCGTGGTAGCCCTGCGCCACGAACACGTCACGCGCAGCCCCGAGCAATTGCAGGCGGCGCGCCGGGCGGGGAAGCCGCGCGCTACCGGGCTTGGCCTGTGGCGAAACGGTCACGGGGGCCATCCTACGACCCGGAGGGTTGCTGGGCTGGTCAGCGGTATTCGTCCTCTGCAGCGTGCACTTCCCGCTTCTGCTCGGCCGCGTCGGCTTCGTTTGCCTCGAGGGGTGGCTGTCTCATGGCGCTGTTGACGTCGTTCTCATCCTCGGGGACTGCATCCTGCTTCTGCTCGGCCGCATCGGCATCAGGTTCTTCAAGGCCCATATCGCTCATTACGGTGCCTCCCCTGCCAAAATCGTCACTCCCAGCTCTAGCCGAAGCTCAGAATGCGGTGAACACTGCTGGTACGGCGGCGCCTACCGGACAGACCCTGGTTGTATCAGTACCCGAGGAGAGCATGACATTCGCGCGCCGGGTAGGGAGATGACATGCGCAGCATGTGGAAAGGGGCAGTCTCTTTCGGCCTGGTCATGATTCCGGTCAAGCTCTACACGGCCACGGAGACCAAAGACATCGCGTTCCGGCAGGTCCACCGTGAGGACGGCGGGCGGATCAGGTTCCGCCGGTTCTGCACGGTTGACGATCAGGAAGTGCCCTACGAGGACGTCGCTAAGGGCTACGAGCTTCCCGACGGCGAGATCGTGATCCTGACCGAGGAGGACATGGCCGAGCTTCCGCTGCCGACCACGAAGAACATCGAGGTTGTGCAGTTCTGTCCGGCCGAGCAGCTGGATCCGATCTTGTTCAACCGCAGCTACTTCCTGGAGCCGGAAGCGGCGGGTTCTCGTGCCTACAGCCTGCTCCGCGAGGCGCTTGAGCAGTCCGGCAAGATCGCCATCGCCCAGGTGGCGCTGCGGCAGCGGGAATCGCTGGCGATCCTGCGAGCGCGCGACGGTGTGCTCGTCCTGGAGACGCTGCTGTGGCCAGACGAGGTGCGGGTGCCTGATTTCCCGTTCCTCGCGGACAACATCGAGGTGCGATCGCAGGAGCTCCGGATGGCGGAGTCGCTGATCGAGTCGATGACCCTCGACTTCGACCCGGACGAGTACCACGACAGCTACCGGGAAGCGCTGCAAGAGCTCGTCACGGCGAAGGTCGAGGGCCGCGAGGTCATGCAGCCGCAGGAAGCCGGGCCCAGTGAGGAAGAGCCGTCGAGCCTGGCTGATGCTCTGCGGGCGAGCCTGGCGGCGGCCAAGAGCGGACGCCCAGCTACCCCAGAGGCCGGATCCAGCAAGGGCCGCACCACCAAGGCCGCCCCAGCCAAGGCCAGCACCGCCAAGGCCAGCACCGCCAAGTCCGGCACGCCCAAATCTGGCTCGAGAAAGCCAGCGAAGGCCGCCGAGGAGCCAGAACCGGAGGAGGCGAAGCCAGCCCGCCGGACACGCAAGGCTAGCTAATCCGCCTAATCCGCGCACGCCAGGGTTAGCGGAGCGTGACCGCCAGCTGGCCGACGGGTTACAAGTGCGCTTACAGCAGTGGGCCAAGCGCCCTACTGGCGGGTATTGTAGGAGGTTATGACCGACCAGATCGCCGCTGCGCCAGGCGTTGTCACCGGGGGCGCCGGGCCAGCGGCGGCGGCCGGTACCGCCCCGAGCGGGCCCGCCAGTGGTGCTCCGATTCTGCCCTGGCCGGGCGAGGTGGTTCAGACCAGCGCCGGGGACCTGTTCGTCCGCAGCGGCCCGGATCGGCCGGGGTCGGAGCCGGCGGTGTTTGTGCACGGGCTCGGCGGCTCGGCGCTGAACTGGACGGACCTGATGGGCCTGCTCAGCGATCCGGCTGCGGCGGCGCCCCTGTCGGCCGAGGCGCTTGACCTGCCAGGATTCGGTTTCTCGCCGCCACCGGCAGACGGCGACTACACCCTTGACGCGCGCGTCGCCGCGGTGATCTCCCTGATCGACCAGCGTGGCTACGGGCCGGTGCACCTGATCGGGAACTCACTCGGCGGCGCGATCAGCACCAGGGTCGCGGCCCGGCGTCCTGACCTGGTCAAGACGCTGACCCTGATCTCCCCGGCGTTGCCGGACCTGCGGCCCAGGGCGCTGCCGCTGCGGCTGGCGGTCGTGGCGATGCCTGGCGTAGGACGGTGGCTGGTCACCAAGATGCAGGCCATTCCGCCAGAGCGACGGGCTGAGACCTCGATCTCCGAGCTTTACGTCGACCCGAACCGGATCCAGCCGGAACGACGGGCCGAGGCGATCGCCGAGATGATCCGGCGGGACGGGCTCGGTTACTCCGTGGACGCGCTGCTCTTCTCGGCCCGGTCGCTGCTCACCGAGTACACCCGGCCGGGACCGGCCTCCCTCTGGGCTGACGCGGCCAAGGTGACCGCGCCCACGCTGCTGATCCACGGCAGCCACGACCGCCTGGTCAACCCCGGCATGGCCGGGCGGGCGGCCCGGACGTTCCCGAACTGCCGGGTCATCGTGCTGCCGAGGATCGGGCACGTCGCGATGATGGAGCGACCGGAAGAGGTGGCGGCCGAAATGCGCGACTTCCTGCGCCGGACCAGGGCCGCGGCCATGGCGACGCAGGACTGGGCGGCACTCGGGGCGGTTGGCAGCTAGGCTTCCGGCTGAGATGATCATTGCGGCCGAGCAGGTCGTCACGGCCGCAAGCCCGGACGGCCCCGTTCCCTTTCAAGGTTTTGTCGAGCTGACCGATGGTGTGATCGGCAGCGTTTCCGCCGGCCAGCCGCCACACCGGGCGGACGTCACGCTGGCCGACGGCTACCTCCTGCCCGGCCTGGTGGATCTGCAGGTCAACGGCTACTTCGGAATCGAGTTCCAGAAGGCTGACGTGGCTGCGTGGACCGAGGTAGCGGCCCGGCTGCCGTCCACCGGAACGACCTCGTTCGTCCCGACGATCATCACCGCGCCGGTCGATACGCTCGCAACGACGCTGCGGGCCGCGCGAGCGTACGTACCTAGCCTGCCCGCCAGCGGTGCCCGCGTGCTCGGCGTGCACGTGGAGGGCCCGTTCATCGCGCCTACCCGGCGGGGAGCGCACAACCCGCGGTGGATCACCGACCCGAACCCCGTCTCGGTGGCCGAGCTGATCGAGGCCGGCCGCGGGCTCCTGCGGCTGGTCACGCTGGCGCCCGAGCGGCCCGGCGCGCTCGCCGCGATCGAGCAGTTCACGGAGGCGGGCGTGCTGGTCAGCGTCGGGCACAGCGACGCTCTGGCCGGACAGGTCGCGGCCGCGGCCGACCGGGGCGCGCGGATGGTGACTCACCTGTTCAACGCGCAGCGGGGCCTGTCGCACCGGGAGCCCGGCGTGGCCGGGCAAGCGCTCACCGACCCCCGGCTGACGAGCGGGCTGATCGCCGACCTGCACCACGTGGCCGGGTCAATCTGCGGCCTGGCCTTCCGGGCTGCGCCGGGCCGGATCGCGCTGGTCACGGACGCGGCGGCGCCGGCGGGCATGCCGCCGGGGGAGTACCTGCTCGGCGGCGAACCGGTCAGCCTGCCCGACGCGGCCGGCGCGCCCCCCGTGCGCGCCGACGGGACGCTCGCCGGATCGGCGCTCCGGCTCGACACTGCGATCCGGAACGCCGTGGCCTGCGGCGCGTCACTGACCGGGGCGGTAGCCGCCGCAACGTCGATCCCGGCCGATCTCATCGGGCGGCCCGATCTCGGCAGGCTGGCGGCGGGGGCTGCGGCCGACCTGGTGTGGCTAGGCCCGGACCTGAGCACCAGGGCCACCTGGCTGGCTGGCCGACTCGTGTACTCAGCGGAGCAGAAACTAACAGGAAACTTTCCTATAAGATAGGCTCTGTGGCCGGATGGCACAGCCGGCGCGCTGGCGTCCGCGCCGGCGTGCAGGGAAGGGAGCGGGATTTGGGCGGGAACGAGGGCGGCTCGTCGCTGATGCGCCAGGAGATTGAGCAGCAGCCGGCGGCGCTCAGAGCCACGATTGACGCGCTCCTGCCACGCCGGGCGGAGGTAGCCGCGCTGGCGGCCGAGACGTCGACGGTGCTATTCATCGCGCGCGGGACATCGGACAACGCCGCGGTCTACGGCAGCTATCTGATCCAAGCCCACGCCGGGCGGCTGACCGCGCTCGCCGCGCCCTCGATCGCCACGACCTACCGGGCCCGGGTCGACCTGCGCGGGGTCCTGGCGGTTGCGCTGTCGCAGTCCGGCCGGACTGAGGAGATCGTCGAGACGCTCGAGTGGGCGGCTTCCTGCGGGGCGAGAACGCTCGCGATCACCAACGGCGGGCCGTCGTCACCGCTCGCGGAGGCTGCCAAGGTCGCGCTGTGCACCGAAGCCGGGGAGGAGCGCGCGGTCCCCGCCACCAAGACGTTCACGACTCAGCTCGCCGCGCTCGCGGTTCTCGGCCTGGCCCTCGGTGCACCGCTCGACGCGGGGGAACTGCGGGCCGTGCCAGACGCGATCTTCGAGCTGCTCGCCGGACCGGTCGAGGTCGAGCCGATTGTCGCCGCGCTGTCGACGGTGTCCGGCGTCGTGGTCTCCGGCCGGGGCATGGCCTACGCGGCCGCGCTGGAGCTGGCGATCAAGCTCAAGGAAGCGTGTTACCTGAGCGCGATGGGGCTGTCGTACGCAGACCTGCTGCACGGGCCGATCGCGGTCGTGGACGAAAAGACGCCCGCCATCGTGGTCGCCGCCGACTCGGGGCCGACCCTTGCGGGCACCGTGGATCTGGCCCGCCGGGTGACTGGCGCGGGGGCGCAGGCTTTCGGCATCGGCGGCGGAGGTTCGCTGGCGGCGGTGTGCACCGCGGCGCTTGCGGGGCCGCCGCTGCCCGAGTGGCTGGCGCCGATCGGGCTGATCGTGCCGGGGCAGCTCGTCACAGAGAAGCTGGCGCGCCGGCTCGGCATCGACCCGGACAACCCGCGAGGCCTGTCCAAGGTGACCCAGACCGACTAAGACGCGCACTGACTGGATTGGAGTCCCAACCGCCCGCCGTGTGCTGTACTGCCGCTGTGCGAGCGCGTGGCCGGACGGCGGCCGTCCTTGTCCTCATGGGCGTCTGTGCCGTTGCCGGATGTAGCTCAGCGGGGCCCACCCGAGCTGACCTGGCGGCGGCGAGGGTCTATCGCTCGCCCGTGCGCGCCACGCTGTCCTGGTTCTTCGCGATCAACCACAAGGACAAGGCCGCAGCCGTCGCGCATTTCGCGCGTGCCCAGGCGGCCATGATGGCCTGGGGCGAAGGTGACGTCTCGACGTGGCCAAGCTTTTCCGCGCTGCACTGCAAGCAGCTGAGCGGCAGCGCTGCCAGCGCCGTGATCTACTGCACCTTCAACGAATCGCAGGAGCCTGCCGACGGCCAGGTGGACAACTTCTGGACAGTGTCGCTGAACCGGCAGCCCGACGGGCGGTGGCTGATCACCAACTACGGGCAGGGGTAAGACGACCGGCTAGTCGACAACCCGGTGGACCTTGTACTGGGCGGCCTGGGCGCGCGGCCTGATCACCATGAGATCCACGTTGAAATGCGGTGGCCGGGTCACCGACCAGACCACTGCGTCGGCGACGTCGGCGTCGGTGAGCGGCTCGGCGACGCCCTTGTACACGGCCGCGGCCTTGTCGGCGTCACCGCGGTACCTGTTCACGGCGAACTCGGCGGTCCTGACCATGCCGGGTGCGATCTCGACGATGCGGACCGGCTGGTCGAACAGCTCCAGCCGGAGCGTCTCGGCGATCGCGTGCGTGCCGTGCTTGGCCACGACGTACCCGCCGCCGCCCTCATAGCTGATCAGGCCGGCGGTTGAGCCCATCAGCACGATCGTGCCGGCCCCGCTCGCGATGAGCATCGGCAGCAGGGCCTGGGTGGCGTGCAGGGTTCCGAGGACGTTGACGTCGTACATGGCCTGCCAGTCCGCCGGCGAGCTGGTCGCCACCGTCTCGGCGCCGATGGCGCCGCCGGCGTTCGCGACCAGGACGTCGCACCGGTGGAGCCCGGCAGCGAACGCATCGACAGTCGGCCGGTCGGTCACGTCCAGCTCATGCGCCTCGGCGCTGCCACCGTCCGCGGCGATCTTGCTGGCGACCTGGTCGAGGCGGTCGCGCCGCCGGGCGGTGAGCACCACGTGATATCCGGCGGCCGCGAGGCCCACGGCCGAGGCTGCTCCGATGCCGCTGCTCGCCCCCGTGACGACCGCTACCCGATCCGATCCCTGACTGTCCATGAGGCCGATTGTGTCAGCAGCTGGCCTACGATCGGACCGTGCCCCATTTGCGCGGAGTCATCACCGACTGGGGCGGCGTGATGACCAACCCCATCATCGAGACCGTCAACGCCTGGCTCGCGGCCGAGGGAATCGACCGGCAGAGCTACCTCACCGTGATGCGGCGCTGGGTCAGTCAGGCTTATACCGACGGCGCGGATGACAACCCGATCCACGTGCTCGAGCGCGGTGAGTGCACGAACGCCCAGTTCGAGCACGCACTGGCCGGCGAGCTGATGCTCACCAGTGGTGGGCGAGTGGATGCCGCCGGATTGCTGGAACGGATGTTTGCCGGGACCTTGCTGGACGAGGCGATGCTCGAGCTCTTCCGCCGGCTGCGGGCGGGGGGCGTGCCAACCGGGTTGCTCTCCAATTCCTGGGGCGTCGGGTATCCGCGGGACCTGCTGAGTGAGCTGTTCGACGCCGTGGTCATCTCCGCCGAGGTCGGCATGCGCAAGCCGGAGCCGCGCATCTTCCGGCACGCTGCCAGCCTGCTCGGGCTGCAGCCGGAGGACTGCATTTTCATCGACGACATTCAGGCCAACGTCACCGCCGCGGAGCAGCTCGGCTTCACCGGTGTCCTGCACACCGTGCCGGATGACACGGCTGGGCGTGTTGCCGAACTGCTCCACGTGGAGCTCAGCTAAGCCCGCCGTTGACCGCTAGCCTTGTCGGCTGTGGCCGCCTCTCCGCTCCCGCTCAATCCGGGCCGGTCGGCCAACATGCGGGCCAACCGGCGCAGCGACACCAAGCCCGAGCTAGCACTCCGGCGCGCCCTGCACGGCCAGGGGTATCGCTACCGCAAGGACTACCGGCTCGACCTCACCGAAGCGCGGGTGCGACCCGACATCGCGTTCACCGCACGGCGAGTCGCCGTGTTCGTCGACGGCTGCTTCTGGCACTGCTGCCCTGAGCACGGCACCCGCCCCGCCAACAACACGTGGTACTGGGAACCGAAGCTGGCCCGCAACGTCGAGCGCGACCGGGCCGCCGACGCGGCGCTGAGGGCCGCGGGCTGGCGCGTCGTCCGGATCTGGGAGCACGAGACGCTGGAAGCCGCGGTCGGTAGGGTGATTGCCGTGCTGGGCGATTCCGGCAGTGCCAGCCCGGCCGATTCGCTGACTTGAGCGCGGCCGGCCTGGCACACTCAATGTCGATTCATGACCGGTTCGGGGCCGCACGTGCGCGTCTATCTGCCAGCTACCCTCCCGGCCGTGGCCGGACTTCTGCGCGACGGCGAGATCCGGCCGGCGCCGGTGCGAGGTTATGCCGTCACGCCCGCGCTCCTGGAGTGGTACGCGAGCGGCGACGTCGAGGAACTCGAATACATCGCGATGACGCACGCGGCGCGCGAATCGCTCCGCATGCTCGCTGCGGACCCGACGGCACCACGACGGCGCGTGGTGCTGGCCGCCGAGGTCGCCGATGGGGACGTGACCGCCAGCGCGAGCTTTGATGAGCCGGCCCTGGTCGCGGTCAACGGCCGGGTGCTGCTGCGCCACATCGCCTCGGGCCACGTGGACGACCCGAGCGCCAGTGCGGAGATCGACGCTGCCGTGGCGGCGCTGCCGGCGGCCGACGCCGGGGATGCGGACGCCCGGTTCGCCGTCGACGGCGCCGAAGGTCACGAGCTGGCGTGGTACGCCACTCAGGAGCTGGCGGACCTGGCAGCCGGCGGGGTCTGACCGCCGGCATCCCGTGGCACGATGGAGGTCGCGCCATCGTCGTCGCGGGAAGGCAGGAGCAAGCAGTGTTGGATGCAGTCACAAATGTCCCGTTTCCTGCCAATGAGCCTGTCAAGTCGTATGCGCCGGGCAGTGCCGAGCGAGCCGCGGTGGAACAGCAGCTCAAGACGCTTGCCGGGCAGCGCGCCGAGCTGACCATGACCATCGGCGGGCACCAGCGGGCTGGCGCAGGCGACGCCGTCGAGATCGTGCAGCCGCACAACCACCGGCACGTCCTCGGCGAGCTGCGCAACGCCAGTCCAGCCGACGTGACGGCGGCGATCGACGCCGCCCGCGCGGCGGCGCCCGGCTGGCGGGGGCTGTCATTCGACGATCGGGCCGCCATCTTCCTCACGGCCGCTGACCTGCTCGCGGGACCGTGGCGGCAGGTGATCAACGCGGCCACGATCCTGGGCCAGTCCAAATCGGTCTTCCAGGCCGAGATCGACGCCGCGTGTGAGCTGGCCGACTTCTGGCGCTTCAACGTGCACTACGCCCGCCGGCTGCTGGCCGAGCAGCCGGTCAGCGCGCCGGGTGTCTGGAACCGGATGGAGTACCGGCCGCTCGAGGGGTTCGTGCTGGCGATCACGCCGTTCAACTTCACCTCGATCGCCGGGAACCTGCCCACCGCCCCAGCGCTGCTCGGCAACGTGGTGGTCTGGAAGCCATCGCCAACACAACAGCTGTCGGCGCATTACCTGATGCGGCTGCTCGAGGCCGCAGGCCTGCCGCCCGGCGTGATCAACATGGTGACGGGGGACGGGGTCGCGGTGTCGGAAGTCGCCGTACCGCACCCCGAGCTCGCGGGCATCCACTTCACCGGCTCGACCGTTACGTTCCAGCACCTGTGGCGGACGGTAGGGCAGAACATCAGTCGCTACCACGGCTACCCGCGGCTCGTCGGAGAGACCGGTGGCAAGGATTTCGTCATCGCTCACCCGTCGGCTGACCCAGAAGTGCTCGTCACCGCGCTGGTCAGGGGGGCGTTCGAGTACCAGGGTCAGAAATGCTCAGCGGCATCGCGGGCATACATTCCCCGTAGCGTGTGGGACGCCACGAAAGACCGGCTCGTCGGCACCGCGGAGTCGCTGACGATGGGGGACGTGGCCGCCGACCTGTCGCTGTTCATGGGGGCGGTCATCGACGCGCGGGCGTTCGGCCGGCACACCGAGATACTCGCGAGGGCGCAGGAGCGGTCGGCCGTGTCGGTGCTAACGGGCGGCCGCACCGACGGCACCGACGGGTATTTCGTCCAGCCCACGGTGCTGACGTGCTCGGATCCCACGGACGAGATCTTCAGCCGGGAATACTTCGGCCCGATCCTCGGCGTGTATGTGTACCCGGACGCCGAATTTGACGCAGTGGTCGCGCAGGCGGCGGACATCGCGCCGTACGCGCTGACCGGCGCCGTCGTGGCGACGGATCGAGCCGCCATCGCCAGGGCGACTGATGCGCTGCGGTATTCGGCCGGGAACTTCTACGTCAACGACAAGCCCACCGGGGCAGTTGTCGGGCAGCAGCCGTTCGGCGGCGCCCGGGCCAGCGGCACTGACGACAAGGCCGGGTCGATCTTCAATCTGATCCGCTGGGTCAACGCCCGCGCCATCAAGGAGACCTTCGTTCCGCCCGTCGACCATCGATACCCGCATATGGGCTGACCGGGTCTGCCCCGTTAGCGCGCGGTCTACGGCTCGCGCCGACGATCACCGGGTTGCGTGCTCCGCTGGGCGCCGGATCCTCGGCAATCGCCAGGATGTGCCAGGCGACGTCGGCGCGGGATATCGGCTTCATCCGGAACCGGTCGCTGGCCTCGATTTCGCCAGTGAGCGGCCCGTCGGTGAGCTTGACCGGACGCAGCGCATACCAATCGAGACCGCTGCTGGTGAGCTCGTCCTCCAGCGCGCGCAGGTCGCGGCCCACGCGGCCGAGATTGGGGACGGCCACCGTGCGGAAGAAGCGGAACAACAGGCGCGGGCCGACCCCCATGACAGCGTCGGCGGGTCCCATGCTCGCCGTGCTGACCGTGATCAGCCGGGCGGGCTGAGAGGAAATCTGCATCGCCCCGACGAGGGTGCGTGCCAGCCGCTGGTGGAGGTCAGGCGGTGAGGTCATGCGGGTGCGCGGGTTGTGCCGTGCGACGAAGTTCGGCCCGACGACGCTCACCACGACGTCCGCGTCGCGGATTGCTTCTGTGACGAAAACAGGATCGAAGATGTCCGCGCCGACAAGAATCGCCGCCGGACCCGGGGGCGGCTGGGCCGGTGGGGTTCGGTAGACGGCCCGTACCTGGTGGCCGCGGTCGGCGGCGAGGCTGACCAGGTGAGCGCCGATTCCGCCAGATGCTCCGAAGACGGTGATGTTCAAGGTTGCTAGCCCCCAGACTGGACCGATCAGTACAGTCCTGAGGCTAACAGTAAGTGGACCGATTAGTACAGTCTCAGGGGGTCGTGAATCTTCTGATCTGGGCCAGGCCGGCCTCCATGGCGACCCGCATCGGCGTCGGATCCTTGCGTGTCATGCTCAGCACCATCCCGCCTTCGATGGTGGCGAGCAGCGCGGTCGCCAGCTGTCCGGGCGAGGCATCCGGGCGAAGCTCGCCCTGCTCCCGGATGCGCGCCAGCGCGTCGGCGAACAGCTGTTCCCAGGCGTCGAAGGCCGCGGCAGCGTGCAGCCGCGCGCCCTCGTTGTGCCCGACCACCTCTGTCGCGAGCGTGCCAATCGGGCAGCCTGGCAGCCCCATCTGCTCAAACCGATGCACGAATCCCGCCAGAGCCAGGGTCAGCTCAGCCATGGACGCCACCGAGCCGAGTGCCTCACCCAGCTCGGCCAGCACCTGCGAGCAGCGCAGCCCCACGGCGGCCTCGACCAGCTCATCCCGGCTGCGGAAGTAGTGATAAAACTGGCCCTTGCCCGCACCTGCCGCCGCCAGCACGTCGTCCAGGCTGGTGGCCGTGATTCCGTGTCTGGCGAAGAGCTCGGCGGCGTGCTCCACGATGCGCTCGCGGCTGGCCCGGCCGCGTCCGGTGCTCGGCTGCCGTGGCATGGGCCCATGCTAGCCGCGGACTGTACCAGGTAGTCCAGAACGCATGGTCGGGCACGCGCATGGTTCTCCGAACGTTGGGAACTTTGCGCGTCGTCGGGGCCGTCAGAGGCTCGCGCGCGTCGGAGGAACGGATGACCGAGTACTTGAAGGGCGAGCTGCTGCCCAGAGCGACCCGCCCTGGTAGTGGCGACGACGAGGATGAGGGAGAGGAGCGAGCAGACACCGGCCCTGACTCCTGTAAACAGCTGGAGTCTGACGTGGATCCGCGCCGCGCTGAGCTGATCGCGGCGGCGCAATCACGCTGGATCGATGCGCTGACCGACCTCGGCGGGCGGAACACGCTGCTGTACTACAAGGATCGCCGGGCCGGCACGCTCGACCTCGCGGCCGCCGATCCGACTGCAGTCGAGAGGTTCCTGCGCACCGGATCGGCGCGGCTGACGCGGCTGTTCCATGACGTCGATGCCCGCGCGGACGCGATTCGCCGCGTGCAGGTCATCTACCGCAAGGCGCGGGAACTGCAGGAGGAGCGCGGCATCCGGGTCGGCTATCTGGCCACAGGGATGGCGACCTGGGACGAGCTTTTCCTCGAGCCGTGCGCACCCGTTCTGCTCCGCGGCCTGACCATCGCACCGACGCGGGCGAGGCACGATGACTTCGATCTCAGCCTCGATGACGACGACGAAGTCAACCCGGTGCTGCTGCACAAGCTGACCAGCGTGTTCGGAGCCGCGACGGGTGAGCTGGTGGCGGCACCGGCCGAAAAGGTGCGTGAATTGCTCACGCGGGTCGCACGCGACGCCGAGGTGCCGGGATTCCAGATCAGCGACCGGCTAGTGATCGGCACATTCACCTACGCGAAGCTGCCCATGGTGCAAGACTTGCAGGCCGCCGGCGAGCTGCTGGCCGACAGCGACATCGTGGCCGCGATCGCTGGTGACCCGGACGCACAGGAACTGCTCGGCGCCGACGATCCTGGCCAGGGCGGCCCGGAGATTCCCGAGCGCGACTTCTCGGTGCTTGATGCCGATTCCTCGCAGCGCAACGCCATTGACACCGTGCTATCGGGCCGCAGCCTGGTCATCCACGGCCCGCCGGGGACCGGCAAGAGCCAGACCATTGCCAACCTCATCGCGGCCCTCGTCGCGCGGGGTCGCAAGGTGCTGTTCGTGGCCGAGAAGCGCGCTGCGATCGACGCCGTGCTGTCCCGGCTCAAGGGCGCAAGTCTGGGCGAGGTCGTGCTCGATATCCATGAGGGCACGAAGGACAGGGTCCGGATCGCGCGCGAGCTGGGCGATGGAATGGCGGAGGCGCAGCAGGTGCCTGAGCCTGACGTCGGCGATCTGCACCGGCGGCTCGGCGACCGGCACTGGCGGCTGACGCGGCACGCGTCCGCGCTGCACCAGCGCCACCAGCCCTGGGGACTGACCCCGTTCGCCGTGCAGTCGGCGCTGCTCGGCGTACCTGCGGAGGCGCGACTCGGCGTCCAGCTGGAAAATCCTGAGCTGATCAGCAAGGAACGGGCCGACCGCATCCGCGACGAGCTTCGTGAGTTTGCCCACCTGGGCGGGTTCTCGCTCCGGCCCGACAGCACGCCGTGGTTCGGCGCGGTCGTGCGCAGCCCGGAGGAGGCACGACGCGCAGCCGAGCTTGCCGTCCGGCTGTCAAGCCGCGGCCTGCCGCTGCTGCTCGACCGCGCGGCGAAGGCGAGCGCTGAGGTTGGTTTGCGGCCGCCGCGTGCCTACCCGGACGTGGCGGTTGTGATGCGGCTGTTCGCGGGGATCGAGGCGAGCACGCGCCGGTTCGGCCCCGGTGTCTACGCGGCCGATCCGGCCAGGCTGGCTGCCGCTAGCGGGGACGGAGCGGGGCTGGGCTTCCGCGAGCGGCGGGCGCTGCGCAAGGAGGCGCGGTCACTGGTGCAGGAGGCTGGCTCAACTGCCGAGCTGACCGATACCGAGCTCACCGCGGCGCTCGCAGAAGCCGCGGCGGAACTAAGCCGGTGGCGAGAGCTGCGCACCGACGATGGCCCGCCGCGACTGCCGGCGCAAATCGGTGAGCTGATGGCGCTGTGGGCGGACTGCGAGGCCCAGCTCGGCCGGCTCCGTGCGGTGGTGATGCTGCCCGCCGATCCGCAGCCGATGCTCGCCGAGCTAGCCGGGGATACCGAAACCGCGTGGAAGTTGCCACGGCTGGCCGAGCTCGCGGCGGGATTCGACGAACTGTGCCTCGGACCGCTCCTCGATGAGCTAGCCCTGCGGGAATCCGGGCCCGACCTCGCTGCGCACGCGTTCGATTATGCCTGGTACTCGGCGATCCTCGATCAGATACGGGTGCTCGATCCCCGCTATGCGGCCGATTACGGCGAAGCACTCGACGGCATCGCGCACGACTTCCGCGTGCACGATGTGGAGCACCTGGCCGCAAACCAGGCGCGGGTGCGCCGGGCCTGGGCTCAGGCAGTGCTGGAGGCGTGCGACCGCCATCCGCTGCAGGCCAGGGTCATCCGCAAGCAGGCGGCGCTTCGGCGCGGCCAGATACCGCTGCGGCGTCTGCTCGACCAGGCCAGCGACGTGCTGTTCGCGATCAAGCCGTGCTGGGCTATGTCCCCGCTCATGGTCAGCCAGGTGCTGCCTGCGGCCAGGCTGTTCGACGTCGTGATCTTTGACGAAGCCAGCCAGATCGTGCCCGCTGACGCGATCCCGGCGATCATGCGCGGCCACCAGATCGTGGTAGCTGGCGACGACCGCCAGCTGCCGCCCACGAACTTCTTCCGCCAGGTCGCCGACGGCGAGGATGATATGGCCGAGGACGACGAGAACCTCGTTTCCTTCGGTGCGGGTTTCGAATCGGTGCTCGACGCGTTGCGGCCCCTGCTGCCCACAGCAGCGCTCGCATGGCACTACCGGAGCCGGGACGAGCGGCTTGTCGCGTTCTCCAACAGCCGGATCTACGGCGGAGCGCTCACCACATTCCCTGGCGTGGCCAGGGACGATTGTCTGCGCCACGTGGTCGTCGCGCAGGGTCCTGGCGTCGGCCAGGAGGCCTCGGTTGACGCCGAGGTGCATAGGGTTGTCGAGCTGATCCTCGAGCACGCGCGCGAGCATCCGGAGGAGTCTCTCGGTGTGATCGCGCTCGGCATCAAGCACGCCGAGCGGATCGACACCGCGCTGCGCGACGCCCTGGCGAAGCTGGGTGAGGCCGGCGGCGAGCAAGGCCTCGAGGCCTTCTTCGCCGAGGACGTGGCGGAACCGTTCTTCGTCAAAAACCTGGAGCGAGTGCAGGGCGACGAGCGGGACGCGATCATCTTGTCGATTGGCTACGGCAAGCATCCCGACGGCCGGATGCGCTACCAGTGGGGGCCGCTGCTCCGCGACGGCGGAGAGCGCCGGCTGAACGTCGCTGCCACCCGGGCAAAGCATCGGCTGACGCTTGTGAGCTCGTTCTCCGGGCACGACGTCGATCCCGAGCGCGTGCACAAGGCCGGCGCGCGGATGCTTGCCGACTACCTCGACTACGCGAGCTCAGGCGGCGCGGCGCAGCCGGCCTCAGGCGCCGCTGACCTTGATCCGTTCGAGGCTGACGTACGTGAGCGGCTGGCTGCGGCGGGGATCACCGTGGTCCCGCAGTACGGGGTCGGCGGTTACCGGGTCGACTTCGCTGCCACGCACCCGAGCGATCCCTCCCGGATGGTGCTCGCCATCGAGGCTGATGGCGCGTCCTACTGGCAGTCGGGCAGCGTGCGCGACCGGGACCGGCTGCGCGGCGAGCATCTCCAGCGGCTTGGCTGGCAGTACCACCGGCTCTGGTCCACCAACTGGTTCCGTAACCCGGACGACGAGGTGGCCAAGCTTCAGGCGGCTTACGAGCGGGCCGTGTCAGCGGCGGAGGCAGACGAGTCGCAGTCGCAGCCCCAGGCCCCCAGCGCGGCGGACCCCGGCCCTTCGGCTGAGAGCGCGCACGACGGGTCCGGTCCGGGCCAGCGCCAGGAGCCACAGGCGAGCCAGCCGCAGGCGAGCCAGCCCGGCCGGCCACCGGCGAATCAGGAGCCCGGCTGGCCGCCCGCACACCAGGCAGGCCAGCCGCAGGTGGGCGGCCCAGTTCGCCCGCAGGTCAGTGGCGGGCTCTCCACACCTCGGCGGGAACTGCCGCCTGGCACCGGTGCGGCCAGCGTGGGCCTGGGGACGGGTGAGCCGCCCCGGCCTGGCCTCTCGGCCGGTGATCCGGCGCCCGCGGGCCTGCGGGCCGGTGATCCGGCACCGCGGAACCTCTCGGCCGGTTCCGCGCGGCGAGCGCTCGATTCGCCCCAGCCGAGCCGGGCGGGCAGCGAATCTTGAGTTAATTGCGTTAGTTGTCCGATCCTGCGGGTAGGCTCACCACGGAGGAGTGCTCGTCGGAGGTGCGCTATCGACCGCCTGGTCTTGTGGAACATCGATCTCACCCTGATCGACGTCGGCAAGGTCGCCCGGGATGCCATCGCCGACGCCTTCCGGCGGGTAACGGGCCGTCCGCTGGCCGCGCTGCCGCAGCTGGTTGGCCGCAGTGACACCGAGATCTTCTTTGAGTCCCTGTACCTGAACGACGTGCCGCCAGGCTCGGCCGAGGACCCGGAGCTGCTGGCGCGGTATAGCCACGCGCTCGAGACCGCGTTCGCGGGGCGCGCAGAGGACCTGGCCCGGTCCGGTCGGCTGCTGCCGGGCGCTGGCACCGCGGTCACGGCCGTGGCTGACCTGCCGGGCGTTGTCCAGACCGTGCTGACCGGGACGATCCAGCCCAACGCCGTGGCGAAGCTCCGCGCCTTTGGTCTCGACGGCCGGCTCGACCTGGAGATCGGCGGGTACGGCTCGGACGCCTACCCGCGCGGCTCGCTCCTCATGCGGGTCCGGCATCAGGCCAGCGAGAAGTACGGCACACCTGTCGACCACGTGCCGGCCGTCTACGTCGCCGACACCGAGCGGGACATCGAGGCGGCTGCCCTCGGCGGCGCCCGTTGCCTTGCGGTGGCGACCGGCCGCGCCACTGTCGCCGAGCTTCACGACGCCGGTGCTGACCTTGTCCTCACCGACCTGTCCGACACCGGCCAGGTGCTGACCGCGATCGACCGACTGACGAAGGTCCCCGTCCGTCGCTAGCCTGCCGGCGAAAGCAGCCCATGCTCAGCCGAGGCGGGGCAGCGAGGCGGTGTCCAGGTAGGAGATCGTCAGGAGGCCGCTGTAGGGGACGCCGAGCGCCGCGGCGACCGGGACTGCCAGGGTAAGGTCGGCGCTCAGCGTGCTCGTCCCGCGGCCCGATCCGCGTGCCGCCCTCGCCAGCACGTGCGCCCTGCCGCCCAAGCCCGGATGGTCGGCAGCGACCGCTGGTCCCAGGGTTGCTCCGCCCGCGACGGTCCCCGTCGGGACCCAGCCGAGCGCCGCGCCCGGGATTGTCGGAGGCTGGGCACCACGGCCACCGATGAAGTCCGACTCCTGGCCCCACACCGACCAGCCGGGTGCCCAGCTACGGCTGTCCGCGATCGTGATATTCCGGAGCGTCCCGGTGGCGACGCCCGATGGTCCGGCGTTTCGCAGCGTCACCGCGCCCAGTTGCAACGTGACGCTCAGGTCGCCCGTGCTGCCCGGGCCGCCGTTGCCGCCTCCGCCGCCGTTGCCGCCGCCGCCGTTGCCGCCGCCGCCGTTGCCGC
>DASQIW010000031.1:0-33913 GCA_035631375.1 Streptosporangiaceae bacterium
CAGGTAGTTGCCGAACGGACCGACGATGACCGAGGTCATCAGCATCATCATCATCGTGCCGTGCTCGCCCACGATCTGCACGTACACCTCTGAGGTGAAGACGTGGTTGGTCGGGGACAGCAGCTCGGTCCTGATCGCCATCGCGAACAGGCCGGCCGTGCAGAAGTAGATGATCATGCCGACCAGGTACTGGATGCCGACCACCTTGTGGTCGAGCGAGTACCGGAAGTACTTCGCGAGTCCGCCCGGCTCGTGCCCGTTGCCGTTGCCGTTGCCGTTGCCGTTCACGGGCTTGCCGAGCATCTGCCGGACGATGTCGTTGAACACCCCGAGGCCTGCGAACCAGCCCACGACGGCCAGCACGTAGCCGAGCACGATCGGCCAGTCCTCGGAGTCCGACAGGGCGATGTTCGGGTACTGGTTGGCAGCTCCCGTCGCACCGGTCAGGAAGTCTCCCAGCAGGTGGCCGACTAGGTACCCGATCACCGCTCCGATGATCGCCGTATGGATGGCGGGGCGCCGCCACCAGGGGCGCCCCCCGTTACCATGCGCGGGCGAACCGCCGCCGGAGCCCTGAGCGCGTTCCGGCTGTGTCTCGATGGCCATCAGGTCACCTCATCATTGCGTTCGTCATTGGCACTCGTCGCTGCCGTCATGGCTGTGAGGGGTCATTCGGCGGGTAGTAGTACCCGTTGCCGCCCAGAAGCCCGGCCTTGACCATGGCCTTGCTCATCTGCGGGACAACTGTCGGGTCATAGGTCGTCGCGTACGGCGGCAGCATGGCGGTGATCGAGGCAAGCTGGGTCTGGGTCTTCTGCGCCCAGGCCTGGAAGTCTGCCACCGACACGACCTGGCCCCGGTTCGTCATCGCGCCGTGCCAGAGCCCGCACAGCTCGTCGCATCGCACCGTGAAGGTGCCGACGTGCTTCGCTGTCGTGTAGGCGACGTTGTTCACGCCAGGGTTGGCATCTGCCTTCACGCCGAGCTGGTAGGCCCAGAAGTCGTGGATGACGTCCAGTGACGTGACGTTGAACTGGACGGGAACGCCCACCGGAATGTAGAGAGCGGTGGTCTCGAAGCCGCCGAACTGCGGGTAGCGGTAGGTGAACCGCCACTGCTGGCCGATGACCTGCACCTGAATCGGGGTGCCGTCGGTCGGCTTCCAGACCGGACTCGGCCCTTCGCCCGCGCCCGCGCCCGCGAAACCCGGCCAGGCGAGCTCGTAGCTGCCGAACCCGGCGAGGAAGAGCACGATGACCGCGGTGACCGTGATCCAGGTCGCCTGGATGCGGGCGTGTCCGTAGATGGCAGGTCCGTCCTCGTCGTCACCTTCTCGGTGCCGCCAGACAACGAACGAGTAGATGGCGTAGACGAGCACGAACACCATGACGGGCGCGGCCAGCACGGACATGACCTTGATGTCGAACTGCTGGCTGGCGGCTGAGTCGGACATCGTGCCCGGCGGCATGTGCGGGCCGTACACGAAATAGAGCAGCACATCGACGATCACGGCGAGCGGCAGCCAGATGGCAAAGATCCACAGGCCGTGATTTCGCCCGGTCGGCTCCGCAGAGCCACGGGGTTCGGCAGCAGACGCGGCCATCAGGACACCACCTCCATGTTGCCGGTCATGAAGCCAATCGTCTGCATGGGACCGCCGAAGCCAGTGACGAAGCCACCGCCGCACGGCACCCGGCACTGCCAGAAGTAGGTACCGGCGGTCTTGGGCGTGTGGAAGCTAAAGGTCACTTTCCTGACCGGGCCCGACGTGCACGGCGAGGTCCCGCACAGGAAGTTCGCCTCGTTGAGATTGGGCGTGGCCATCGGCACGTTGAGATTGATGCCGGGGATCGAGAACGTATGGCCCACATTGCAGGCCGACCACGAGTTGAGTTGCGTGACCGGCTTGCCGTCGACGTACGCGACGCCGCCGATGGTCCCGGAGACCTTGCCGAACGCCGGGTTGCGCAGCGGGGTACAGCCGTCGTAGCCCAGGATCGTCATGTTGACGACGCTGCCAGCGGGCACCTTGAAGATCGTGGTGTGCTCCCACTGCTTGGTGGTCGGATTCTGGATGAAGTACGACACCCAGTCCGGGTGGGTGCTGACGGTGTTCTGCGGGTCTTCCTGCATCACCACGTTGACGCTGGCGCCGGTGTCCGGAGTCACGCCTGCGGTGAAGTCCACGGTCTGCGGACTCGCCAGGAAGTAATGCACGACGACGAACACCGCGAGCGCTGCAACGGCCAGAAAGCCTACTAGCAGCGTCGCGACACGGGCCGGCAGTGACACCGGCCATCACCTCGCTTCCGCGCCTGTGGGCAGGGCCACCTGGGTGCTCGCATGGCGGACTGCCTCGAATGACGGAACCGATGGTGCGATCGCGGCACGGCAGACCGCAAGGATCGTGACGCTGCATGACGAAATTGTCACGATTGCCGCGGCTGCTTCCCGCCCCCCGGTCAGGCTGAGCGGAAAGCGTCATCGCAGGCTAAAGGCCGGTTCGATACCATTGCCGGGCTTGACCCCGACTCCCGACATGGAGTAGACCCTCTCCCATTGACTGAATTGAGCCGACTGCAATCGATTGAGGTCATGGCCCAGACGATGAGCATCAGCCAGGCGGTCGCCGAGCGGGTGCGCAGCCGAATCCTCGTGGTGGACGACGAGCCGCAGATCCGGGACGTGGTGACCAGGGCACTCCAGGACGCTGGCTACCGCATCGACGCCGCCGAGGACGGCGCGACCGGCCTCGCCCTGGCGCTGTCCGGCGAGTACCAGCTGGTCATCCTGGACATCGTGATGCCGGCCAAGGACGGACGCCAGGTGCTGCGCCAGCTCCGGCACCTTCGGCCCGACCAGCCTGTCCTGGTGCTGTCCTGCCTGTCAGATGTCACCGCGAAGGTCGACTTGCTCGATGCTGGCGCCAAGGACTACCTGACCAAGCCATTCTCCCTGGACGAGCTGCTGGCCAGGGTCCGTGTGCAGCTGCGGGCCGAGCAGCAGGCGGGCGAGCAGCCGGGCGGCGACATTGTCCGGGCCGGGCGGCTGGTCCTCGACCTGGGTCGGATGCAGGCCGACGCCGGCCTCGGGCCGATGGCGCTGACCCGGCTGGAGATGCTGCTGCTGCGAACGCTGATGGAGCACGCCGGTGAGTCTGTGCCCAAGGGTGCGCTGCTGGCATCGGTGTGGGGCATCGAATTCGACCCGGGCTCCAACGTCGTCGACGTGTGCGTCCGCAGGCTCCGGTCCAAGCTCGGATTCGAGCTGATCGAGACGGTGCGTGGTGCAGGGTATCGACTCGCTTCGTGATCTCGCGCTCACGGAGCGCATCGCCCTGCTCCGCTGGGTCGTGACGCGCCCCGATCTGGACGAGCAGCGCTCCTCAGCGGGCTGGGTTGACCTGGCCTGGGTTGTGCTGTGGTTCCTGGGCCTCGGCGGCATCCTGGTCTTTCAGCGCTGGGAGTCGATCCCGTTCCACCTGATCTGGATCACGTTTGCGCTGCTGTACAGCTTCCGGGTTCGCAGCGCCGGCCGAACGTTCTGGCTCATGGCAGCGATGTGCGTCACGACATTCGCCGCCATCGGCGCCGACGTACTGCGCGGCACCCAGCCGGCCGACGAGCTCACCGAGGTCCCGCTGATGGCCGCGCTGTTCTGGGTCATGATGTGGCACGGGCGGCGCCGCCAGGCGGCGGACGACGAGCTGATCCGGGTCAGCCAGGAGAACGAGCGGCTGCTGACGAATCAGCGCCGGTTCCTGCAGGACGCATCCCACCAGTTCAAGACCCCGATCACGATCGCCCTCGGGCACTCCGAGCTACTGGCCAGAAAGCTGGCGAGTCAGCAGGACAGGCGCGACATCCACGTGGTCGTCGGCGAGCTGAACCGGCTTCGCGCCCTCAGCGATCGGCTGCTGCTCATCGCGGCGTCGGCCAACCCGGATTTCCTGCGGCCGGAGCAGGTGGAGCTCGACCACTTCATCGCCGACGTGGTGCTGCGCTGGCGACCCGCCGCCGACCGGTGCTGGCAGCTGGGCACGCTCGACCCGGCCATCGCCCTTGCCGACGTCGAGCGTCTGGGACTCGCCGTCGATGCGCTGCTCGAGAACGCGATCCAGCACACCGAGCCGGACGACCTCATCAGGCTGTCGGTCGCGGCGAGCGACGACGGATCCGGGCGGGCCAGCATCCTTGTCCAGGACACCGGAACCGGAATCGCCGCAGATGAGCTCCCGCACATATTCGAGCGGTTCTCGACCGGGTCGCCGACGGTCGCGGGCCGCCGGGGAACCGGGCTCGGGCTTTCCCTGGTCCAGGCCGTAGCCCAGGGACACGGCGGGGAGGTGCGGGCGACAAGCGTGCCAGGCCTCGGCAGCAAGTTCGAGATCATTCTCCCGGTCAGCCCGGTGCACGCCCCGGACCTCGCTCCCACCACCATGCCGCGGGCGACCACCGGTGTTCCCGCGAGCAGTGGCACGCCCGACGAGTACCCTGGCGACCGATGATCGCCCAGGACCATGACGACGCACCCCTCCCTACCCCAGGGGAATCCGCGAATGCCAGGACATCGCTGCTGCCGCGCCTGAGAGCCATGAGCCGGCGCGCGAAAATTTTCACCGGCAGCGCGGCTGTCGCCCTGGTCATCGCGGTCGCCCTGCTCATCGCGGCTGCCCACGGCCCGGCCCGTCAGGCCGCGCCGCCACGGGTTGCGAAGAACTTCTCACTGACCGTGCTCGGCCAGCCGGGCGGCACCGTGTCGCTCGCCCATTACGCGGGCCAGCCGGTCATCGTGAATTTCTTTGCCTCCTGGTGCGGGCCGTGCAAGAAAGAGACGCCCCTGCTCGCCCATTACTACGAAAGCCATGCCGGTCACGTCAACGTGATCGGCATCGATGCCAACGACGAGCAGGCAGCAGCGCTGACGTTTGTCAGGCAGGTCGGAGTCGGCTATCCGGTCGGGTGGGACCCGTTCCCAGCCCCCACCACTACGTCGTACGGCGTGTACGCACTGCCGCAGACCTTCTTCCTGAATGCCGAGCACCGGATCGTCGCCCACGTGCTGGGACGCGTGACGGCGCGCGTCCTCGCCAGGGACGTGGCGCTGATGAACCAGCGGCCGAGCCAGAAGCAAGGGTGATCCCGGTGTCATCGCTGACCGATCAGGAACCGCAGCGGCGGTCGCTGCCGAATGGCTGGCCGGTGCGCCGCACCCCGCGGTGGGTGCTGCTGGCGGTCGCTGCGTTCCTCGTGGTCGGCGTCGCGGTCTCGCTGGTCCATAAGCCATCGCAAGCGCAGCGGGCCAGTGACCTGCGCGGCTTCCTGCACGAAGTGACCGCGGACATCGAGTCCTGCGCAGGCGGCGTCGACGAGTCGCTGACCGCGTTGCGGCAGGTCGAGTCCGGACACGCCACCAAGGCCACCGACGTCAGCGACGGGATCAGCGTCGCGCAGCAGGGTTCGGCCAACTGCTCCCCGGCCAACAACGAGCAGATCGACAATCTGGAGAGCTACCAGGTACCGCAGTCGCTGGCCAGCTTCGGGCTGGCCGACGCTGTCACCGGCCTGGTGACCTGGGCTGCTCCCGACGCGCAGCGCGTGCAGGACGATGTGGCTGCGGTGCTCGGCGCGACGACGCCACAGGCGAAAAGCCAGGCGCAGGCAGCGCTCAGCCGCCACCTGGCCGCCCTCGACGCGCAGCGCGCCAAGGTGGACGCGCCCATCAAGAAAGCGATCAGGGTGCTGGCGATGAAGGCCGCCCCGCCGAACTTGCCAGGCTGACGGGGGACCCGCAGTGCCAGGCATGCAGTCGGGGCTATCCGACACCAATCCGATCATCGTCGCGGCGTTCAAGGCCGCGCTCCTGCGTCAGGGACTCATCATCGCGGCCGTTCTGATCCTGCTGGCGCTGGCATGGGCCGCCGCCCGCGAGTACTGGCCGCACGCCAGCGGACCCGCTGCGTCGTCCACCCCGGAGAGCACCGCCCGCCGCCTGCTGCGGATCGGCTTCGGCATTCTGTGGGTATTCGACGGCCTTCTCCAGGCACAGCCAGCGATGGCAGCCGGTCTGCCGTCGCGGGTCATCCAGCCAGCCGCGGCCACTTCCCCTGGCTGGGTCCAGCACCTGGTGAACTGGGGCGCAACAGCCTGGTCGTACCACCCGGTTCAGGCTGGCGCGGCGGCGGTCTGGATCCAGATCGGCATCGGCGCGTGGCTCCTGTTCGCGCCGTCAGGCTGGCCGTCCCGGCTGGCCGGGCTCGTCAGCGCAGGCTGGGGCCTCGTGGTCTGGGCGTTCGGCGAGGCGCTCGGCGGCATCTTCGCACCCGGCCTGACGTTCCTGTTCGGGGCTCCGGGCGCCGTCGCCTATTACTGCGTGGCTGGGTTTGCGCTGGCCCTGCCAGCCCAGCGCTGGCGGTCCGAGCGGCTCGGCCGGCAACTGCTCTGCGGTCTCGGGCTGTTCCTGGCGGGCATGGCACTCCTCCAGGCATGGCCAGGCCGTGGGTCCTGGAGCGGACGCTCGGGCTCGCTGGCCACCATGGTGTCGTCGATGGCCGGCACGCCGCAGCCGCACCCGCTGGCCGCGATCGTGCGCGGATTCGCGTCGCTGACCGCCGCACACGGTTTCGCCGTCAACCTGATTACCGTGCTCGCGCTGGGGGTGACAGGGGTGGCGCTGCTGGCCGGCGCCCTCGCGATAACGGATGTGAGGTCTGTGCGCGTCCGGGCGCGAGTGCTGCGACCGGCCGTCATTCTGCTGCTCGCGGTCTGCCTGGCCGACTGGGTGCTGATCGAGGACTTCGGGTTCTTCGGCGGGCTCGGCACCGACCCCAACAGCATGATCCCGGTCGCGATCCTCGCCGTCACCGGTTACCTCGCGCTGGCGCCCACGTTCGCCCCTGAGCCTGCTGCAGCCGCCGATCTCGCCGCTGCCGCCGAAGACGGCGGAGCCGCATCCGTCGCGGACGCGGAGCCAGCAGTCGGGTCCTCGGTACCTCAGGGGCTCCCCGGCCGGCTGGCGCACACCGCGATCGGCGCCGCGGCCGGGGCCGGGCTGCGAGCCGTGCTCGCCTTGTGGGCTGTCGTGATCGTTATCGTCGGCGCCGGTCCGATGGCGCTGGCACAGGCCAGCTCCACCGCCTCACCGATCATCGCGCAGGCGATTGCGGGCAGCGCTGCCCCGCTGAACTTCCCCGCTCCTGCCTTCTCGCTGACCGATCAGCGCGGCAGCCAGGTGAGCCTTGCCAGTCTGCGCGGCAAGGTCGTCCTGCTCACCTTCCTGGATCCGGTGTGCACCTCGGACTGCCCGCTGATCGCGCAAGAGTTCCGCGCCGCCAACCAGCTCCTCGGCGGCCGCGCGCACGACGTCGAGCTCGTGGCGATCGTCGCCAACCCCGTGTACCGCTCGGTCACCTACACCCGCGAATTCGACCGCCAGGAGGGCCTCGCCGCGGTCCCGAACTGGCTGTACCTGACCGGATCGCTGAGCCAGCTGCAGCACACCTGGACCAGCTACGGCCTCACGGTTCAGAGCGTGCAGGCAGGCGGGATGGCCGCGCACAACGACGTGGCGTACGTCATCGACCGGACCGGGCACACCCGGTCCGAGCTGAACTTCGATCCGGGTCCCGGTACCTCCAGCTCGCAGTCATCGTTTGCCGCCGAACTCGCCAACAGCGCGCAACAGGTACTGGGCGCGGAATGACGACGACGTGCAGCGTGGTCCGGCGCGGAAGCCGCCGCGCATCGGTCGTTGCCCTCGCGGTGCTCGGCCTGTTGTCACTCGCCGCCTGCGGCGGCTCCCGCCCGCCCGCCGGGACGAGCGGCGGCCGGGCGACCAGCCTGTCCGGCCCGGCGCTGGCCACCTCGCTCGGCGGATCCGACGGCAGCAGCTGGGCCGTTGTCGACATGGGCTCGACTGCCTCGGCGCTGAACAGTTTCTGGGAGCTGTTCGTCCGCCCGGCTGGCAGCTCTACCTGGCGGCTCGCCACGCCCACCGGGGTCGCGAGCAACGGTGGCCTCGTCATGACGCAGAGCACCCCGGGGGAGATCGTCACCGGATTCCGGCCAAGCCAGGACCTGACCTTCTCGCCGCTGGCCAGCAGCGGCGACGCCGGTGCTCGGTGGTCAGCGGACGCGCCGCTCAACCCCGGCCTGGCGGACGTTCCCGGCGCGCTGGCGGGCAACTCGGCAGGCCACCTGATCGCCCTGACGCAGAGCGGTGATGTCGAGTCAGCGGCCGCCGTCGGAGCGGCGTGGACCCGGCTGACGTCGCTCGGCGCGCTGGCTAAGGGACCCGCCGGGCGGGCCTGCGGACTGACGGCGCTCACCGCCGTCGCGTGGACGCCGGCCGGGGCGCCGCTGGTCGCCGGGGACTGCAGCAAGCCAGGAGTGACCGGGATCTTCACGCTGTCCGCCGGAGGCTGGCACGCAGCCGCACCGCGCCTGACGGGCTCGCCTGCCCGCAGCGGGGCCGATGTGGTCGGGCTGACCACGACGGCCGGACGGACCACCGCCGTTCTGACCGTCGGCAACCACGCCACGGCGTCGGTCATCACGGCGTGGTCGCTCGATGGTGGTACGCACTGGACGCAGTCGGCGCCGCTGCCCTCGCCAGCCCTTGCCTCCGGCGGCCAGCCATCGGTGTCATTCTCGGCAGACGGGTCAGCTGGGCTGGTCGTGACGCCAGCTGCCCGGCAGCCCGGCGCGAGCCAGGTGGCCACGATCGGCTGGCTGGGCTCCGACTGGGACGTACTGCCCGCCCTGAACGCGGCGCCGGCGAGATCGGCCAGTTCCCGGGTCGCGACGCTCGTGGCGGCACCCGGCGGAGCTCCGCAGGCGCTCGAGGTCGACGGCGGCACGATGACCGTCTGGCAGCTCGGCACCGGCAACTGGACGATCGCCCAGACGATCCGGGTGCCTATCCCCTACGGATCGTCAGGCTGAGGTACCCATGACTTACCTGGTTCACCACTGGTCATTCGACCCGTTCCTGATCATCGCGATCGCAGTCGCGGTGTGGCACGAGATCGGCCTCGCGCGGCTCGCCGCCCGGTCACGCCCGGACCGTACCCGGCAGCGCAGGCTCCGCTCCCTCTGGTTCTACGCCGGCCTGGCTGTGCTGCTGATCGGGGTCCAGTCGCCCATCGACTACTGGGCTGCCGACTATTTCTTCGTGCACATGATCCAGCACCTGCTGCTCATGTTCGCGGCTCCCACGCTCATCGTCGCGGGTGCGCCCTGGCAGCCGCTTCTCGACGCGCTGCCGGGCGGCGGCGGCAAGGCACTGACCAGGGAAGCGCTGACCGCGGGCTGGGCCAGGCCGCTGCGGGCGGTGACGGCGTTCTTTCTCCGGCCGTGGGTCGCGATCCTGGTCTTCAACGCGGTCATGATCCTCTGGCACCTGCCGGGGCCCTTCGACTTCGGCGAGCGCAACCAGGCCGTGCACATCTGGCTGGTGCATGGCAGCTTCTTCGCCGCCGGTTTGCTGTTCTGGTTGCAGTTCCTCCCGTCGCCGCCGTTCCGGATCAAGATGACGCCGGTATCTCAGGCCGGCGCGCTCCTCGGGACGAACGTGGTGATGTGGGTGCTCGCGATGGCGATGGGCTTCCTCAGCAGCACGTCGTGGTACTCGGTCTACGATCACATTCCCGGCGTCACCCTGCCCGCCTTCGCCGATCAGCAGATCGGCGCGGGCATCTTGTGGATCTGCGGCGACTTCTGGGCTATTCCCACGATGATCTTCGTGGTGCGCCGGCTGATGTCCGAGGACGGCTCAGTCAGCACAGCGGTCGACCGCATTCTCGGGCGCGGCTCCCAGCGGTTCAACTGGGCCAGCCGGGATGCGAGCAGTCGAGGCCTGCGTTAACTGCAGTCAGCGTCCCAAATCAGGGTAATCACCTGGAATTCCTGCCTATATTGACTCAGTGTCATGACGACCTAGAGTGTGGACGTATAGGACTATTCCTCGGTGGGAGGAAGCATGACCTCGACGCTCGGGCAGCGCCTCCGAACGCTCCGGATCGAGCGGGGACTCAGTCAGGCAGACCTCGCCGGTGACCTTGTGTCGCCGAGCTATGTCTCACTCATCGAGTCCGGCAGACGGTCACCGGAGCGCGAGGTATTGGACGGCCTGGCCCGGCGGCTCGGCTGCTCCCCGCTCTATCTGGAGACCGGGGTAGCCCCGGAGGAGGTCAACGAGCAGCGCCTTCGCCTGCAGTTCGCCAGCATCGCCCGAGCCAACGGCGAGCTCGACCAGGCGCGCGAGCTGTACATCGAGCTCGTGCACACCACGACCGGCGAGATACGCACCGAAGCACGCTGGGGCCTTGCCCAGACGTACGAAGCACTCGGGCAGCTGGACGCTGCCTTGACCGAGCTCGACGCGCTGACTGAGGCGAGCCGGTCTGGCGAGCCGGGTGCTCCGGGACTGCTGTCCGTCATGATCATCAAATGCCGCGTCTACCGCAGCGCAGGCGATCTCGCGCGCAGTATCGAGTTCGGGGAGAGCGCTTGGGCTGAGATTCGCGCGCTCGGCCTTGACGGCACCGAGGACGCCATCACGCTCGGCTCCACTCTGGCCGGAAGCTACGAGGCGCGGGGGGATCTGATGTCCGCTCAGCGCCTCGCGGGTCAGGTCCTCGAGCAGGCGGAGCAGCTCGGCTCGCGACAGGCGCAGGGTAACGCGTACTGGAGCGCGTGCACCATCGCGATGGCGCGCGGTGATCTCACCATGGCTCTTAACCTGGCGACCAGGACACTGGCACTGCTGTCCGAATCCGTCGGATCGCGAAGCCTGGCTGCCATGCGAATCAACTACGCATGGCTTCTGCTGCGAGCCGATCCGCCACGACTGGACGACGCCGACGCCATACTGAGTCGCGCGCATGAAGCGCTGACCGAGCTGGCGTTCGCGCCGCTGCTGGCGGCGTGCGAGACCGAGATGGCATGGTCCGCGATGTTGCGCGGAGATCTCCGCCTGGCCGCGGAGCACGCCGGGCAAGCCGCAGCCAGGTGCACGAAGCGTGGTACGGGACTGCAGCACGCCCGAGTGGTCGGCGGGCTCGCCCAGGTGCTGGCGGGTCAAGAAGCCGGTGCCGACGTGGTAGGCGACGCCGCGGATCAGCTCGCTACGCTCGGCTGCAGCCAGGATGCGGCGCAGGCGTGGCGTGACCTAGCCGACGCGCTCATCCGGCAGGGCAGATCCGACCGGGCGATCGAGGCGCTGCAACGCGCTGCTGACTGTGCCGGCCTCCGCTCCTCCACGATCCGGTCCGCGACGCCGACACAAGTGTCGGCATAGCGGCTCGATCCCACGTCATTCCTGCTTGTCGGTGGAGGCGCCGACCTGATCAGAGAGCGTGGCACGGAGGAATCCGAGCGTGCGCGACCGCAGATCGGCGAGGTTCTGCGGCCGGGCGAACCGGTGTCCCTCGTCCTCGTAAATCGTCAGATCGCAGCGTCCGCCCGCGATGCGGATGGCGTCGGCGAGCGCCGTCGCATGGATCACCGGTACGCGTGCGTCTTGCCGCCCGTGTACGAGGAGGACCGGCACGCGTAGGTCCGCCGCGTGACTCAGCGGCGAGGCCCGAGCTAGCAGGTCATGGTCGTCGCGTGGATCGCCGATCCGCGCCGCCTCGGCGAAGCCAGCCGGGCCGCCGAAGGCCAGCAGCCCCTTGACATACCGCAGCAGATCGGTCGGCGCCGCCGCAGCGGCAACGCCAGCGAGCGGGACCTCGGCCTGCGTGCCCAGCATCAGCGCGGCGTAGCCGCCGTACCCATAGCCCACAGCAGCGATGCGGCGGGGATCGGCGACGTCGGCGACCGGCGCCGACCGCAGCGCGTCGACCAGATCGTCCTGCATCGCCAGCGACCACTGCCGGTTGGCCGCGTCCCCGAACGCCTTCCCGAACCCGCGCGAGCCCCGGAAGTTGACCTGAACGCAGCAGTATCCGGCGGCTGCCAGGTACTGCGCCCATGGATCGATCTGCGGCAGATCCCGCGCCCAGGGACCGTCATGGATGGCCAGCACGACCGGCCATGGAGGCGGTCCGGCTGGGCTCGTCAGGAAGCCGGAGACCATGCGCCCGTCCCGCGCGCGAAATGTCAGTGGGTCCCTGCGCTGGATCCGGCGACGGGCAAAAGCAGTAAACCTGGCAAGCGGGCGGCTTGCCCTCCCGCCTGACCTCGCGAAGGTGACGAAGGCTGGCCCGCCGACCGAGTAAGAGATCTCGGCCAGGCAGTGGCTGGCGTTCCGGCCGACGATCCGGGCCTGCGCACCGGCAGCAAGATCGGAAAGCCTCGACAGGTCAGCCGCTGCAGAAGCTGATAGCGCGACCTGCGGCCGTGCCGGGTCGGTCGTCGTGACCAGATCCGGACCAGATCCGTCAGGGGCCATCAGCACCTCGGTGACGTCGTAGTCCGGGCTAGCGCTGACAACCTCCGGTGTCCAGGAGGGCGGCGCCATCGAGACCAGGGCGAGCGTGTCGCGCCCGGCCGAGCTCAGCGCGAACAGGGTCCGGCCGTCGGAGCTGAACGCGAACGGCCGCGACGCGCGCGCATCCTCCGCGGGGATTTCGTAGATTGGTGACCACGAGGACTCGGCGAGCTGACTCTGCCACCAGATGGAGCTACGAAGGCCCGGTCCCGGCTTCGCGACGTGCTCAGAGTCTGCACGTCGGCAGCTGCCAGACCCGGGGCCGGGATCATCCGCCATGCAGACAGCGACTGCTTGCGTACCGCTCGCCAGCCACCGCCCCGCGTGCTCGGCAGGTGCCAGCCATTCTCGCCGCACCGCGCCCGCCGATGTCACCAGCTGGAGCCGGGAGCTGCTGGTGTGCGGATGCCGGACGCTCACCAGTACGCCCGCTCGCGGGCCGCCAACCTGACCCGCGTATCTCGTGTCCGACGCGAGACCCGGAGTCAGGTGGGAGATGGTCTGCGCCCGGAGGTCGAGCCACGCGAGCAAGCGCGGACCGCCGGGATACTCCAGTGCAAGGACGAGGGCGCGCCCGTCGATACTCCAGACGTAGTCCCGCAGAAGCAATGGGCGCAGATCCGACGCCAGCTGCATGGGTGCCTCGCCGCCCCCCACCCAGACGTTCGCGGCACCGTCATGCCAGCGGACGGCCGCGAAGCTGTCACCCTCCGGCGCCAGTCTGGCCCTGGCCCAGTCTGGCCGCTCGGGGACGACGTATCCGGTGGCCATCCTCACCCTGATCACCTAACCGCCAGCGGCTGGGCAGCCAGGAATCTCTCCGGCGCTGCCCCTTGTGCACGCTAACCGGCGGGAAGAGACGTAGTCAAGAATGATGTGACTAGTCAACTTATGTGGATTGGCACCCTCGTAGTGCACTGAAGTGGCAGTTTGACTCTATCTCATGACAATCGGCCGGCTCGTTTCCGGCTGGAGCGAAAGGTGGGCACTGGCAATGATCAACATCCGCATCACCAGCATCGGCATACTTGTCGCCTTCGCGGTCGCGCTTGCCGCAGTGATAGCTCTCACGACCGGCGCGGCCGCGCACAGCACGCCAATGCCGAACGAGCCGGTGCAGTGCTGCTACTAGCCGACTCCGGCCGCGGGTCGCCTGGCGACCGCCCGAGTCATCGCGGGCCTCATCGAATAGCAGCAGATCCGGCGTAGCGACCAGTAAGCCGGCGCGGCGGATCGCTGCGCTGTGCCTGGGGAAGCGCGCTGCCTCTATCGGTGTTGACGATGACCATGGAAGTCGAGATCTGGGCTGACGTCGTCTGCCCGTGGTGCTACCTGGGCAAGAGGCGGTTCGAGCAGGCGCTGGCGAGCTTCGAGCATCGGGACAAGGTGCAGGTGACGTACCGCTCGTTCGAGCTCGATCCGACAGCGCCGCCGGGTGTCACGAGCCCGACGGTCGAGCTGCTCGCGGAGAAATACGCCATGACCGCCGTTCAGGCCGAGCAGGCTCAGCGACAGATGGAGCAGCGCGCGGCCGCGGACGGCCTGACGTTCCGGATGAGCGGGCTGCGCAGCGGCAGCACCAGGGATGCGCACAGGCTGCTGCAGCTGGCCAAGGCAACCGGGCGGCAAGACCAGCTGATGGAGCGGCTGCAGCGGGCCTACTTCACCGAGCAGGACTCGATCTTCGACCACGAATCGCTGACAAGACTGGCGGTCGAAGCCGGGCTTGATCGTGATGACGTCGCCGAGGTCCTGACGGGTGAGCAGTACGCCGACCACGTCGATACCGACGAGGCGATGGCGCGCGCCATCGGCGCTACCGGCGTGCCGTTGTTCGTGATCGACCGCCGCTATGGAATCTCCGGCGCGCAGCCGGCCGAGGTCATCACGGATGTGCTCGAGCGCGCCTGGGCGGAGGCCGGGACGTGACGGCCCGGCCAGGTCTGGTTCGCTGGCAGCCATGACCGTTGCCGCTCCGGCCGAGCTGACCGACCCGCCCGCCTGGTTCACCGCGGCCCTCGCCGACGAGCCGGAGCGGCGCTCCGTCACGGTCACCGAGACCGAGATCTCCTACCGCGCCTGGGGCGAGGCCGGAGCCAGCGGGCTCGTTCTGGTGCACGGCGGCGCCGCGCACGCCCGGTGGTGGGATCACATCGCGCCGCTGCTCACCGCGGGCCGCCGGGTGCTGGCCGTTGACCTGTCCGGCCACGGAGACAGCGGGCGACAAGCCATATACAGCCTGGACGGCTGGGCGCAGGAGGTCAGGGCGGTCGCCGCAGCGGGCGGCATCAGCGGGCCGCCGATCATCATCGGGCACAGCATGGGCGGGTTCGTGGCGCTGCGCGCGGCCGGGATGTTCGGCACGGAACTCGAGGGGATCGTCGTCATCGACTCGCCGGTGCAGGATCTCACCCCAGAGGACCGGGCGGCCCGGCAGCAGCGGGCGTTCGGTCCGCTGCGCGTCTACCCGACCCGGGAGGCAGCCATCGGCCGCTTCCATCCGATCCCCGACCAGCCGGCGCTCCCCTACGTACTGCGCCACGTGGCGGAGACATCGATCCGCGCGGTGGACGGCGGCTGGAGCTGGAAGTTCGATCCGGCCGTCTTCGGCCGCGCGCAAGGCGCACCGCAGCTGCTGCGGCAGCTCGCCTGCCGGGTCGCCCTCTTCCACGCTGAGCACGGGATCGTGCCGCCGCAGACGAGCGAGCTGATGTACGACAGCCTCGGGCAGCGTGCGCCACTCATCGAGATCCCCGCGGCCGGTCATCATGTCATGCTCGACCAGCCGATCGCGCTCGTGACCGCGCTCCGAACGCTGCTGGCAGACTGGGAGCATTCGCGGCCGCTCGACAATCGGTAATTAATTCATAACGGAACGGGCTCGACGTGGGTCGCGGCCGGGCAAAGTTCGGCCATGCTACGGTTCGCGGAGCGCCAGGCCGAGCACGAATGAACCGTGACGACCACGCGTGCCCGGTCTGCCCCGGCTGCGGCGGACCCCATCAGCCAGTTCTTTGACGACCTCGCCCGGCCAGGGCACCTCGCGACGTTCGAGTCCGAGTCGGCGACGATCCGATTCGACGTGCCCGACGACGCCCGCGCCGAACGATGGTTCATCACAATCCACGACGGCGACGTCTCGGTGAACCATAACCGCGGGCCGGCCGACGTAGTCATGACGATCGCGCGGCCCGCTGCGGCGCAGATGGTGACGGGCCGGCTGAATGCCCAGGCCGCCATGCTGCGCGGCCTGCTGACCTGCGAGGGCAGCATGGCCGCCTGCATGACGTTCCAGCGCTGCCTGCCTGGCCCGCCCGGTTCCGTGGGCCGGGTCGCCCCGATCAGCTCCAAGACGGTCATGGCCAAGCACGAGGCAGGGAGGAAGATGTGAGCGACCAGCTCGTCAACATCCTCGAGGGCAACACGTTCGTCGTCAGCGACGACCGGGGCGACATCGAGACCTCGGCGACCGATCCCACCGGCCTCTTCTCTTTCGACACCCGGTTCCTGTCCCGCTGGGTGCTCACCCTGAACGGCCAGCGGCTCACCGCCCTGTCGACCGACGACCTGCAGTACTTCCAGGCCCGTTTCTTCCTCGTGCCGGGTAGCGGCACCGTCTACGTCGACTCGACCCTGTCGGTCATCAGGGAGCGTGAGGTGGCCGACGGCTTCCATGAGGAGCTCCGGATCCTCAACCACGAGAGCAAGCCGGTAACCCTGGACGTCCGCATTGATGCCGCGGCCGACTTCGCTGACCTCTTCGAGGTCAAGGACGCGCTGGAGAAGAAGGGCAGCTACCACACGTCCGTGTCGGGCCAGAGCCTCGTGCTCCGATACCGGCGGGATACCTTCGCCCGCGAGACGTGGATTTCTGCGACCGAGAAGGCCGCCATCGACGAGCAGGGGCTGTCGTTCCACGTGACGGTGCCCCCCCACGGCGAGTGGAGCACCAGGCTCGACGTCGTCGCGGCGGCGGGCGCGCCCGCCGGAGAGGGCGAGAGCCCGATCAGGATCCGCGGCCAGATCGCCCGGCACGTGCGTCGGGACATGGCCCGCGGCCTGGAGAAATGGCTGAAGCACGCGCCGGTCGTGCGCTGCGACTGGGAAGCGGTCGAGCGGATCTACCACCGGTGCATGACCGACCTGGCGGCGCTGCGCTTCTCGACGCTGACCATGCCAGGCCGCTCGCTGCCGGCCGCAGGCCTGCCGTGGTTCATGACCATGTTCGGCCGCGACAGCATCTTCACGAGCCTGCAGGCGCTGCCATTTACCGCTGAGCTGGCCGCGACCACGCTGAAGGCGCTTGCCGAACGGCAGGGCACCAGGATCGACGACTTCCGCGACGAGGACCCGGGGCGCATCCTGCACGAGATGCGCTACGGCGAGCTGACTGCGTTCGAGGAGCGGCCGCATTCCCCTTACTACGGCGCCGCGGACGCCACCATGCTCTGGGTGGTTCTGCTGGACGAGTACGAGCGGTGGACCGGCGACACCAAGCTCGTCCGCGACCTGGAGCGCGCGGCCAGGTCGGCCCTTGCCTGGATCGATGACTATGCCGACCTGCAGGGCAACGGCTACGTGTCCTACCAGCGGCGGAACGAGCAGACCGGACTGGAGAACCAGTGCTGGAAGGACTCCTGGGACTCGATCTCCTACCGCAACGGTGATCTGCCCGGCTTCCCCCGGGCCACCTGCGAGCTGCAGGGCTACGCCTACGACGCCAAGGTCCGCGGTGCCCGGCTGGCCCGGCACGTGTGGAAGGACGAGTCGTACGCCGAGCACCTGGAGAAGCAGGCGGCCGACCTGAAGCGCCGGTTCAACCGCGACTTCTGGGTCGCCGACGGCGAGTACTTCGCGGTCGCGCTCGACCAAGACGGCCGGCAGGTCGACTCGCTCACCTCTAACATCGGCCACCTGCTGTGGAGCGGCATCGTCGACAAGTCCAAGGCGAAAGCCATCGCCCGGCACCTGCTCGGACCGCGGCTGTTCTCCGGGTGGGGCGTCCGCACGCTAGCCCAGGGCGATGCCCGCTACAACCCGATCGGCTATCACGTCGGCACGGTGTGGCCGTTCGACAACTCCTTCATCGCGTGGGGGCTGCGCCGGTACGGTTTCAAGGAGGAGGCAGCCGCCATCGTCGCCGGCGTCATGGATGCGGCCGAGGTCTTCAACGGCCGCCTGCCCGAGGCTTTCGGCGGCTATGACCGGCGCGCCACCCGGTACCCGGTGCAGTATCCGACGGCGTGCAGCCCGCAGGCCTGGTCAACGGGCGCGCCCTTGCTCCTGCTCCGGGCCGGCCTCGGCCTGGAGCCGTCCGGCGACAACCTCATCGTCGACCCGGCCCTGCCCGAGCAGTTCGGCGAGCTCGAGATCCTGGACGTGCCGGGCAGGTGGAAGCGGATCGACACCGTCGGGCGTGGCCGGATCGACACCGAGCGCCGCACCCATGCCCACGAGAACGGGCACGCCGGTCACACCCCGGCGAACTGGCCGGTCGTCTCGAAGGCCAAGTGACCGTCCCGGACGTCGACGGTGACCTTCTGGCCAGGCCGGACCTGACCGTCCAGGAGCATCCGCGATAGCTGGTTATCCACCTCGCGCTGGATGGTGCGGCGCATCGGCCGCGCCCCGAACTCCGGCTGGTAGCCGTGCTCGGCGATCCAGTCAACGGCCGCGGGCGAGAACTGCACCGTCACGTTCTGCGCGTGCAGCCGCCTGCGCGTCTCCTCCAGCAGCAGCTCGGTGATCTGCCGGAGCTCGTCCCGGTCAAGCTCACGGAAGATGACGATCTCGTCGATCCGGTTCAGGAACTCCGGCCGGAAGGACTCGCGCAGCCGGCGCATGAGCTGGTCCTGCATCGCGCCGTCTCCTGCTGTCGCTCCGCTGGCGGGACTGCCGAAGCCCAGCGCACCGCTCCGCCTGCCGATCAGGTCGGAACCAAGGTTGCTGGTCATGATGAGCACGGTGTTCTTGAAGTCAACGGTCCTGCCCTGGCCGTCGGTGAGGCGGCCATCGTCGAGCACCTGGAGCAGGATGTTGAACACGTCCGCGTGCGCCTTCTCGATCTCGTCGAGCAGCACGACCGAATACGGCCGGCGCCGGACCGCCTCGGTGAGCTGGCCGGCCTCCTCGTACCCGACGTATCCGGGCGGCGCGCCGACCAGGCGGCTGACAGTGTGCCGTTCCTGAAACTCACTCATGTCCAGCCGGATCATCTTGCTGTCCGCCCCGAACAGGGCCTCCGTCAGGGCGCGGGCCAGCTCGGTCTTGCCGACCCCGGTTGGCCCGAGGAAGAGGAAGCTGCCCACCGGGCGGTTCGGGTCGCCGAGCCCAGCCCGGGAGCGGCGAACCGCCTCGGCCACGACCGCCACGGCCTGATCCTGGCCAACGACCCGGTCGTGCAGGTGCTGCTCGAGCCCCAGCAGCCGGTTCTTCTCCTCCTCGGTGAGCTGATGCACGGGGATCCCGGTAGCCCTGGAGACCACCTCCGCGATGTCGTCGGGCGTGACCTCTGGCACTGCGCCCGACTCCGTGCCGAGGTGCTCCACCCGAGTGCGGATGTCGCGAAGCTCGTCCCGGAGCCGGGACGCCTGCTCGTAGTCTTCGCTGGCGACGGCCTGGTCCCGGTCCCGGCGCAGCTCCTCCGCCTTCCGCTCCAGCTCGCGCCGGTCCATGCCGGGCGTCTTGGTCCGCAGCCGGACCCTGGCGCCAGCCTGGTCGATCAGGTCGATGGCCTTGTCCGGGAGGAACCGGTCGGTGATGTACCGATCGGAGAGCTCGACCGCAGCGCCGAGCGCCGCGTCCTCGTAGCGGACCTGATGATGCGCCTCGTACCGGTCCTTCAGCCCGTGCAAGATCGCGAGCGTGTCCTCGACGGTTGGCTCAGGAATCAGGATCGGCTGGAACCGCCGGGCGAGCGCCGCGTCCTTCTCGATGTTCTTCCTGTACTCGTCCAGCGTCGTCGCGCCGACGACGTGCAGCTCTCCCCTGGCCAGCGCCGGCTTCACCATGTTGCCGGCGTCCATGCCTCCCTCGGTGCCAGAACCCGCGCCGACCAGGGTGTGCAGCTCATCAATGAAGATGATCAGCTCGTCCCCGTGCTCGCGAATCTCGTCGATGATCCGCGTCATCCGCTCCTCGAAGTCGCCCCGGTAGCGAGTTCCAGCCACGACGCCGGACAGCTCGAGCTGGATCACGCGCTTGTCGGCCAGCGTCTGCGGGACCTCGTCATCGAGGATGCGCTGAGCGATGCCCTCCACGATCGCCGTCTTGCCGACACCGGCCTCGCCGATCAGGACCGGGTTGTTCTTGGCCCGCCGGGACAGTACCTCGATGGTCTGCTCGATCTCACCGTCGCGGCCGATGACCGGGTCGAGCCGCCCCTCCCTCGCCATCGCAGTCAGGTCCCGGCCGAACTCATTGAGGGTCGGAGTCGACGACCTGCCGTCGCCGCCTGGTGGCGCACCCTGGCTGGTCAGCCCCGCCTGCAGCGACTCCGGCGTCACATGGGCGGCGCCGAGAATCCGGCCCGCTCCAGACTCCGGGTTGACCGCCAGCGCGAAGAGCACGTGCTCGGGTCCGATGTAGGTGGACCCGAGGGAACGGGAGATCTGGTGGGCGTCCAGCAATGCCCGCTTGGCCCCCGGCGTCAGCGGCGGCGGCGCGCCGCCCCGGCTGGCTCCCCCGGCGCGCTGCTGATCCTCGGCAGCCCGGCCGATGGCTCCGGGATCGGCGCCGGACCGGGCGATCAGCTCGCGGGTCGGCTGCACCGTGGCCGCCGCCCAGAGCAGGTCCTCGGTGTCCAGCTCGCCGCCCCGCTCCGCCGCCTTCGCGGCCGCGGCGCCGATCAGCTCACGTGCGGGTCCGCTCATCAGCCGGGTGATGTCGACCCGGTAGCCAGCCGGAGGCGGGTTGCCAGCGGCCCCGAATATCCGCGCGATGAAGTCATCGAAGGGACTGCCCGGCAATCCTGGTGGCCCGAAGTAACCGCTGCTCATCGCACGCCTCCCCGTTGGCACGGCGTCGAGCTCGGGCCGCACTGCTGCTAGGGCACAGCACAGGTGACCCGGTGGCCTGGTTAGCCTGGACGTGAGGAACTCGCCATGACTGACCGCAAACCAGCCGATATGTCCTTCACCTCGTGGATCGACAAGCAGATCGCCGAGGCGACCGAGCGCGGCGCTTTCGATAACCTTCCCGGCGCTGGCAAGCCCATTCCTCACCGCGGTGACGAGGACGCCGCGGAGGCCTGGCTCCGCGAGTACCTCCGGAAGGAAGGCGTGTCGGCGGAGGCGCTACTGCCGCCGCCACTGCGGCTACGCAAGGCGATCGACCGGCTGGCGCAGGCTGTGCCGACCATGGCGTCCGAGCAGGACGTCCGGGACACGGTCGACGAGCTCAACCATGAGATCCGCGAGTGGCGGCGGATCCCGCTCGGGCCACCAGTCTTCGTTCCGCTGGTGGACACCGAGGCCATGATCAGCCGCTGGCGAGCGGCCCAGCCCGCGCCTGCGTCCCCGACGGCTGCCCATCCCGACGCGCCGGCCGAACCCGCGGGTCCCGTCGTCGGGCGGGCTCTTCCGCGCTGGCGGCGCCGCGCTGCCAGCGGCCAGCGGCGGCAGGCACGCAGCTAGGGCGCAACTGCCTCGCTCACGACGAGCGTGCCGCCCCGGCTCACGAACGGGTGACTGCGGACAAGAGCAACCGCGTCGGCCAGGCTGCCGGCGCTGAGCACCGTGTACCCCTCAACGATGTGGTTGTCGTCGTCCCGGACATCGCTGCTCGTCACAGCCTTCGCAGGTCCAAGCGGCGCGCCCGGGTCGATCATGTTCTCCCCCACGCTGGCGGCCCAGGCTCCGAATGCCGCCATCATCTGCTCGCGCATGGCCGGATCGGCGGGCGGCTCGCCGCCGCCGTGGTAGGTAACGAGGAACTTGGCCATCACTGCCTCCACTGGGTGTCACTGGTCACCCTGACGGCCGCGCGCCGCCGGTTACAGCGCAGGATTGCCGGCCGCACTCCGACTCGCTATGGTCGGCTGAACGGTCCTGTTGTCCAGTCGTTCACGGAGCACCCCCGTGCAGCTGCTGAATACGCCACCGCGCGACACGGTCACCGAGCTGCTCACCGCGCTCACCGTCCAGAGCAGCGTGTACTGCCTATCGGAACTCCGCGCGCCGTGGGGTTTCGAAGTCAGCGGGGCGAACGTGGCCAAATTTCACCTCGTCCTCGAGGGCGAGTGCTGGCTGCACGCCGACAGCGTGAGCCCTGTGCGCCTCGGCGCAGGTGAACTCGTCATCCTGTCGCGGGGCGAACGGCACATCATGCGTGATGAGAAGGACTCGCCCGTGGTGGGTCTGGATCAGCTCATCGCCGACCACCCGCTCGACAGCCAGGCCCGACTGCAGTGCGGGGGGACCGGATCACTGACCAGGCTGCTGTGCGGTGGGTTCGAGCTCGGCGACGCGATTCCCGCCCCGCTGCTCACGCTGCTCCCGCGGGTGCTGCACATGGACGCGGTGTCGACCGGCGTGATCACATGGCTAGAGCCGGTGTTCGCGTTGGTGCGGCACGAGGCCGACCGCGCCGATCCCGGCGCGCAGGCCATGTTCGCCAAGCTCGCCGACGTGTTCCTGGCCCAGGCGCTGCGCAGCTACCTGATCGGCGCGCAGCAGGCGGGGCTTCTGCTCGAACCGCCGGCGGATCACCTTATCAATTCGGCGATCGCGCTGATCCGCGAGCAGCCAGCGCGGCAGTGGACGGTCGAGGCGCTCGCCAACCACGTCGGCATGTCCCGGACCTTGTTCTGCACCCGGTTCCGTGCCACCGTCGGCGAGAGCCCGATGCGCTACCTCACCAGGGTCCGTCTGGGCCAGGCGGCTGGTTACCTCACCACAACGAAGCTGAGCGTCGACGCGATCGCGCGGCGGACCGGCTATGGCACGAGTGCCGCCTTGTCGAAGGCGTTCCGGCGAGAGTATGAGACGTCACCTGGCCGGTACCGCGAGAACCGCGGCACGGTCAGGATCGAGGAGATTCGGTCCGGATAAGGTCCGGCTAGCTGCCGCGCGCGGCCAGCGTGTCGAGGTCTCGCTCGGCGAACAGCCGGTGATGCCATTCCTCGTTGAGGATCACGAGCAGGCACTCGCGTACCACGAAGCTGCGCGGCGGGGGCCAGCCAGGTCCGGTCACCGGCTCGGTGCGGGCGTCCAGCGACGCGTCGGTGAGGCCGTCGATCACCCGCCGGACGGTCGACATCCGGTCCCGGCGCAGCCGCAGCACCTCGTCCAGGGACGGGCGGACGGACCGGTCGCGCGGTATTGGTGGGGTGTCGGGCATCTCGTCCCACGGCAGGTCCAGCGCATCCCACGGCGCGGGGTCGGCGAGGATGACGCGCCGGATCCAGGAGTCGGTGGCGAAGACCAGGTGGCGCAGCGTCTCAGTGAACGACCACTCGCCGTCGACGGACTCATGCAACAGCTCGGGCGGCATACCGCGGGCCCGGTCGACAGTCCCGGCCCAGAGCCGCTCGACGACATCCCACGCGTGGCGGAACCCGGCCGGATCTGATGGGCGCATTCGAACCCGGTCCGGGTCGCGCCGGTCGAGCTCGGCTTCAATCAGGGGACCGACGTCGACACCGTTCATCATCACGTTCTCAATCTCGCCGCTGATGTCGACGTTGCCGAGCTCCACACCGCGCATGATCACTTTGTGCAGTGCGCAGCCGCGGAACTGCGCTCCGGTCAGGTCGGCAGCGCGTAGTCGCGCGCCCGTGAGGTCCGTGCGATCAAACCGGGCGCCGCGCAGATCGGCGCCAGCGAACACCTGAGGAACCCGATGGCCATCGACCGCGAGCGGACCACCGCCGGGATGCCAGCCCGCCGGCGGATCCTCACCGGTCACCCCGTCCACGGCCTCACGGATCAGGTCGGCGTGCCCAGTGTGCCGGCCATACTCCTCGATCAGGTCGCACAGCAGGCGGCGCAGGCTGGCGTGACGGCCGTCCGGCGCGGACGCATGCACAGGCTGGTCGAGTCCGCCCCTGGCGAGCACCGCCGCAAGCCGCGCCCGGGATCGCGCGACGGCACCATCCCACAGCGCGTAGAGGTAATCGGGGGCGTCCTCAGCGGCGGACTCGAACTCCCAGTCGTTGCTGCCGTCGGAGCCACTGGCGTCCCAGGGCGCCCCGATCGGCTCCCCGGTCAGCTTGATCGTGAAGGCAAAGTCCTCGTTCGCGGCGAGGTGCTTCAGCAGGCCCCCCAGAGTCATGGCGGACGCGCCGATGCGCGCCCGGAGCCCCGCCGCGTCGAGGCCGTCAGCCTTCCAGCGGAACGTCGCGCGCAGCCGGTCGAGTGCGCCGATCAGCTGCTCAGCCTCGGTGCCGGCCAGCGGCGGTTCCCACGGACAGTCGTTATCGGTCATGCCTCGCACCGTAAGCCTCATTGCGGACGTTCGGCATCCGGCTTGGCATGCCACTTCCGTGCCGCCACCGCGCTGTCTACTGTCGTGCTAGACCGCCTAGCAGGCTGCGAGCGCCGTCGGCGCAGAGAGGACGAGCATGCCACGAGCCTTCAGTCAGGTGCGCGGCGAGGCGGAGCGGGCCGCCGACGAGCTGCGCGCGCAGGAACTGCAGCAGCAGCTTGCGGACGAAATCACGGGCGTCGTGATCACCTTCGTCGACCACAGCGGCGCGGGCCGGGTCAAGGTCGTGCCACTGGAAGCGCTCGCCAGGGCTGCCCGGTCCGGCGTCGGATACTCCCCGGTCATCGACGCCTTCACCAGCGACGGCGGGATCGACCCAGCGTCGCCGCTCGACCGGCCCGACGGCGACCTGCGGATGGTGCCCGACCTCGACCGCCTGATGGTGCTCCGCGATCCAGCAGGATGGGCATGGGCGCCGGGTGACCGCTTCACCCAGGACGGCAGCGTGTACGCGAACTGCCAGCGGTCATTCGCCCGCGCCCAGGTCGCCGCCGCAGCCGCCGAGGGTCTCAGCGCGCTCATGGCGTTCGAGGTCGAGTGGATGGTGGGGCTGGACACCGACACGTTCACGCCCGCTTTCACCGGCACCGGCTACGGGCTGAGCCGTTTCATCAACGCAGCCGAGTACGTCCGCGACGTGGTGGACAGCCTGGAGGCCGCCGGCGTGGTCGTCGAGCAGATTCACCCGGAGTACGGGCCCGCCCAGTTCGAGGTGTCGGTCGCAGCGCAGGATCCGGTGTCCGCGGCGGACACCAGCGTCGTGGTGAAACTGGTGATCTCAGCCGTCTCGGCGAGGCACGGGCTCCGCGTGTCGTTCGCGCCCGCCGTGGTGTCGGACAACGTCGGCAACGGCGGCCACCTGCACGCGAGCTTCTGGAAAGACGGCGGGAACCTGCTCGCGGGCGGCGAGGGCCGGTACGGTCTGACCGCGACCGGTGAGTCGATCCTGGCCGCGCTGCTGGACAGCCTGCCGGCGCTGCTGGCCATCGGTGCGCCGACGCCAGCGTCGTACCTGCGGCTGCAGCCGTCCCGGTGGGCGGGGGCGTACCAGATCTGGGGCGTCGAGAACCGGGAGGCCGCCCTGCGACTGATCGAGGCACCCCCGTCGGCCGAGGGCGCGGCGAACGCCGAACTCAAGTGCTTTGACCTCAGCGCCAACCCCTACCTGCTGACGGGGGCGATCATGGCAGTGGCGCGCCGCGGCGCCGCCCGGACCGATCCTCTCCCCGCTGAGGTCAGCGGCGACCCGGCGGCTCCCGGCCACCCGCAGGCCGACTCCGTCGCCCGGCTGCCCGGCAGCCTGCCAGACACCCTCAAGGCGCTCGAGGCCAGCGCGGATCTGCGCGAGGCGATGGGCGACGAACTGCTCGCCACCTTCGCCGCAGCGCGGCGAGCCTCGATCGCCCTGGCCACCGATCAGACCGCAGATCAGGTGATCGCGGACGCGCGCTGGCTGATCTGACGGTGCCATCGGACAAGCTGGTCCTCATCGACCACCACGTGCACGGCGTGATACGCGCGGGGCTCGCCCGCGACGGCATTGAGGCCCTGCTCAGCGAGTCGCTGGTGCCCACGTCGGCCGGGACGACCGCATTCGACTCGCAGCTCGGCTTCGCAGTCCGCCGCTGGTGCGCCCCGCTGCTGGACCTGGAGCCGCACTCGCCAGCCGACGACTATGTCCTCAGGCGCCAGGAGCTCGGACCGGCCGAAGTGGCCCGCCGGCTGCTGGCCGGCGCTGACGTCGCCGCCTGGCTGGTCGACACCGGGTATCAGAGCGACGAGGTGACCACACCTGGTGAGCTGGCCGCCATCAGCGGCAGTCCGGCCTACCAGATTGCCCGGCTGGAGTCGATCGCCGCGGAGGTGGCCGAGGCCGGCGGCTCTGCCGCGGGTTACGGGGCCGCGGTTAGCGCCGCCATAGCCCGCGCTGCCCGGCAGGCGGACACCATCGGGTTCAAGTCTGTCGCCGCCTACCGGTGCGGGCTCGACTTCGAGCCCGCGAGGCCGACCACGGCTGACGTCGAGGCGGCAGCAGGACACTGGCTGCGCTCGGTCGACTCACCTCAGCCCGCCCGGCTCAGCGACCCCGTGCTGATCCGGCACGGAATCTGGGCCGCGCTGGACACCGGGCTCCCACTGCAGTTCCACACCGGTTACGGCGACCCGGATTCGCGGCTGCACCGCGCGGACCCGGCGCTGCTGCAGGACTTCCTCGCCGCGAGCCAGCGCACCGGCGCTACGGTGCTGCTGCTGCACTGCTACCCCTACCACCGCCAGGCCGGGGCGATGGCGAACCTCTTCCCCCATGTCTACCTGGACGTCGGCGAGGCTCTCAACCACGTCGGCGCGCGGTCGGCGACGATCCTGGCCGAGGCGCTCGAGCTGACCCCGTTCCACAAGATGCTGTACTCGTCCGACGCGTTCGGCCTGCCCGAGCTGCACTACCTCGGGGCGGCCGCGTTCCGGCGGGACATGGCGGCCGTCACCGGCGGCTTCGTCGCCGACGGGGCGTGGGCAGCGTCCGATGCGGCGCGGGTAGCCGAGATGATCGGCTCCGGCAACGCGCGACGCGTCTACCGGCTGCCAGCCCCTAGTCGCTAGTCGCCCACTGCGGCGTAGATGGCCCGCACGTAGCGCTCGGCGCGATCCGAGCCGATGATGCCGGCACCCATCTTGTTCATCATGTACGAGATCGTCATCCGTCGGCCCACGTCCATGATGATCACCGAGCCGCCCCAGCCGCCCCAGAAGCAGACCTTCTCGTCGGGGATGTAGGGGATGGTGTCGAGCTGCGGCAGCCCGTAACCGATGCCGAATCGCATCGGAACGCCCAGCACGAGGTCAACCCCGTTCGCCTGCTCACGGAAGATCAGTTCGATCGTCTCCGGCTGGAGCAGCCGCACGCCATCCACCTCGCCGCCGCGCGAGATCACCGACAGGATTCTCGCGACCGAGCTGGCGTTCCCGTGGCCATTGGCCGCGCCGATATCGGCGTGCCGCCAGCCAGGGGTGTTCGCGAAGTTCGCGTCGACCACCGGGCCGGTGAACGTCCGCACGACGGGACTCTCCGGATCGAGCGCGCCGAAGTCGATGGGCAGCGGCGGCGGTGGCACAACGTCGGCAATCCGCTCCCAGTCGCTCTCCGCCGCGCCGATCTGGAAATCCGCACCGAGCGGGCCGGCGATCTCGTCGGCCACGAACTCCTGCAGCGACTTGCCGGTGATCCGGCGGACCACCTCACCGATCAGGTGGCCGAAGTTCAGCGCGTGGTAGCCGGAAGCGCTGCCCGGCTCCCACCACGGTGCCTGCGCGGCGAACCGAGCGGTCGCCTTATCCCAGTCGTAGAGGTCGTCAATCACGGCCGGCTGGTCCAGGCCAGACACGCCCGACGTGTGCGACAGCAGATGCCTGACCAGCACGTCCTGCTTACCGGCGGCCGCGAACTCGGGCCAGTACCTTGCGACAGGAGCGTCCACATCCAGCGCCCCGCGATCCACGAGCATGAGGGCCGCCAGACTGGTCACCGTCTTGGTGGTCGACCACACGTTGGTGATCGTGTCCCGCTGCCACGGCTGCGTGCGGCTCTCGTCGCGGAAGCCGCCCCACAGGTCGACCGGGATCTGCCCGTCGATATCCAGGACGATCGAGGCACCCAGCTCCGCACCGGAGTCCAGGCATTCCTCGAACTCGCGGCGCACCGCGCTGAACTGGTCGTCACACGTCCCGCCGATGCTGGCCACGAGCTGCCGTCCTTCCCGCAGCGCACGGTCGCCAGCTCCGCTGCCGCCGCCCGGTGCGCCGTCCACCGAGGCAGCGTAAATGGCCAGGGGCTGCGGCGTCTACGGTCGCTGATCTAGCTCGCGGCCGCGGCCCGATTGGATGCGCGCCGCTCCCGGACGGCGCCGGCGAGCGCCTGGAGGACGCCGGCGGTTGTGTCGATGTCCATGCAGGCGTCGGTGATGCTCTGGCCGAACACCAGCGAGGCCGGGTCCCGCAGTTCCTGGCGCCCATCCTTCAGGAAGCTCTCCAGCATGACGCCCACGATGCCCTGCTCCCCCGCGGCGATCTGATCGGCGAGCGCGCGGGCCACGACGGGCTGCTGACGGTGGTCCTTGCCGCTATTGCCGTGGCTGGCGTCGACCATCAGCCTGGCCGGCAGCCCGCATTCGGCGATCGTCGCCAGCGCCGCGCTGACGTCGGCCTGGTCGTAGTTCGGCCCGGTCCGGCCGCCGCGCAGCACCACATGGCAGTCGGGGTTGCCCGCCGTCGTGACCACGGCGGCCGCGCCGACGGGCGTGACGCCGAAGAACCGGTGCCGGGTCGCCGCTGCGCGGCACGCGTCGATCGCCACCTGCACGTCCCCGTCGGTGCCGTTCTTGAACCCGACCGGCATCGACAGGCCGGAGGCGAGCTGCCGGTGCACCTGGCTTTCTGTCGTGCGGGCACCGATCGCACCCCACGCGACCGTGTCGGCAATGTACTGCGGAGTCACGGGGTCGAGCCACTCGCAGCCGACCGGAAGCCCGAGCTCGAGGATGTCGAGCAAGAGCCGGCGAGCTGTCCGCAGTCCGCGGTGCACGTCGTGGGTCCCGTCCAGGCCCGGGTCGTTGATGAGGCCCTTCCAGCCCGTGACCGTCCTCGGTTTCTCGAAGTACACCCGCATGACGACCAGCAGGTCCCTGGCGAGGGTCTGGGCGATGTCGTGCAGCCGGGCGCCGTACTGCAGAGCCGCCTCGGGGTCGTGGACGGAGCATGGCCCGACGACGACCAGTAGCCGGTCGTCTGCCTGGTCGAGCACCGAGCAGATATCGACCCTGGCCTGCTCGACGTTCTTGGCCAGGCCGTCGTCCAGCGGGAGCTCGTCCAGCAGCGCGGCGGGTGCGAGCAGCGGCTGATAGGCCTGGACCCGCGTATCGCTGGTGTGTGGCATCGTGCGTTCCCTCCGCAAGCCCGACACCCCGCCGGGGAGCCAGGACCCGTTACATACGAAAGGACAGAGACGTCGTCCCTGTCCGCCTGGCTCTGAGTGGTGGAATCAGCGCATTGACTGGCCGCTAGCCCCACTCAGAGCCAGCGTAAAGCGCCAATACCACCGTGACATGCGGTCATGGTATCGCACCGCGAGCGCTGCGTCAGTCGGGGGCCGGATGTGGCCCTCGTCACTCCCAGGCGCTCCCCCACTTCGGCGGGCGGGTAATCCGGCACTCACCCGTGAGTACCCCGTTCCCTCCCGGAAAAGCGGTCGCATCACCCGCACCGGGTGAAACCAGCCTTCGCTTCCCGGGTAGGGCCAGGGGCGATGCGAAGCGCGACCACGATGCCCGCGACCAGCTTCTGGACGGACACCAGGCCGGCCACAGCCGCCGACTTCCGCCAGTGGCAGAGCTGCGGCTTGGCCAGGCCGCGGCAGGCGAACGCCGGGGGCGATGAGCCTGCACCGCTGAGCTGTGCGGGCGTCCCCGGCCCGGTGATCAAGGGCAGCACGCGGCCGTGCACGCCAGACACCTGCCTGTGCCACCGGCCCGCGGCCCGCCAGCGCGAGGCGGATGACACCTCCACTGGCCATCTGGGCTTCCGCTGCGTGATCCAATCCGGGCCGTTATTAGCCGGGCCGGGCCGCGCCCGGCTCAGCTTCCGCATTGTGCTGGCGAAGGTGGTCGAGGAGCCTGACGCAGGCGTGCACCGTGCGTACGGAGGGAACGGGCACGCTCAGGTACGCGGACAGTTCCACCACGGCTCCCGTCATGCACTCGAATTCCAGCCGCTTGCCTGCTTCCAGGTCCTGCAGCATGGACGTCTTGTGGTCACCCACGGCCAGGCCGGCCTCGAGCCGCCGGTCCAGCGACACCGGGAAGGTGATCCCGAGCTTGTCCGCCACCGCCGCGCACTCGGCGAAGATCGATCGCAGCAGCTCGGGCATCTCGGCGACGGAGCCCAGCTCACCGAGCGTCGCGCCGGTCAGCGCGGTGATGGGGTTGAACGCCACGTTACCGACGAGCTTGAGCCAAATCTGGTCGCGCAGCCGCGGCTCGACCGGAGCCCGCAGGCCGCCCGCCGCGAACGCGGCAGAGATTAGCTTGCAGCGCTCCGAGTCCGACCCGTCCGGCTCGCCGATCGTGAACCGGGTGCCCTCGACGTGCCGGATAACCCCCGGCTCGACGATCTCGGTGCCCGCATAGACGACGCAGCCGACGTTGTGCTCCGGCCCGATCGATGCGGCGATCACCCCGCCCGGGTCGACGGACTGCAGCCCGGTCACCCCGGCGGCGGCAGCGGCCTGCGGTGCGGACTGGAAGTACCACCAAGGGATGCCGTTCTGGGCCCAGATCACCGCGGCACCTGGCGCGAGCAGCTCGCCCAGGCGCGGCGCGATCTCCGGCAGGCTGTAGGCCTTCAGCGCAACGAACACCACGTCCGCATCGCTCACGGCTGTCCAGTCGTCCGTCGCACGTGGGCGGGCCGTGAAGTCGCCGCGGGCTGACAGCACCCGGACGCCACGGTCCGCCATCGCCTGCAGGTGCGGCCCGCGCGCGATCAGCGTGACGTCGGCGCCGCCATGCGCGAGCGCCGCGCCCACGTAGGCGCCGATCGCGCCGGCGCCGAGCACCGCGAACCTCACTGCTGCAGCACTACCTCGGCCACCCGGCGGCGCTGGATCTTCCCGGTCGCGGTGCGCGGGATCTCCGGCAGCACGTCGATCCGGGCCGGCACCTTGAACGCCGCAAGCCGCTCCCGGCAGTACGCGATCAGGTCAGCCGCGTCGGCATCCCCGGCAAGCGTGACGGCCGCGCCGACAAGCTCGCCGTACTTGTCGTCCGGCACGCCGAAGCAAACCGCGTCGCGCACCGCCGGGTGCGACAGCAGCACCTGCTCGATCTCCGCCGGGGCGATGTTCTCTCCGCCGCGGATGATCATCTCCTTGATGCGGCCTTCCAGGAACAGGTAGCCGTCCCGGAACACACCGCGGTCGCCGGTGCGGAACCACTCGCCGAAGAATGCCTCTGCGGTCGCCGCCGGATTGTTCGCATAGCCGGACATCAAGCCGGGTCCGCGGATCACGACCTCGCCCGCCGTGCCGTCCGGCAAGAAGCTGCCCGCCTTGCCCGCGATGCGGATCCGCGTTCCCGTCGGCACGCCGACCGACCCCGTCGGCCTGGCGCCAGGCGGCAGCGGGTTTGAAGACATCTGGTGGCTCGCCTCGGTCATCCCGTACGCCTCCAGGATGGGCGCCCCGTACCCACGCTCGGCGCGCTCGGCCAGCGCGGCCGGCAGCGCCGAACTGCACGACCGGACGAACCGCAGCGTCGCCGGCGGCCCGTCGTCGTCGGCCCGGTCGAGGATCATCTGGTGCAGCGTCGGCCCTGCCGACAGCCACGTCGCGGCGTGCTCGCGGGCCTGCGGCCAGAACCGGTGCGGAGTGAACCTCCGCGGCGTGATCACTGCGCCGCCGGCTCCGAGCGCCGCGAAGGTCGAGGCCACCAGCCCATGGATGTGAAACAGCGGCATCACGCAGAACGACACATCCGCCGGCCCCAGCTGGTAGTGCGCGCCGATCGTGCGCGCCGAGGCCATGAGGTTGCGCTGCCGCAGCGGCACCTGCTTCGGCCTGCTGGTGGTCCCGCTCGTGTGCAGCACGAGCGCGACATCCTCGGGGCCGCCGGGCTCGAACGAGCGCGGCGGCCCGCCCGACCCGTCAGCGCCTAGCAGCGCCGGCGGACCGTCGGCGGCCGCCTCAACGGCGACCACCGTCGTACCGGCGGACGCCGCGGCGGCACTCGCCGCCACCGCTCCGCTGGCCGGGATGAGCAGCAGCCGCGGAACGATGTCGCCCAGGTAGAACCCGAACTCCGGCTCGGTGTAGGCGGGGTTCAGCGGCGCCGCCGCCGCCCCGAGCGCCGTGATGGCAAGCAGCAGGAGGACAACGTCGGGGCCGTTCGGCAGGCACAGTGCGACGGTGTCGCCGCGCCGCACCCCGAGACCAGCCAGCCGCTGCGAGAGAGTCTCGACCTGGGCGGCGACTTGCCCGTGCGTGAGCACCTGACCGGTATCGGGCACGATCAGAGCCGGCCGCGCGGGCAGTCCAGCCGTCAGCAGGGCCGCCATCGCCTCCGCTGCCGGCGTGGCACCTGGCCCGTCTGCCGTCGCCTGATCGCCGCCTGCCGGGCTGGTTTCCGTCGTCATCAGCTGGCCTCCGCGCTCACGATGGGCTGCTCCGCCTCCTCGTAAGTCTGCCGCGCCCGACCAGCGGCGGCCAGCGAACTAGCTGCCGTGGCCCCAGTCCGCTCCGGCGGAGCTTGCTGGCAGCAGCGCGGTCGACGGGTCCAGATGCCGGATAGCGTCCTGCACCGCGGCGCGAAGGTCGGCGCGCGCATGCCGGTTGTACACCGGCCCGGCTCCGTCGGCCAGCAGGGCGTTCGCGATGGCCACGCCGCGGGCGGGAACCGGCGCGCTCGCGCGCAGCGAGCGCTGAAGCACCCGGATGTCGGCCTCGGCCGCGACAATCCGGTCCCGAGGAAGGGGCACGCGCGCTCGTGCCGGGTGCTCGCGCGCCAGGCTGACCAGCCGGTCCCAGTCGCTCGCGACCTGCTGCCGTCGCGCCGGGATGACCAGGGCGCGGGCCCGCAGGCCGATCAGGGGGTCGCTCTCAGGCGAAGCACCGGCGGCAAGCCTCGCATCGAGCGAGGCCGCCCTGCTGCCGGCCAGCGCGCGATCCCAGAGCCTCGGACCGCGCTGGCGTGGGGGCAGCAGTCTGTGCTGGTTCGTTGCGTGAACGGGAGTCATACATCCATGGTGCGCCGGGCGAGCCTGGCACGGGAGTGGCATTATTGTCTCTGTGCGCAACATAACGGCCAGCTTGCCTGGCAGCCTCGGACCAGCCCCCACCGGGCGCCGCGTCGTGGTCGTGGCCTACGACGGCATGACGGTGTTCGAGTTCGGCGTGACCTGCGATGTCTTCGGCAGCGACTGGTCGCGAGATTTCGGTCTCGGTGTTCCCTGGTACCAGTTCGCGGTCTGTGCGCTCGGCGGAGCCGTCAGCGTCGAGGGCGGTTACAAGCTGGAGATCCCGTATGACCTGGAGGTGCTGAGCGGGGCGGACACGGTGGTGGTGCCGCCGACCGGGCCGACCGATCTGGTGCCAGCGCAGCCGATGCTGGCCGCGCTGCGCCAGGCGCACGCCGACGGCGCACGGGTCATCTCTCTGTGCACGGGCGCGTTCGTGCTGGCCGCGGCGGGTCTGCTGGCAGGCCGCCGGGTGACGACCCACTGGGCCGAGTGCGCTGAGCTCGCTCGCCGGTACCCGGACCTGCAGGTTGATCCCGCGGTGCTGTACGTGGACGACGGCGACATCATGACGTCAGCGGGCAGCGCGGCGAGTATCGACCTGTGCCTGCACGTGGTCCGTCAGGACTACGGCGCCGAGGTCGCCGCTCGCCTCGCCCGGCAGCTGGTCGTGCCGCCGTACCGCGATGGCGGCCAGGCGCAGTACATCGAGGCGCCGTTGCCCGCGATGCCGGGCGCAGACCTGTTCACGAGCACCCTCACGTGGATGCAGGAGCACCTGGATGAGCCCCAGACGATCAGCGACCTGGCCAGCAGGTCGGCGATGAGCAGGCGGACGTTCGCCCGCAGGTTCGCGGCCGCCACCGGCACGACGCCCTATCAGTGGCTGCTTCGCCAGCGCCTTCAGCTGGCGCAGCGGTTGCTGGAGACCAGCGATCTGCCGGTCGATTCGATCGCGCAGCAGACCGGCTTCTCGACGGCCGCGAACCTGCGCAAGCATTTCGGCCGCCACGTGCGGACCACGCCGCAGGCGTACCGGCTCACATTCAGGGCGCGACTGACCTAGCTGTCCGCCAGAAAGCTCAGCACCCGCTGGGTGAGCAGCGAGGCCGCGGCCGGGTCGTACGACGGCAGCGAGCTGTCGCTGAACAGGTGCCGGTCGCCGGGATACAGGAACAGCTCGGCGTCCTTCGCCTGCCCGACCAGCTCGCGGGCC
>DASQIW010000032.1:0-5642 GCA_035631375.1 Streptosporangiaceae bacterium
CAGGACCGCGAGGTTTCGGGGTCCGGCCGCGAGCAGGGCAACCGCGATCAGCAGGGCGGTCGCGATCAGCAGGGCGGTCGCGATCAGGGCGGCCGTGACCAGGGCAGCCGCGACGATGACCGCGACGGCGGCGGCGGCAGCAGGCGCAGCCGGGACCGCTACCGGAACCGCAACGGCGGCAGCCGGCGGCGGGAGCGCGGTGGCGGCGGCTCGGACGCCGAGCCGGTGATCAGCGAGGACGACGTGCTCATCCCGATCGCGGGGATCCTCGACGTGCTGGACAACTACGGCTTCGTCCGAACCACCGGCTACCTGCCCGGGCAGAACGACGTGTACGTCTCGCTGTCCCAGGTGCGGCGCTACGGCCTTCGCAAGGGCGACGTGATCGAGGGCGCCATCCGGCAGCCGCGCGAGGGCGAGCGCCGGGAGAAGTTCAACGCGCTGGTGCGCCTTGACAAGATCAACGGGCTGGACCCCGAGCAGAGCAAGAGCCGGCCAGAGTTCACCAAGCTCGTCCCGCTCTACCCGCAGGACCGGCTCCGGCTCGAGTCCGACCCCGGCAACATGACGACCCGGATCATCGACCTGATCAGCCCGATCGGCAAGGGCCAGCGCGGCCTCATCGTGTCGCCGCCCAAGGCCGGTAAGACGATGATTCTTCAGGCCATCGCGAACGCCATCACCAAGAACAACCCCGAGTGCCACCTCATGGTCGTCCTCGTCGACGAGCGGCCCGAGGAAGTCACCGACATGCAGCGCACAGTCAAGGGCGAGGTGATCCACTCGACCTTCGACCGGCCGGCGGAGGACCACACCACGGTCGCGGAGCTCGCGATCGAGCGGGCCAAGCGACTGGTCGAGATGGGCCACGACGTGGTCGTGCTCCTCGACTCGATCACGCGCCTCGGCCGGGCCTACAACCTGGCCGCCCCGGCCAGCGGCCGGATCATGTCTGGCGGCGTCGACTCGACCGCGCTCTACCCGCCGAAGCGGTTCTTCGGCGCCGCGCGCAACATCGAGCACGGCGGGTCACTGACCATCCTGGCCACCGCGCTGATCGAGACCGGCTCGCGAGCAGACGAGGTGATCTTCGAGGAGTTCAAGGGCACCGGCAACATGGAGCTCCGGCTGCGCCGCGAGCTGTCAGACAAGCGGATCTTCCCGGCCGTGGACGTGGACGCGTCCAGCACTAGGAAGGAAGAGCTGCTGATGTCGCCCGAGGAACTCAAGATCGTCTGGCAGCTGCGGCGCGTACTGCACGCGCTCGACCCGCAGCAGGCGCTCGAGCTGCTCATGGACCGGATGAAGGGCACCAAGAGCAACGCCGAGTTCCTCCTGGTGGTCCAGAAGACGTCGCCCTCGGCCTAACCAGGGCCGGGGAATGCGCGCGGACCTGCGTACGTTCCACGACCTGGCACACTGGTAAGCCACTACTGAATGCGGTACCGGTTCACGCCCGCCTCGTGCGGTGCTCCACACGTCAGGGCGACCCGGCGACCGCGGGAACCAGGAGTAAACCATGAAGTCCGGAATTCACCCGGAGTATGTAGACACCACCGTGGTCTGCAGCTGCGGTAACACATTCACGACGAGGAGCACAGCGAAGAACGGCGTCATCCACGCCGACGTCTGCTCAAGCTGCCACCCCTTCTACACCGGCAAGCAGAAGATTCTCGACACCGGCGGACGCGTTGCGCGGTTCGAGCGCCGGTTCGGCAAGAAGGCGGCTGGCGGCCGCTAGCCCAAGCGACCCCGTTCCCTTCCCTGCGGCAGGGCTGTGGCGGGTCTGTCTCGGCCAGGGAAGGCGACGCGCGCCTGTCCGGCCTTCTGCACGTCCGTCAACGAGGGAGGTAGGCGGTGTTTGAGCGGCTTGCCGATCTGGCCGCTGAGCACGCCACGATCGAAAGGGACCTGGCCGACCCGGCGGTCCACGCCGACCCGGACCGGGCCAGGAGGCTGGGCCGCCGGTACGGCGAGCTCACGCCCATCATCCAGGCCTACGCGGAGTGGCAGCAGGTGTCCGCTGACGAGGCGACCGCGCGCGAGCTGGCGCCGGAAGATATCTCGTTCGCCGCCGAGGCTGACCAGCTTGCTGCGCGGCGCGCCGAGCTGGAGCAGCGGCTGAACGAGCTGCTCGTGCCGCGCGACCCGATGGACAGCAAGGACGTCATCCTCGAGGTCAAGGCGGGCGAGGGCGGGGAGGAATCGGCCCTGTTCGCTGGCGACCTCCTGCGCATGTATCTGCGCTACGCGGAGCGTCACGGCTGGAAGACCGAGGTACTTGACTCCACCCAGACCGGACTCGGCGGCTACAAGGACGTCACGGTCGCGGTCAAGGCGGGCGGCGACGAGGGTGCCTGGTCGAAGCTGAAGTACGAAGGCGGTGTGCACCGGGTCCAGCGGGTGCCGGTGACCGAGTCGCAGGGCCGGATCCACACGTCCGCGGCCGGTGTGCTCGTCATGCCCGAGGCCGACCCGGTCGATGTGACCATCGATCCTGCTGACCTGAAGATCGACGTGTTCCGGTCGACAGGACCGGGCGGGCAGAGCGTCAACACCACCGACTCAGCGGTGCGGATCACGCACCTGCCCACCGGCGTGGTGGTTTCCTGCCAGAACGAGAAGAGCCAGCTCCAGAACAAGGAGCAGGCCATGCGCGTGCTGCGGGCCAGGCTGCTCGCGGTCGCGCAGGAGCAAGCCGACGCCGAGGCGGCGGCGCAGCGGCACAGCCAGGTGGCGACGGTCGACCGGTCCCAGCGGGTCCGCACCTATAACTTCCCGGAGAACCGGATATCCGACCACCGGGTCGGGTTCAAGGCCTACAACCTGGATCAGGTGATCGACGGCGACCTGGACGCCGTGATCGCTGCCCTGCTCGACGCCGACCGGGCTGGCAAGATCGCGGCAGGCGGCAACGGGGACTGACGATGGGCGGTGCGATCGCGACGTGAGCCTGCTGCTGGACGAGATCGCCATCGCCGTTGCGCGGCTCGCCGAGGCAGGAGTGGAGTCGCCGCGGCATGACGCCGAGGTGATCGCCGCATCGCTGCACGGCGTCCCGCGCAGCCAGCTGTACCTGGTGCCGGACTCCGGATTTGACCCGCGATTCTGGGACGACGTCGCGCGGCGCGAGGCCAGGGAGCCGCTGCAGCACATCACTGGCGTCGCCTACTTCCGCTACCTGGAGCTGGCCGTCGGGCCGGGGGTATTCGTGCCCCGGCCGGAGACCGAGGTCATGACAGGCTGGGCGATCGACGCGCTGGCCGAGATGGACGTGGCTGAGCCCCTGGTTGCTGACCTCGGCACCGGATCAGGCGCGATCGCGCTGGCTATCGCCCAGGAGGTGCCGCAGGCCCGGGTGCACGCGGTGGAGGCCGATCCGCTGGCGTACGAGTGGGCCTCGCGGAATGTCGCCAGGATTGCTGAGGCGGCGCCCCATACGGCCGGGCGGGTGAGGCTGCAGGCGGGTGACTTCCGCTCGGCGCTGCGCGATCTGGATGGCCAGGTCGATCTCGTTGTCAGCAACCCGCCCTACATCCCGGTCGGCGCCTGGGTGCCGCCGGAGGTGGGCGAGTACGACCCCGCGACCGCCCTCTGGGGTGGCGCCGACGGCATGGACGCGGTCCGGGTCGTCGAGCAGGCCGCGACACGGTTGCTGCGGCCCCGCGGCCTGATCGGCGTGGAGCACGGCGCGCAGCAGGGCGCCGAGGTGTACTGGGTGTTCGCCGACGCGGGGTGGCAGGGCACCCGCAACCATTCCGACCTCGCCGGGCGTGACCGGTTTGTCACCGCGGTCCGTCCGTGACCGCGGCGCGGTCATGAGCATGACTCAGTCATGGCAGGATGATCGGCTATGAGCGCCTGGTTTGACTGCGCCGACGAGGCTCAGCGCGCCGCCGGACTCGCCGCTGCCGTCACCGCCATTCTGGCCGGGGAGCTCGTGGTACTCCCCACGGACACGGTGTACGGAGTCGGGGCAGACGCCTTCAGCCCTGCCGCGGTGCGCAGGCTGCTCGCCGCCAAGGGCCGCGGCCCGGAGATGCCGCCGCCCGTGCTCGTCGGCTCGGTGCGCGCGGCGAACGCCCTCGTGGAGGACATGGGCCAGGACGGCCAGAAGCTCATTAGCGAGTTCTGGCCGGGCGCGCTCACCATCGTCTGCCGGGCGACGCGGTCGCTGAGCTGGGATCTCGGGGAGACAAAGGGGACCGTGGCCGTCCGCATGCCCGAGGACGCTGTCGCGCTCGACCTGCTTCGGGAGACCGGACCGATGGCCGTGAGCAGCGCGAACCTGACCGGTTCCGCCGCTGCGACGACGGCCGAGCAGGCTAGGGAGCAGCTCGGCGAGTCAGTGTCGATCTACCTGGATGGCGGGACGGCGCCAGGGGGCGTGGCCTCGACGATCGTCGACCTCACCGGTCCCACTCCGCGCCTGCTGCGCCGTGGGGCGATCTCGGTCGGGCGGCTGCGCGAGGTCGCCGGCGTTCTCTCCGGGGCGGACGCGGACCAGGCATGAGCCAGCTGGGATGCGGTCCCGAGCCGGCCTGTTCGCGACCCGCCGGCATCCGCCGTGACGACCGCCGCGGGTGCCCTAGAGTGTCGGTAATGGCCTTCGACCCCGGACCGACCCGGTGAAAGATTACCTGCTCACGCTGCTGGTGGCGGCTGCCGTCACCTACGTGCTGACGCCGCTCGTCCGCCGGTTCGCGACCATGATCGGCGCGATCAAGGTAGAGATCAGGGAGCGGGACGTGCACACCGCTCCGGTCCCGGTCATCGGTGGCCTGGCGATGTACGCGGGCCTCGCGGCAGCGCTGCTCGTCGCCAACCAGATCCCTCAGCTGCACGACGCCATCGCGAACACCGGGATGGTGACCGGCCTGCTGGCGGCTGGCGGGCTGCTGGTGGTCATCGGGATCATCGACGACCGCTGGGGCATGAATGCTCTCACCAAGGCGGCTGGCCAGGTTGCGGCGGGCGGCATCATCGTCGCCACCGGGACGCAGCTTAGCTGGCTGCCGCTGCCCGGCGGCAGTGGCCGGATCTTCGTGCCCACTCCGGACCAGCAGACACTGCTGACGATCCTCATCGTGGTCGCGACGATCAACGCGGTGAACTTCATCGACGGCCTGGATGGTCTCGCGGCCGGGATCGTGGCGATCGCTGCGACGTCGTTCTTTGCTTACTACTACTCGCTGACAAAGCTCGCCGAGATCAGCTCGCTCGCGGCACCGGCGCTTGCCTCCGCTGTGCTGATCGGGATATGTCTCGGCTTCCTGCCGCACAACTTCGCCCCCGCCAAGATCTTCATGGGCGACACCGGGTCGATGCTGCTCGGGCTCGTGCTGGCGTACGCGCCAATCTCCAGCATCAACTCGCTCGACCCGGCGCAGCTGACCAGCTCGATCAACCGGTACCCGGTGATCATGCCGCTCCTGCTGCCGGCCGTTCTGCTCGTGATCCCGTACGGCGACATGCTGCTGGCCGTGGTGCGCCGCACCCGTGCGGGCCAGTCGCCATTCGCGGCTGACCGCAAGCACCTGCACCACCGGCTGCTCGACATCGGGCACTCGCAGCGGGCCAGCGTGCTGATCATGTACCTGTGGGCGGCGGCGTTCTCCGGCACGGTGGTGTGGCTGTCGATC
>DASQIW010000033.1:0-24885 GCA_035631375.1 Streptosporangiaceae bacterium
TCCGGGTCGGCGAGCTTGTCGATGTCCGCGAGCTCGACCGCATCGACGATCACAGCGCCCTGGCTGCGCAGCACCGCCACGGCCGTATCGAGGATCGCGGCCGTCCCCGCGTCGGCGAGGGCTGACCCCGCCTGCCACACGCCGATGCGCGCCCCCGGCAGCGCGCCGGGATCCAGGAATGCCGTGTAGTCGGTCGCGTTTCCGGCCGCGCCATCCGTCGCGGCGTCCGAGGCGTCCGGACCCGCGAGCACAGTCAGCAGCGCTGCCGCGTCCGCGACCGTGCGCGCCATCGGGCCGGCGGTGTCCTGCGCCGCGGAAATCGGCACGATCCCGGACCGGCTCACCAGCCCGAGCGTCGGCTTGATACCGACGACACCGCACACCCCGGCCGGAGACACGATCGATCCGTCGGTCTCCGTGCCGACCGCCAGCGGCGCGAGGCCCGCTGCCACCGCCACGGCCGATCCCGAGCTCGAGCCGGACGGGCTACGGCCGGCGCCGTGCGGGTTCGCCGTCTGACCGCCGAGCGTGCTCAGGCCGCTGCTGGACGGACGCGACCGGAAGTTGGCCCACTCTGACAGGTTGGCCTTGCCGAGGATGACCGCGCCGGCTGCGCGCAGCCGGCTGACGAGGAACGCGTCGGTTCCCTCGGCCTGCAGCAGCGCCGGTGAGCCCGCGGTGGCCGGCAGCCCTGAGACCGACACGTTGTCCTTGATCAGCACCGGGATGCCCTCGAGAGCCCCGCGTACCGCGCCGGCCGCCCGCCGCGCGTCGCTCGTGACTGCCTCGCCCGCGGCGTCGGGGCTGACCGCGATCACGGCGCGCAGCCCCGGGTTGAGCCGCTCGATCCGCGCCAGATAAAAGTCGGTCAGTTCGGCTGCCGAGATCGCGCCTGCAGAAAGCGCTGACCCGAGATTCTGCACGGTCGCATCACCTGCGCTGATGCCACTCCGGGCAGCCGTCTGGGCCAGGGATTCGGTCAGCGACATGGTGGACAGAATAAGGTCCGTTGGCGCTTGCACATCGGGGGAACAACTATGAGTTCGTCAAGGTCGCGCCTGCCCGGGTCCCTGCCGGCCCGGCTCGCGCTCCTCGCGGTGCCCGCCCTCGCGCTCCTCGCCGGCGTGGCGGCGTGCTCCAGCGGCACATCCGGCTCAGGCAGCGGGACCGCCTCAGACAGTCATACACAGAGCCAGTACGAGCAGGTCGTGAATCACGTGCTGCCCTCGGTCGTGCAGATATCGACCAGCAACTCCACCGGCTCGGGCGTCGTTTACGACTCGAAGGGTGACATCGTCACCAACGCCCACGTCGTCGACGGCGCAACCACCGTCATGGTGCGTGAGCCGACTGGAACGAATGAGGTCGCCGCCACCGTCGTCGGCACGTTCCCCCCTGACGACCTTGCCGTTGTCCGCGTGCAGTCCAACACCAGCGGCTTTAAGCCCGCCGTGTGGACGGACTCCAACGATGTCAAGGTCGGCCAGATCGTGCTCGCCATGGGCAATCCGCTGGGCCTCACCGACAGCGTGACCCAGGGCATCGTCTCGGCCACCGGCCGGACCGTCGGCGAGGGCAGCGGCAGCAACGCCCTGATCACCGCCGCCATCCAGACCAGCGCCGCCATCAATCCGGGGAATAGCGGCGGCGCCCTGGTCAACCTCAACGACCAGGTCATCGGCATCCCGACGCTGGCTGCCCGACTGCCCGACGGCGGCGGCGCCGCACCGGGCATCGGGTTCGCGATACCCAGCGACACGGTCAGGAACATTGCCGGCCAGCTGATCAAGGACGGCAAGGTCACCAAGTCCGACCGCGCATCGCTCGGCATCACGGCCGAAGACGCCGAGACCACATCCGGTCAGTCGGCCGGCGTGGCGGTGGTTTCGGTCAACCCGGGCAGCGCTGCTGCCAGCGCGGGCGTGCAGCCCGGCGACATCATCGTCGGACTCAACAACCAGCAGACCGCGACACTGCAGCATCTCCAGACGGCTGTGGCCCAGTATCCGCCCGGCACCAAGGTCACCATCCACTACACCAGGGATGGCTCCGCCACGGTGCGAAGCGGCACAGGCACACTCGGCACCCTGTCGGGCTAGCCCTGTCGGGCTAGCCCTCGCCAGGGACCCAGGCGAACCCAGGGGACCTAGACTTGCCGACCGTGACGATGACGATCGGCAGCCAGCCCGCCGTGCCCGCACTCGACCGACCGGACCTGCTCGCGCCGCCCGTTGCGGCCGCGCTGGAGAAACTGGCGGCCGACCAGTTCGGCGTCCAGAGCATCGGAGTGGCGGAGATCGACCCCGCTCTCGCCGACACGGCCGCATTCTGCGAGGAATACGGCGTCGCGCTGAGCGAGTCGGCTAACTGCGTGGTTGTGGAGGGCCGCCGCGCCGGGCAAGCCAGGATGGCCGCGTGCATGATCCTCGCGACTACTCGCGCCGACGTGAACAACCTGGTCAGGCGCGAGCTGGACGTCCGAAAGTGCTCGTTCGCCACGATGGAGACCGCGGTCGAGCTCACCGGCATGGAGTACGGCGGCATTACGCCCATCGGCCTTCCGCGGGACTGGCCGATCTTTGTGGATGCCGCCGTAGCGCAGGCAGACCGCGTGGTGATCGGCAGTGGCATGCGCGGGTCCAAGCTGACTCTGCCCGGCGCCGCGCTGGCGAGTCTCCCCGGCGCCCGAGTGCTCGACGGCCTCGGCCGGTAAATCAGGGCAGCCACGACACCTTGTGCACCAGGACGACGTAGCCCACGAACGTCACCGCGTCGATCAGAGAGTGCGCCACGATCAGCGGCATGACCCGGCCCCAGCGCCGGTACAGCAGTCCGAAGATGACCCCCATTACCGCGTTCCCGAGGAACGCGCCGAAGCCCTGGTACAGGTGGTAGGAGCCCCTCAGCACGGCGGACGCCGCGATCGCCTGCCATGGCCCCCAGCCGAGCTGGTCGAGCCGCCGAAGCAGGTAGCCGATCACCACGATCTCTTCCAGGATGCCGTTGTGCGCGGCGCTCAGCAGCAGCACCGGAATTCGCCACCACACCGCAGGCAGCGACTCGGGCACGATGTGCAGCGAGAGGCCAGCCTGGAAGGCCGCGATATAAAGGCCAAGCCCCGCGCCGCCGATCACGGCCGCGACGAGGACACCCCGCGCGGTGTCGCGGGCAGGCTCGCGCCCGTCCAGCCCGATGACCGACGGCGGCTCCCCCGACCTGGCCATCAGGTAGAGCACGAGCACCACCGGCATGAGCGCCTCGGCGATGCTCACGAGCTGCAGAACCAGATCGAACGAGTGGTTCGCCGACAGCGGCCCGACCAGCAGTGCCTCCTGGCTGGCGAGCGACTTGCGCGCGAGCAGCGAGCCGATGAGGCTGAGCAGCGCGTTCACGCCGCTGGCGGCCAGCGACACCCCGAGCACCGCCACAACTTCCCAGCCCAGGTACCGCCGCGGCGGCAGGCTCAAGGTGGCGTCGGCGTCCCGCATCCTCGGGACTTTACCGTCAACCACGGAGGGCTCCGCCCCCCGTCAACCCACAGAAGACCATGGGGTAACGGGGTCGTAGCAACGCGCGGCAGCGCGATCCCGCGCGGTCACAGCAGCGCGATGAGCCGCTGCCAGGCGAGCTCGCCGCCAGCCGCGAGGCAGCCGTCCACGACGGCCTGAGTGCCGAGGGCGCTGACTCGCACGTCCGGCATCACCGGCGCCAGCTTGCGTAGTTCGGTGGCGACCGCCGTCGAGAAGCCGGGCGCCTGGCCAATGCCGCCGCCGAGCACCACCAGCTCGGGGTCGATGACGGTCACGATGGCGCAGATCGCCTTGGCGACCAGCGCCGCCTCGTCGGCGACGACTGAGACGGCGCGCTCGTCACCGGCCGCCGCGGCCTGGAATACCTTGCGCGCCGTGACCGGCCCGCGCAGGCCCGCCCGCCGGGCGGCCCGCACCACACCGGCTGCTGAGCCGGCCGCCTCCAGCATGCCCCGGCGGCGCTCGTCCTCGGGATCGGCGCCCCGGCCTGCCGAGATCGGCATGAAGGCGATCTCGCCCGCGACGCCGTGCGCGCCGCGGTAGAGGTTGCCGTCGATCACCATGCCCATGCCGACGCCGGTGCCGACCCAGACGAAAGCGAAGGTGCCAACCTCGCGACCGTGTCCGTGCACCTGCTCCGCCAGCGTGGCGGCGTCGACGTCATTCTCCACGACGAGCTGCTCGCCGAACGCGTTCCGCAGCTCGGCCAGGACCGCCGGCTTGCCCCAGGCGGCCAGCTCACCCGCCAGCATGATGGCGTCGCGCTGCGGGTTGTAGACGCCCGGGCTGCCGATCACGGTCTGCGAGATCGCCGACCTGGCGATGCCGGCATCCGCACACAGGCCTTCCGCGAGCCCGATCAGCTCGGTGATCCGGCCGCTCGTGCTCGTCGCCCTGGTGCGCTGGTCCAGCGTGGCCAGCACCGTGCCGGCCAGGTCGGCCACGGCGCCGCGGAGGTACTGCCGGCCGATATCGAGGCCGAGGACGTATCCCGCCTCCGGACGCACCTCATACAGGACGGCCGATCGGCCCGGTACCCCGGTTCGCTGACCTGCCTCGCGCACCAGCCCGGATCGCTCCGCGTTCGCGAGCGCGAGCGAGACCGTTGGCTTCGACAAGCCTGACCGGCGCGCCAGTTCCGCCCGCGAGAGCGGACCCAGCTGGCGGATCTGCTGCAGCAAGAGCTGCTCGTTCAGCGCGCGCAGAAGCTGCGGCCGTGCTGCCTGTCCGGTCCGTGCTTGCGCGGCTGTAAGCCCTGCGTCCGGCACTGCGTCGAGCGTCGTGGCCACCCGTTAGTCCTTCCGACATGCCCCGGGCCGTTGTGACCACCAGCCTTGCCTGAAGGCCGGAAGTCCCCCCTTGTCGTCTGGCAATAGTTAGGATACTGTCCTAACAAAATTTACGGAATACTGCTTGACTTATGGACGGGCTGGCCTGCATTGAACCACCCCCCGGTCGTGCTCGGTCTCGACTTCGGCGGCACGAAAATCGCCGCTGCCGTCTGTGACCTGGCAGGAACGAGGCTCGCCTCGACCGTCGTGGACAGCCTGGCCACCGACGGCGCGCGGGCCAGCTTCGACCACGGGGTCGACACCGCGCGTGACTTGCTGGCGAGCTCGGCGCCCGGCGCCCGGCTGGCTGCGGTCGGCGTCTCCACCTTCGGCATTCCGTTCGACGACCGGGTGGACCTGGCACCAGCGATCGACGGCTGGGAGTCTTTCCCGCTCGGCCGGGAACTGCGAGCCGCTTTCGCGGGGACCCTCGTTGAGGTAGCCACCGACGCCAAGGCCGCCGCACTGGCGGAGACGCGCTGGGGATCGCTGGCCGGGTGTAATCCCGCCGTGTACCTGAACCTCGGCACTGGCCTGGCGGCCGCGGTCGTCATCGCCGGCCAGGTGGTTTCTGGCAGCCACGGCGCGGCCGGCGAGATCGGCTACAACCTGCGCTCGTCGCTGGACGTCGGCCTCGGTCTCGATCACCGCGTCACCCTGGAGGACGTGGTCAGCGGCCAGGCGCTACCCAAACGAGCGGCGGCCCTGGGGCTGGCCGGCGCTGGCGGTGCACAGCTGACCGCGGCCGATGTCTTCCAGGCCAGTGAGGACGACCCCGCGGCTGACGACCTGATCAGCGCCTTCGTGACGGAGCTTGCCTTCCACCTGGTGAACATCGCCATCCTGGTTGATCCGGTCAGGATCGCCGTGGGCGGCGGGCTGGCGCGATCAGCGCACAGGATCCTGCCCACACTCGAACGGGCGCTGCGCGCGGCTGTCCCGTTCCCGCCCGAACTCGTCGTCGCGCACTTTCCTGATGACGCCCCCCTGATGGGAGCCATCGCGATCGCCGTCGACGCCGTCACCGGGATTTCCCGGCGACAACCGGTGCTTGCCTCGGACATCCCGGGCCCAGACGGCCAGGCCGGGTCAGACACCAGCACGGATAATTCGCATAATGCAACTTGCACCCTCAATTTGGCATGAACATGTACGATTCCAGCCTCATGCCATCGCGACACCGTCGGGCCTCCGACGGGTCACCGTCATCCAGCCGTTGCGCCGGGCGGGCCAGCACGGCCCCGCCCAGCGGAGGACTCATCAGTGAAGGACCTACACCATGAGACCCCCGAAAACCATCATCGCCGTGCTGTCAGCACGCTTGCAGGCTGCCGCTTGCAGCAGTTTCCCGGCGCCTGCCGCGGCAGGCGTCCGGGTCGTCCGGGGCGCTGACGTCCCATCCACGATGCTCAGGAAGGACTAGGGTCGTGAGACGCAAGAGAACTATCGCGCTCGGCGCGGCGCTTTCCGCCGCGGCACTGCTAGCGGCCGGCTGTGGCAGCAGCACCTCTAGCGGCGGAGCCGCCACCGGAAAGCCGCTGATTATCAGCGACGTGACGGGGGCGAACTGGAACTGCCAGTTCAACCCGCTCAGCACGAACTGGCCAGAAGGCGGCCCCAGCGAGACTGGAGTCATCTACGAGCCGCTGATGTTCGTGAACGCGCTGCAGACCGGAACCCAGGCAAACCAGGGAATCCACCCGTGGCTGGCGAGCAGCTACAGCTGGAACTCCGATCTGACGGCCCTTACTTTCACGATCCGAAAGGGCGTGAAGTTCAGCGACGGCACCCCGATGACGCCTGCTGACGTCGCGTTCTCGTTCAACGTTCTGAAGCAGAACGGCGCGCTGGACCTGCAGTCGCTGTGGAAGGCCGAGGGCGGGCCGCTCACGAGCGTGACTACCTCAGGCGACACGGTGACCCTGAACTTCGACGCGCCGTCGCCGACCTACTTCTACTACGCTGCCGGGAAGCAGCCCATCCTCCCGCAGCACATCTGGTCGAAGATTCCGGCGTCCAAGATGCCGACCTATCCCGACAAGAACCCGGTCGGCACCGGCGCTTACGTGGTCGGGAGCTGCAGTTCCACCAACCTGATCTACAAGGCCAACCCGAAGTACTGGCAGCCAGGTAAGCCAGCTGTCAAGACCGTGGAGTGGCCGGCCTACCTCGACAACACCACCGGCAACAACTGCCTGATCAACGGCCAGTGCCAGTGGGGTGGCCAGTACATCCCCAATATCAACCAGACCTACATCGCCAAGAACCCCGGCGCTTATCACAACTGGGCGCCGTCGGTGAGCTCGGTGACCCTCGACATCAACCTGGGAGTGACGAACAGCCCGCTGAACAACGTCCTGGTCAGGCAGGCGATGGCGCTGGCGATCAACCGGGACCAGGTCGGCGCCATCGGTGAGACCGGCAGTGAAGCGGGCGCCTTCCAGGACGGCGTCGCCTCCTCCTTCCGGAGTGGCGGCTGGGTGGACCAGGCCCAGGCACAGTCGTACTTCAACGACTACGCGTTTAACCCATCGAAGGCCGGCCAGCTTCTGGACCAGGCGGGCTACTCCAAGATGGTCGGCGGCGTCCGCGAGAACAGCGCTGGCCAGCAGCTCGCGTTCACCATGGTGAACAACGGCGGCTACTCGGACTGGGTGGCAGACGGCACCGTCATCGTCCAGCAACTGGCGAAGGTGGGAATTAAGGTCACGCCCCGCAACGAGAGCGGGAACGCCTGGAGTTCCGACATGAGCCTGGGTCACTTCGAGCTGGGGATCAACGACCAGACGAGCGGTCCCGGCCCTGAGTACGAAATGCGCCAGTGGCTGTTCTCCGGGAACACCGCGCCGGTCGGGAAGTCCGCGTCGACCAACTTCGGGCGGTACAGCAACCCGGCTACCGACGCGCTCTTCAACCAGTTTGGCATGACCAACGACCTGACCACCCAGCAGCACATCGTGTCCCAGCTGGAGAAGGTCCTGCTCGCGGACGTGCCTTACATCCCCGTCCTCACGGCCGTTTCGTGGGACCAGTACAACAGCGCCCAGTTCACTGGCTGGCCAACGGCAGCGAACCCGTATTCGCAGGGCCAGACCGCCTATCCCGACTGGGGTTGGGTGCTGCTCAACATCAAGCCCAAGTAATAACAACAGGGCAAGGCGTGGTGGCAGCGGTGCCGACCGGTACCGCTGCCACCACGGCCACTTCCTCGGGTGCTGGTCCCGCACCGGCCCGCGAGGTACCCGGTGCCTGATGTGGTCACGCGAGGGGAGACACAGGCAATGGCGCACCGACAAGGACGGAAGACGAAAGGGCGCGGACGGATATGAGGTACATCCTCCGCCGCGCGGGCTTCTTTCTGCTGACGCTGTGGGCTGCCGTCTCGCTGAACTTTTTCCTGCCGCGGATCATGCCAGGCAATCCCATCAACAACATCATCTCCAAGCTGCACAACGTGACGTCGGCCCAGGAACTGGCTATCGAGCACTCGCTAGGGATTGATAACACGGCGAGCATCTGGAAGCAGTACCTGACCTACCTCGCCAACACAGCCCAGGGCAGACTCGGACTCTCGCTCGGAAACGGCGGCGAGCCCGTCAGCCAGCTCATCAGGCAAGCGCTGCCGTGGACGCTCGGCCTCGTCGGCATCAGCACGATCCTCGCCTTCATCATCGGTACCTCGATCGGTGCCGTCGCTGCCTGGCGCCGCGGGAGCCGCATCGACAGCGCGCTGCCACCGCTGTTCGTCTTCACCACCGCCATCCCGTTCTTCTGGGTTGGCATGATGCTGATCCTGATCTTCTCCTCGGTCCTCGGAGTCCTGCCTTCCTATGGCGCCTACGCGCTCGGCACGACGCCGTCCTTCAGCCTGAGCTTCATCGGGCAGGTCCTGCAGTACGCGATCCTGCCGGCGCTGACACTGCTGATCACGAGCATCGGGGGCTGGGTCCTCACCATGCGCAACACCATGGTGACCACGCTGACCGAGGACTACGTGCGGATGGCACGCGCGAAAGGCCTCTCGTCATCGAGGATCATGGTCGGCTACGCGGCCCGAAACGCCATCCTGCCGAACCTGACCGGCTTCGCCATGTCGCTGGGGTTCGTCGTGAGCGGCGCGATCCTGGTCGAGTACGTCTTTAATTACCCGGGTGTCGGGAACATGCTGCTGACCGCGGTGAACAACGTCGACTACCCGCTCATGCAAGGGCTGTTCCTGATCATCACGGTCTGTGTGCTCATCGCGATCCTTCTGTCCGACATCGCCACGGCGATCCTCGACCCACGGACTAGGACGGCGGGGTAACCATGGCCATTCCCGTTACCACGACCGGACTTCCGGAGCCGACCGCCGGAGTCGGCGCGCTGCGCAACCGGAGCGCGCTGAACCGCATCACGAAGGCGATCAGAACCAACCGGAAGGCCACCATCGGCGTCGTCCTCATGGCGCTCTTCATCCTGATCGCGCTCTTCCCTGGCCTCCTGACGCGCCAGGACCCCAATGCGATCACCAACCACGTCTTCGCCCACCCCTCAGCCGCCCACTGGCTGGGCACGGACAACCTCGGCCGGGACGTCTACGCTCAGGTCATCCACGGCACCCGCAACGTGCTGATCCTCGCCATCGTCGTCGGGCTGCTCACCACCACGGTGGCCATGCTGATCGGCGTCACGGCCGCCTACCTCGGCGGGATCTCGGACAGCGTCCTGAACCTCGTCACCGACGTGCTGCTGGTCATCCCGATCTTCCCGCTGCTGATCATCATCGCCGCCTACCTCCCCAATGCGGGCAACAACGTTCTCATTCTGGTACTGACGTTCACGGGTTGGTCCTACACTGCCCGGCAGCTCCGGTCGCAGGCGCAGTCCCTGCGCAACCGTGATTTCCTGATGGCAGCGCGCGTCCGCGGTGAGCGGCCCTTCTACATCATCGTCGTCGAGATCCTTCCGACCATGACCTCACTGCTGCTGGCCAGCTTCCTGAACAACGCGCTCTACGCCGTCCTGGCGGGCTCCGGTCTGCAGTTCATCGGCCTTGGCAACGCCAACAACGTGAGCTGGGGCACCACGCTGTACTGGGCACAGCAGAACAACGCGCTGGGCAGCGGGCTCTACCTGTGGGCGATCGTCCCCGGGGCGTGCATCGCCTTGCTGGGCGCGGCGTTCGCCTTCATCAACTATGCCTTTGACGAAATCGGCAACCCGGCCCTGCGCCCGCTGACCGCGGCGAAGGCCCGCAAGGCCGCCGAGGCCAGCACCAAGAGGAGGCTTGCCAGCCATGGCGCACGCGCTCGCTGACGACCAGTACGGCCTCGCCAGCCCGCCCCGCCGCGAGCCCGTCCTGGAGGTCAGGGACCTGTCGGTCGAGTACGTCCTCGAGACCGGTATCGTCGGCGCGGTCGACAAGGTGAGCTTCGACCTCGGACCGGGCGAGTTCCTGGCCATCGTGGGCGAGTCTGGCTGCGGGAAGTCGACGCTGCTGTTCGCCATCACCCAGTTGCTCAACCCTCCCGCCGAGGTCAGCGCGGGAAGCGTGGCGTTCCACGGCCGCAACCTGGTCCAGCTCACCGAGCGCGAGCTGGCTGCGGTCCGCTGGAAGGACATGTCCGTGGTCATGCAGAGCGCCATGAACGCGCTCAACCCGGTCCAGTCCGTCGGCGCGCAATTCAAGGACGCCATGCGCGCCCACGGCACGAGGTCGAAAGAGGAGATCCAGGACCGCTCTGTCGAAGTGCTCAAGATGGTGGGCATCGACCCGGTCCACCTTAAGAGCTACCCGCACCAGCTCTCCGGAGGCATGCGACAGCGGTCGATGATCGCCATGGCGATGTTGTTCACCCCCGAGCTGATCATCATGGACGAGCCCACGTCGGCGCTCGACGTGGTCGCGCAGCGCTCGCTGATGGCCCAGATCAAGGACCTGCAGCAGGAGCTCGGTTTCGCCGTCATCTTTGTCACGCACGATATGTCGCTCGTCAGGCACTTCTCCGACCGGCTGATGGTTATGTACGCGGGTCAGGTGTCCGAAGTAGGTCCCACGCAGCAGCTCTTCGACGACCCGCATCACCCCTACACGGTCGGGCTCATGGACGCCTTCCCCTCGATCCGGGGGCCGCGGGTGCCCCTGACCGGGATCCCTGGCAGCCCGCCCGACCTGGCCAGGCCGCCGGCAGGCTGCCGATTCGCTCCCCGCTGCCCCAAGGTCATGTCGCGCTGCGAGGCGAACCCGCCCCCTGAGTACCAGGTGGACGGCACCTCGGTGCGCTGCTTCCTGTATGACAGCGCCGGAGGTAGCCAGTGACTGAGCTGCAGACACCGCGCGGAATCGAGCTCCCCGGTCCCGGCCAGGAGCCACTGCTGCGCGTGGAGCGGATGAGCCGGCACTTCAAGATCGGCAACGCCTTGTCCCAGCGCACTCTGCACGCCGTCGACGACATGAGCTTCACGGTCGGTGAGCGGGAGATCGTGGCCATCGCCGGGGAAAGCGGCAGCGGCAAGAGCACCGTGGCCAGGGTGCTCGCCAAGATCTACAAGCCCACCAGCGGAGAGGCCTACTTCCAGGGCAAGCCGCTGTCGGCGATCCGGTCACGGCAAGCGAGGCTGCACTACACCGGGCTGGTCCCGATGGTGTTCCAGGACCCGTTTGCCTCAATCAACCCCGTGTTCCGGGTTTCCCACGGGGTCATGCGCGCGCTGAAGCTGCACCGCCCCGAGCTGACGAGCGAGCAGCGCCTCACCGAGGCGGTGCGGGTCTTCGACGCGGTCGGGCTGAACCCAGGCGCCGAGGTGCTCCAGCGCTACCCCCACGAGCTCAGCGGCGGGCAGCGACAGCGAGTCGGGTTCGCTCAGGCACTCGCGATGCGGTCCAAGCTGATCCTCGCCGACGAACCGGTGTCGATGCTGGACGTCTCGATCCGCATCGGGCTGCTCAACCTGATGACTCAGCTCCGCGACGAGCAGGGCGTCTCCATTCTCTACATCACGCACGACATCGCCAGCGCGCGGTATGTGGCCGACCGGCTCATCGTCATGTACGCGGGCCAGATCGCCGAGCAAGGGCCGGTCGAGGAGGTGCTGGCCAGCCCGAAGCATCCGTACACCCAGCTGCTGCTGTCAGCGGTGCCGGACCCGCGGGCTGACCTGAACGTGGGCGCGGAAACCGACCGCGGCGAGCCGCCAAGGGTGATCAACCCGACGCCTGGCTGCCGGTTCCGCTGGCGCTGCCCGCTGGCCATCGATGTCTGCCATTCGATCACCCCGGAGCTGGTCGAGCTAGCGCCGGGCCATGCGGCGGCCTGTCATGTCGCCCAGTCTGGTGCGGAAGTGAAGGCGTTCTGATGAAGATCGCGGTAGTCGGCGGCGGCTCAACCTACACACCCGAGCTGGTCGACGGGATCGCCCGGCTGTCCGGCGACATCAAGATCACCGAGCTGGTGCTGGTCGACCCCGATGGCGACCGGCTATCCGTCGTCGGCCCGTTTGCCGCCCGCATCATGGCCGGGTACGGGCACCCGGCAAAGGTGAGCTGGACCAGCGACCTGGACGCGGCGGCGGACGGTGCAGGCGCGGCGGTGCTGCAGCTAAGGGTCGGCGGCCAGGCGACCAGACAGCGGGACGAGACCTGGCCGCTGGAATATGGCTGCATAGGGCAGGAGACGACCGGGGCCGGCGGATTCGCCAAGGCGCTCCGCACGGTGCCGGTTGTCCTCGACGTCGCCGCCCGGGTGCGTGCCCGGGCACTGCCGGATGCGTGGATCATCGACTTCACCAATCCGGTCGGGATTGTCACCAGGGCACTGCTGGACGCCGGGCACCGGGCGATCGGCCTGTGCAACGTCGCGATCGGGTTCCAGCGGTCGTTCGCCTCGCTGCTGGGCGTCGAGCCCGAGAGGGTGGCGCTCGACCACGTCGGCCTGAACCATCTGACGTGGGAACGCGCCGCCGTGGTCGACGGCACCGACCGGCTGCCTGAGCTGATCGCGAAACATGGTGCCGAGATCGCCCTGCACACCGGGCTGCCGCTGGCGGCAACCACCGATTACCGAGCCGTTCCCTCTTATTACCTGCGGTACTACTGGGCGCACGACGCGGTGATCGAGGAAGAGCGCGGCCGCAAGACACGAGCCCAGGAGGTCGCCGAGATCGAGCAGCAACTGCTCGAGATGTATGCCGACCCCGACCTCGACACCAAGCCAGAACTGCTCACGCACCGCGGCGGCGCGTTCTATTCCGAGGCGGCTGTCGCCCTGCTGGCCTCGCTGCTGACCGACGCCAGGGACCGGCAGGTCGTGAACGTCCGCAACAACGCGGCCCTGCCGTTCCTCGCGGACGACGCGGTGATCGAGGTATCGGCCACGGTCGGCGCCGACGGCGCCAGGCCGGTCGACGTGGCGCCCGTCGACCCGCTGATGCGCGGCCTCATCGCGCACGCATCGGCGTACGAAGAACTCGCGATCGACGCGGCGCTGCGCGGCGGCCGCGACCGGGTCGCGAAGGCGCTCCTCGCGCACCCCCTCGTCGGCCAGTACGACCTGGCGCAGCAGCTGGCCGACCGGCTGCTCGCCGAGAACGCCCGGTTCCTGCCCTGGGCACGAGGCCAGTGACCGCTGCGGTCCTGGCCATCGACGGCGGCGGCAGCAAGACAGACGTGGCGCTCGTCGCGGCCGATGGCGGCCTGCTTGCCTCGGCTCGCGGCGGCGGGTCGAGCCATCAGCTCGTCGGCCCGGACGCGGCGCTCGCCGTGCTGACCTCGCTGGTGCGCGAGGTCGCCGCGAAGGCGGGGCTTGCCGAGGACCTGCCCGTCGCGGCGCACACCTCGGCGTGCCTGGCCGGCGCCGACCTCCCGGACGAGGAAGCGGAGCTGACCGCGCGGATTCAGGCGCAGGGCTGGTCGGCGACGACCACGGTGATGAACGACACCTTCGCCGTGCTGCGTGCTGGTCTGGACGACGTGCCGGGCCCGGTGTGGGGCATCGGCGTCGTGTGCGGACACGGCACGAACTGCGCCGGGATAGCGCCGGATGGCCGGTCGTTCCGGTTCGTGGCGCTCGGCGACATCAGCGGTGACTGGGGAGGCGGCGGTGACCTCGGCCCGGACGCGCTCTGGTGGGCGGCGCGTGCCGAGGACGGCCGCGGCCCGGAAACCGAGTTGCGGCGCGCGGTGCCAGCGCATTTCGGCCTGAGCCGGGTCGAGGAGGTCACCGTGGGCGTCCACCGGGGCACCATCCGCTACGCTCAGCTGTTCGGCCTGACGCCGGTACTGCTCGCCGTCGCCGCTGCCGGCGACGAGGTCGCCCGTTCCGTCGTGCTCCGGCAGGCAGACGAGGTGTGCGCGATGGCGAGCGTCGCGGCGCGGAACCTCGGGCTCGTAGACGGCGCCGCGGATGGTGCCCGGGTACCGGTCGTGCTCGGCGGCAGCGTGCTGGCCGCCCGCGACCCCTTGCTGACAAGTGCCATCACCGAGCGGCTCAGCAAGCACGTGCCGGGCGCCGAGGTTCGCATCATCGACGCGCCGCCGGTTCTCGGCGCAGCGCTGCTGGGTCTCGACCAGGCCGGCACTCCGACTGGCGCCGCAGCGCGCCTGCGCGAAAGCGCACGCGCCACCTGGTAGCCCGATATGGACGTCATCTCCTTTGGCCCGGTATTCCTGGAGGTGGTCTTCGGCCACATCACCCGGCTGCCAGCGCCAGGCCAGGAGATCTTCACTGACGAGTTCGCGATCTCGTGTGGCGGGGCGGTCAGCTGCGCGACGGCGGCACGCCGGGCTGGTGCGACCGCCGGGCTCTGCACTCTGCTGGGCCACGACCTGGGTTCGCAGGTGGTCGTGGAGCACTGTGAACGCGAGGACATCGACGTGTCCCCCACGGCCTGGGTGCACCGCCGGGTCACCGGGATCACCACCGTGTTCAACTTCGAGGGCGACCGGTCGTTCGTGACGCACGTTCCTCGCCGGCCGGCCGGCGAGCCACCAGAAACCGCCCGCTGGCGCGAGGTGCTGCGGCGCTACCGGCCAACCTGGTGCTACCTGCACGCCGGGCCGGGCATTCAGGATTTCCTGCGGGAAGCGCGGGAGCTTGGCTCCCGGACCTTGCTCGACATCTCGCTGGTCGAAGCCGAACGCGAAGCTCCCGCTGTGGTCGAGTGCGTGCAGCTCGCCGACATCTTCGTGCCGAATCAGGCCGAGCTGGCCGTGCTGACGGGAGCAGACCAGCCCGGCGCCGCCGTTGCGGCAGCGGCGCGGTGGGGCACGTCCGTCGTGGTCAAGCGCGGAGCCGAGGGCGCGATGATCGTCGGGCCCGACGGAATCCTGCCGGTGACCGAGGGGATCGGCGCGGTCGAGGTCGCCGACCGGACCGGCGCCGGCGACGCGTTTGCGGGCGCCATGGTCGCTGCGCTGGCCCGTGGCGCCCCGCTGCCGGCTGCGGTGGTCGCCGGGAACGCGGCCGGGTCCGAGGCTGTCGGCCGCCTGGGTGCTGTCGGCCCGGTGGAGGTCGAGGGGCTGAGCACCAGCCTGGCGCAGTGCCCCACCCCGCACGAGAAAGCCGCGGAGCAGTGAAACTGGCGATCCTCGGCGGCGGCGGCGTGCGCATGCCGGGATTCGTCCGTGCCGTGCTGCGCACGCGGCCCGGCTCGTTCGACGAGATCTGCCTGCTCGAACCGGATCAGCTGCGACGTCACACGATCGGCAGGCTGGCGGTGGAGGTGGCGAGCGCCCTCGGCCAGCCAGGCCTGGTGACCGTCACGCACGACCCCGCCGAGGCGATGACCGGGGCTGATTTCGTGTTCTCGGCGATCCGTGTGGGCGGCGACCGGGGCCGGGTCATTGATGAGCAGGTCGCCCTGCGGCGCGGCCTTGTCGGCCAGGAAACCACTGGGCCCGGCGGTTTCGCGATGGCCATGCGCACCATCCCCGTCGTGCTGTCCTATTGCGAGCTGCTGCGCAGGTACGCGCCGGGCGCCACGCTGATCAACTTCACCAACCCGGTGGGACTGATCACTCAGGCCATCGCCGACCACGGCGGAATCAAGGCGGTCGGCGTCTGTGACACACCGGGTAGCACGATCGAGCATCTGCGCGAGTTCCTTGGCGCTGACCGGGTCCAGGCGGGCTACGCCGGGCTCAATCACCTTGGCTGGGTTACCTCGCTGCTGGTGGACGGCGACGAGCGGATTGGCGAGCTCCTCGCCCGGTTCGAGGAGCTGCAGCAGTCCAGGCCCCGATTCGCCGCCTTCGACCCGGCCATGATCCGCCGGGTCGGCGCGCTGCCGACGGAGTACCTCTACTACTTCTACGACCCCCTGCGGTACGTGCGCGAGGTGACCGCAGCCGGGTCGAGCCGCGGTGAGGACGTGCTCCGTCTCAATACCGAGTTGCTGGAAGCCCTGGCCAAGGCCCTCGCCGGGGGCGATGACAGCGCGCGCGACGCCTGGGCGGTCTACTCCAGACTGCTCGGGGTTCGCCGCGACACCTATATGCGCACGGATACCGAAGGCGCGAGCGGCCAGGAAGAAGCACGCACCCGGCGCTCGGCCCGCCCCGCGCCAGACCTGGACGCCGCTGAGATCGGCGGATACGAAGGCCTGGCCCTGCGCGTCATCGACGGGCTGACGGGGGCCGCGCCGGCCGACTGCATCGTGAACGTACGCGGCGCCAGTTCCGCCGGCGGCAACACGATGGCCGGGCTGACCGCTGCCGATGTGGTGGAAACCCTGGCCGGCGTCAGCCCCGCCGGGATAATCCCGCGGGAATCCCCTGCGCTGCCCTCCTCCGCGCAGGGGCTCGTGCTGCAGGTCAAGGAGTATGAGCGCGCAGCCGTCGATGCTGCGGTCAGCGGGGACTTTGAGCTCGCTGCCGTCGCGCTCGCCATGCACCCGCTGGTGCCGGGCATCACGGCGGCTAGGGACCTGCTCACCGAGTACCAGCAGCTACACGAACCGCTGCTCGGATTCCTAGCCTGAAGCCGGGGATGACGGGAAGAATGCAAAGCCAGCCGATCTGTGGCGGGTAGTCCGATATAGTCGGCCCTGGCCGGAAGAGCAGGCCGAACGAAAGAAGGACGCGTTTCGTTGGCTCAGTGGGCACCAGCACCGGCCGGCGGGCGCCGTCGGCGGCCCGGCCGGCTCAGCACCGGCAGGCTCGTCGCGATCGCAGTAGTGATCGCCGTGCTCTGCATGATCGGGTTCACGGCCAAGGCGGCGGTCAGCACCGCGTCCTGCAGCAACGCGCCGGTCCTTGTCAACGTCGTGGCCAGTAACGACATAGCACCGGCAGTGCAGTCGGTCGCCAACTCGTTCAACAACCAGAACGTCACCAGCGCCGGGCGGTGCGTGCAGGTCCAGGTCGACCAGGCAGACTCCGCCACCGAGGCAGCCCAGATTGACGGCCAGGCCACCTCAACGGGTGCGTCGGTCGACGCGTGGATCCCGGACTCGTCGCTGTGGGTCGATGTGGCGCGGAGCTATCCTGTCGGCGCCCAGACGGTGCAGACGACCGGCAAGGGCGTTGCGCGTTCGCCGCTCATGCTCGTGACCACCAAGGGGGTGGCGGCGCAGACCGGAATCTTCACCGAGCCGCCCGGCTGGAACGTACTGCTGCCGTCGGCCGACGGCGGCCCGCCCGCCAGCCTGGGCCTGACCGTGGACCTGCCGGACCCGGCGAGCAGCGCGTCCGGCCTAGCGTCGCTGGTCCAGGTCAGCCGCTCCCTCGGCACCGGGGCGACAGCGCGGACCGCCGTCACCGACTTCGCCCTGCACGTTCAGACGACCCAGAACTTCAACTCGGCGTCGCTGCTGTCTCAGTTCGTGCAGACGACGATGCCCCCATACGACCGCAAGGCGGTGACGGTCGCGACCGAGCAGACCGTGCTCGCCTACGACAAGACCAACCCCAAGGTGCAGCTGGCCGCGCAGTACGCCTCGAGCGCGACGCGGTCGCTTGGCACACCCGAGCTCGACTACCCGTATGTGCTGACGACCGCTCGCCCGGCTGTCCTGCAAGGAGCCACGGCATTCGGCAATTACCTGCAGACCACCTACGCGCAGTCGGTGATGCGCTACTACGGGTTCCGGTCAGCCGACGGGGCGCCCGATGTGATGCCGCCATCGGCGGGCCTGGCGGCTCAGCCGCTCCAGTTGTCCACCGCCATCGCCCCGACCGAGGCGGCCGCCAACCTGCAGGTCTGGCAGCGACTCGGGCTCGGCTTCCGGGACCTGATCCTGACCGACGTGTCGCCGGCCATGGGCCAGCCGTCCGGTCTCGGCAATCAGACCGTCCAGCAGGTGCTGAGCGCGACGGCCTCCCAGGGCCTCGGCCTGTTCCCCGACTCGACGCAGATGGGTCTCTGGGAGATGGGCAAGTCGCCGTCGGCGAACAGCGCCTACAGCGAGCTGGTCCCGATCGGCCCCCTGTCGGCTGACTTCGGCATGATCCTGCGGCGACAGCAGATCCAGGACATCGACGCCACGGCGACTACCTCGCCCCATGGAGTCCTGGCGCTGCACAAGGTGATTCTGGCCGCCTATCAGATGATGACCAGGACATACGCGCCGCACTATTCCAACGCCGTCGTCGTCCTGACCTCCGGTGTCGACACCGCGCCTGGCGATATCTCGCTCAGCTCGCTGCTGTCTCAGCTGCAGCAGCTCTACAACCCCGCTAAGAAGATCGACATCGTCATCCTGATGTTCGGGAACCAGGGCAACTTCCCCGCCATGCGGGCGATCGCCTCCGCGACCGGCGGTGTCGCCTTCCCCGTGACCAATCCGGCCCAGATCGGCCAGGTGTTCATCCAGGCCGTCTCGCAGCGGATGTGCGCGCAGGGCTGCGTCGCCCCGTAACTCAGGGGGCGACGGGCGGGCGAGAGAAATTTCCCGAAGAATCGCCGGAACCCTGTGAACCTCCCGCCCGTGCACCGCGTCGAATTAGTGAGGCCCGGCGAGAGCGGGGCGCCGGGCCTCAACTCAAGCTCCTGACACCCGGCCGTCACCGGCCGGGTGTTTTCAGTGGAGCGTGTCGAGCATCTGATGCGCGCGCTCGATCAGCGCCGGGACCGCCTGCCCTTCTCGCTCGAAGCCCTCGCCGACCGTCTGGCCCTGCATGAACCGCGCGTGGATGCCCTCGAGAACGATGGCCAGCTTGAAATAGCCAAACGCGATGTAGTAACCGATCCCGCTGATGTCGCGGCCGGTCAGCTCGGCGTACCGGGCAGCGAACTGCTCCCGGCTCCAGAAACCCGGCAGCGCGGTCACGGTCGCGCCGACGCCCGCCCCGGCGGGGCCGAGCGGCGCGTCCCGCCAGTACATCAGCGTCAGGCCGAGGTCAGCCAGCGGGTCGCCGAGCGTCGACATCTCCCAGTCGACGACCGCCTCGACCCGAGGCGGCGCGGTGAGCTGGACCAGGCAGTTGTCCAGCCGGAAGTCGCCGTGCACGAGCGTGCCGCCGGCCGAGCCGGGCTCGGGCAGACCGGCCGCCAGCCGCTGCACGAGCTCGGCATAGCCCGGTAGCTCGCGCGTGTTCGACAGCTCCCGCTGCCGCTGCCAGCGGTCGAGCTGGCGGGCCAGGTAGCCGGCCGGGCGGCCGAAGTCTGCCAGTCCGGCAGCCTCCAGGTCGACGCCATGGATATCGGCCAGGGTCTCGGCCATGAGGTTCGACAGCTCGCCGGCCTGCTGCGCGGAGAGTCCGGCACTGTCCTGCGAGGTCCGCACCACCACGCCGTCGACGAACCGCATGAGGTAAAAAGGCGCCCCGATGACGTCAGGATCGTGGCAGATGGCGAGTGTGGCTGGCACCGGAACGGCGGTCCCGGTCAGGGCGCTGATCACCCGGTACTCGCGGTTCATGTCGTGCGCGGTCGGCAGCACGTGGCCAAGGGGCGGACGGCGGAGCACGACCTTCCCGCCGTCGAGATCGAGCCGGTAGGTGAGATTGGAGCGGCCGCCCGCGATGAGCTGCACCGCCCGCAGCTCGCCAAGGTCGGTCAGGCCGGCCTCGGCCATCCACTTGGCCAGGCCCAGCGGATTCTCCACACCGGGAACGCCGGGGATGCCGCTGGGGTCGTTACTGCCATCTGTCATATTCACTCCGCCTGGTAGGCCACCGGTAGCTTATGCACCATGAGGACATCTCGGGACACCTACCGGCCGGACGATGCCTGCCCGCCGCTGTCATCCACCCCGCGGACAGAACTGCACAGGCTAAGGGAACGTGGCCGTAGTGATCGCGGCGCGCTGGACGAGGTACTCGCCGCGGGACTGGTGTGCCACCTCGGGGTGGTCATCGACGGCGTTCCTGTCGTGCTCCCGACCGGTTACGGGCGCGTTGACGGCACTCTCTACCTGCACGGCTCCTCGGCGAACCGGTCGCTGCTCGCCGCTGCGGGTCAGCAGGTCTGCGTGACGGTCACGCTGCTCGACGGCCTCGTGTGCGCCAGGGCGGTCTTTCATCACTCGATGAACTACCGGAGCGCAGTGATCTTCGGGGCCGCCCGGCTGGTTTCCGATCCGGCGGAAAAGCTGGCGGCGCTGCGCGCAGTCACTGATCACCTTGTGCCTGGCAGATGGGAGCACTGCCGGGAGCCTTCCCGCAAGGAACTCGCCGCCACGGCCGTGCTGGCCCTGCCGCTCGACGAGGCGTCGGTCAAGGTCAGGTCCGGCGGGCCGAAGGACGACGCGGAAGATTACGACTCGGGGATCTGGGCCGGGGTGCTGCCTGCCGTGCTGGCCTTCGGGCCCGCGGAGTCGGATCCGGCGCTGCCGGGTGCCTTTCCCGTGCCCGAGCACATCGCCGCGCTGGCAGGACGGTCGCGCGGGGCCGCACCAGGGCTGACGGACGCCGCTGATCACCTAAGCTGGGCTGGTGACTGACCAGCTCGTGTGGATTGACTGCGAGATGACCGGGCTTGATCTCGCCAGGGACGCGCTCGTCGAGATCGCCTGCATCGTCACCGACGCGGAGCTGAACCCCCTCGACGACGGCATCGACGTGGTGATCAAGCCCCCTGCCGAGGCTGTCGACGCCATGCTGCCTATTGTTCGCGAGATGCACACGAGTTCTGGCCTGCTGGGCGAGCTGGCGTCCGGGGTGACGCTGGCGGAGGCACAGGAGCTCGTGCTGGCCTACGTCCGCCAGCACGTGCCCGAGTCCCGCAGGGTGCCGCTGTGCGGGAACTCGATCGCCACCGACCGATCCTTTATCGCCAGGGACATGCCCGAGCTGGACGCCTTCCTGCACTACCGGATGATCGACGTCTCCAGCGTGAAAGAGCTGGCCAGGCGCTGGTACCCGCGGTCGTACTTCGCCAGCCCCGAGAAGCATGGCGGTCACCGGGCTCTGGCCGACATCCAGGAAAGCATCAGGGAATTGCGGTACTACCGGGAAGTGATCTTCGTGCCGCTGCCGGGCCCGGACTCGGTGACCGCTCGCCAGATCGCCGCGCGGATCGCGGCAGCGGGCGACCCGGCGGCAGCCGTTCACTCCGATTCTGCAGACTGAGGCATTGCCCGGTATGCTTCCTAGGCCGCCACGGTGCCATGGCGCCGGGCTGCGATGGTGGGCGTAGCTCAGTTGGCAGAGCGCCAGGTTGTGGTCCTGGATGTCGTGGGTTCAAATCCCATCGCTCACCCCAATGTTTTTCCTGGTCAGCCCGCACCGCAGGCCGCAAGGCTTTCAGCGCGCCGACCGCACACCGATGATTCCGTGCCTCCGCCAGGGTCTTGATGGGTGGGCGCACCTGCGCCATGCCTGCCCGGAGGAGGGGCCATGTCAGTACTGGACGTCGTCGGTCATTACTACGATGCGTGGAAGGCCGGAGATGGCGACTTCAGCGCGGTCCCGCTGGCATCCGACTTCGCCTTCACCGGCCCGGTGGCCAGTTTCGAGACAGCAGAGGGCTATTGCCAGATGGCAGCCCAGGCCGGACCAATGGTGACAAGCTTCACCGTCCGCCGCCAGTTCGTCGACGGTGACACCGTGTGCTCCATCATCGACTGGGCCATGGGCCTGCCGATCGCATCGATGACGTCTGCCGAGATCCTGACCGTGCGAGACGGGCAGATCGTGCGCGGTGAGCTGATCTACGACGCGCAGGAATTGCGGACCGCGATGGCGACGTGACCGGCGCCCGCCTTGCCGAAGGCCAGGAGCAGGTGCTCCTTTCGCAGGCGAGGGCCGGTGACAAGGACGCGTTCGGCGCCGTCGTCGCACCCTACCTGCGTGAGCTGCATGTGCACTGCTACCGGATGCTGGGCTCGGTCCAGGACGCCGAGGATGTGCTGCAGGAGGTGCTCGTGCGCGCCTGGCGGCACCTAGGCAGCTACGACGGACGGAGCTCGTTCCGGCGCTGGCTCTACCGGATCGCGACCAACCGATGCCTGACGAGCCGGTCCCGCGCCGCGGCGATGCCAGCGCCCGTCCCTGTTCTCAGCGCAGCGCCCCTGACACCTCCGCCGTCCAACGCACCCGATGTCGAGGTCACCGCCCTGCAGCCCTACCCGGACGAATGGCTGAGCGAGCTCGTCGGTCACGAAGACCCGGCGGACCAGTACGAGCTGCGTGAGAGCGTCCAGCTGGCCTTCCTGACCGTCATTCAGCTGCTGCCGCCGCGCCAGCGCGCCGCACTTCTGCTGCGCGATGTGCTGAGCTTCTCCGCTGCCGAGACCGCTCAGATCCTGCAGACGAGCCCGGCCTCCGTCAACAGCGCGCTGCAACGGGCACGGGCAACTGTCGAAGGCCACCGAGCGTCCGGCCGGCTGCGCCCGGTCAGCACCGATGCAGCAGCCGCGTGCATCCTGGCTGACCGGTTCACAACGGCCTGGCACGCCGGCGACATCCCTGCCCTGGTGACGGTGCTGGCCGAGGACTGTCTGCTGACCATGCCGCCGTTGCCGGGGGCCTACCGGGGCAGGCACGCAATTGCTGCCTTCTTCGGTACGGTTCCGGCAACCGGAGATATCGCCGCTATCGGGCTGGTCCCCATTCGCGCAAACGGCCAGCCTGCGGTCGCCGCCTACATGCGCGCCGGCGATCGCGCCGAGGCCTACGGCATCATGGTCCTGACAGCTGCCGACGGCCAGATCAGCGAGATCACCGGGTTCGCCGATCCGTCGCTGTTCCCGCTGTTCGGCCTCCCCCAGCAGACGGCCTGGCACCCGGCTACCACGGGTCAGCAATCCGGAGGAATCGATGGCCTACGACGATGGCCTAGCGGCCCGGGTCAGGGCGGTGCTCCCGGCCGATGAGCCGGTCAGCGAGCGGCACATGTTCGGCGGCCTTGCCTTCATGCTCTGCGGGCACATGTTCTGCGGGGTGGTCAAGGACACTCTCATGGTCCGACTCGGCCCCGAAGCCGCCGACCGCGCCCTTGAGCGGCCCCACGTCCGGCCGATGGATTTCACCGGCCGCCCCATGACCGGCATGGTCTTCGTCGAGCCGGCCGGGCTTGCGGGCAGTGCTCTGCAGCAGTGGGTTCTTGGCGCAGCCGACTACGCTCGCGGCCTGCCGCCCAAGCAGGCGGCACCCGCTGCCAGGAAGCGGCGATGACAGCGCACTAAACGACGGCCGGTGTCGGCGTCCCGTCACATGCCCTTCATGAGCCCGATCTGATTGCCAGCGGGATCGGTGAAGAACGCGATCGTCGGGCCGTCAGGAACATCCATCGGCGGCAGTATCGTCTGTCCGCCCAGTTCTCCGATCTTGGCGAGCGCAGCGTCCAGGTCCGGCACGGAGATGTAGAACGTGACGTGGTTCTTGCCCTCCGGATGCGGTCCGACGCCACCGCCGATTCCGCCTTCCTCGGCCGCGACCATCCCGTAGTTCATCGGGTTGCTTGAGTCGATGTTCCATCCGAATGCGTCCGCGTAGAAGCGCTGGAGCGCTGACCCATCCGGCCCGGTTACCTCGAACCATCCAACGGCGTTTGCCATCGTGACTCCCCCAACTTTTGGCGCGTGCCCTCCCAGCTACGCGCTGAGCGCGACGAACCCGAGCAATCCGCGTACTTCCGGCCGCCGACGATCGTCACGATACGCCTGCTGCGACGAGCGGGATCCCGCGTCGGATCTTTCGCGCGCGATCGCGTCGGCGGATGCTTCACACCGTCTCCACACGGGGCCGGCCGCACCTGCAGATACGGCGCGTTCCTCTAGGAGGAAGCCACGACCCCGTACAGGGAGGGACTGGAAATGGGCGACCGCGAGCACCGGCAGGACCCCGTATGGATGACCCAAGCGCAGTCGGACGCGCCGCTCCATCCTGAGGCCGCAGAGGTCTCCCTCTGCAGGGAAGGCGAGCTCAATCCCCGCGACGCAGCCGCGGTACGTGCCCACCAAGACGCTTGTCCGCGGTGCCGTCGGCTGGATGCCAAGCTGGCGGAAATGCACCGGATGCTGCGGCACCACGCCAGCGAGAACATGACGGCCACGATCGCGGCACGAATTGACCGGGCACTGGCCCGCGAGGCCGCGGACGGCAGTACCAGATGGCCGCCCGCGCCCCGCACGCCTTCCGCGTACAGCTGACGGGTGAGGCCTGGCGACCGCTACGGCCGGGCTCGCCTGGGACATCAGTCGTGGCGCGGGATCGGGGCGAAGACCTACGCCGCGCCCTGCAGGAAGTTGCCGCTCGCTGTGGCGCCCGGCGCGCCGGCCACGGCCGTGTTGCCGGAGATCGCCACCGACGTGCCGAACTGATCGCCGGCGGCGCCGTCGGAGGCGGTCAGCTTTGCGGTCTGGGTCTCATCGGCCCACCCGGAGCCGGGCCTGACGAATATGTAGGCCGCCCCCTGATCGAAGTTGGCGCCCACTGTCGCCAGGCCCGCGCCCGCCACCACCGTGTCGCCGGAGATCCCCACGGATATCCCGAACACGGTTGCGTTGCCGCCATCGGAATGAGTCAGCTTCGCGGTCTGAGTCGCGTCAGCCCAGCCCGAGCGAGGCTCGACGAACACGTACGCCGCGCCCTCGCCGAAGTTAAAAGGAAGAATGTTGGCGTCCGGCGCACCGACCACGATGGTGCTCCCTGAGACCGCGAT
>DASQIW010000034.1:0-42148 GCA_035631375.1 Streptosporangiaceae bacterium
CTTCGACGTCCGGTGCTCGCTGAAGTCTCACCGCATCCCGAGCGGCGTTTCCGCGGAAACGTGTCGGTCAGCAACGACGCTCGGAAGACTAGGTCGGCGCCATGAGACTGAAGGCGTAAGCAGGCTCGCCACCGGTAGGGCATACAAGATGGCGCATGTCTGGGCCACCGATGGGACTCCCGCGCCGCCCTCACTGGGCACGAACGCCCCGTCGCCGCGAAACTGGCGTGCTGTCGTACCGCTGACGACCGGCGTGCCGGAAGAGTTCTTTGGAAAGAAATCCGGGAGGCGGTGTCGGATCCGGATGGTGCTGTTCGTAGCGGGGGTGAGGCCGCCCACAAGGGGCGGCGCCAAGGTAAGGGGCCGCGATCATGAAGCTGACGACCATGACTCAGGTCACCGTCGATGGCGTGATGCAGGGGAATGGCGCCGCCGCGGATGACCGCAGGAACGGATTCGAGCGCGGCGGATGGGCCCTAGGGAAGGGTGACGACGAGACCAGGACGTTTATCACGCAGACCTACCAGCGCGCCGAGGCGTTCCTCTTCGGCCGGCGCACCTACGAGTTGTTCGCCGGCTCCTGGGGATCAATCGACCAGATGCGCGTACATCCCATCGGCGTGGCCTTGAACGAGGCCCCCAAGTACGTCGCCTCGACCACGCTCGCCGCGCCGAGTTGGGCGGACACGACGGTTCTCCGAGGTGACCTCGCGGCGGCCGTCAGCGAGCTGAAGGCCAAGCCCGGGGGTGACCTGCAGGTGCACGGCAGTGGCGCCCTGATCCGGTGGCTGCTGGAGAACGATCTGGTCGACGAGATGACTCTCATCGTGGTCCCGGTGATTCTCGGTCAGGGCGCGCGGTTGTTCGCGGAGACCGGTCCGGATCTTGCGCTCGACCTGGTCGAGTCGCGGGTCGACTCGAAGGGCGTGACGATCCAGGTCTTCCGGCCGGCCGGGCGCCCGCGGTATGCAACGGCCTGAAGTCCCTGGCTCACCGAATCACGCAGTCTTGACACCCACAGGAGATGATCTTCAGATGCAGTACCTGGTTTCAGTGATCGATGACAAGAGCAATCCCGGCAGCACGGACAGGCAGCCCGCCATCAGCGCGTTCAATGAACGACTGATCGCCGAGGGCTACTGGGTTTTCGCGGGCGGACTCGCGGACACCGACACGGCTACGGTCATCGACAACCGGGGCGAGCAGGCGGTGTTCAGCGACGGGCCTTTCGTGGAATCGAAGGAGTACCTCGCCGGCGTCTGGGTGTGGGAGGCCCCCGATCTGGATGCGGCGCTCAAGCTCGCCGCCGAGGCGTCGAAGGTCTGCGATCGGAAGATCGAGGTGCGGCCGTTCGTGTGATCGACGTTGAGGTGGACCCGGGCTTCGCGAGCCTTGGCTCGCGACAGCAACCCTGGCTACTCGGCCTGCTTCGCGAGCACCGCTATGGCGTCGGCGATCTCGCCGAACAGCTCCGGCGGTAGGTCATGAGCCAGGCCGGGAATCACCCAGAGCCGCGAGCCCTCGATCGCCGCGGCCGTCGCCCGGCCGCCGCTGACATCGATCATCGGGTCGGCGTCGCCGTGGATCACCAGCACGGGCACAGCCAGCCGACCAAGCGCCGCCGTACGGTCGCCCGACATCAGGATTGCCGCGATCTGCCGGCCGGCGCCTTCGGGATGGTTGCCACGGTCGTAGTCGGCTGACATCCGCAGCCGAGTCTGCGCCTCGTCGAACCCGAAAGCCGGTGACGAGATGGCCCTGGCCATGACCACGCTCTGCTCGACCGCCGCAGCCTTGTCTGCCGGGCGTGCGCTCAGCAGCATCTCGGTGATATCGGGCCGCTGCTGACCAACGGCGGGATCGCCGGTGGTCGACATGATGGAGGTCAGCGAGCGGACCCTCTCCGGGTGTCCGATCGCGATCCCCTGGGCGATCATCCCGCCCATCGATACGCCGAGCACGTGCGCCGACGGCAGGCCAAGCGCGTCGAGAACCGCGACTCCGTCGGCGGCCAGGTCCGACATCAGATAGGGCGCCGGGGTGGTGCCGCCCAGCACAGCCAGCAGGTCGACCGGGCCGGCCTCGTCCAGCCACGTCGATTTGCCCGCGTCCCTGTTGTCGTAGCAGATGACATAGAAGCCCTGGTCAGCTAGCGCGGCGCGGAATCCGGCCGGCCACCATGTCAGCTGCGCCCCTAGCCCGACAACGAGCAGCAGTGGCAGCCCCGCCGGGTCACCCTCGGTCTCGTAGTAGATCGTCAGGTCCCCGGACCCCGCTTCAGGCACGGGGTCAGGCTACCGGGCACGCCGGCAAACGGGGTGTATCTCAGCGAGCCGGCGTGGGATCATCGGCGCAGCAGCCGTCCCTCTGCCCCCGGAGACAGCTATGACCACTACCGCTCCAGCCACCACAAAGACCGGTCTTCGCAAGGACGCCATCGGGCTCCGCGAAGTCCTCTTCCAGAGCATCACCGACATGGCGCCGGGCGCCGCGATCGCGGCGTCGATCCCGGCCGGCGTCGCGTTCGCGGGTGGATCACTGCCGCTGTCGGTGATCTTCGCGCTCGTGGCCTGCCTGCTGTGCGCGTGGAGTATTGGCCTGCTCGCCCGCGAGATGCCGGCGGCCGGCTCAATGGCAACATACGCGGCACGCGGGCTGCATCCGGCCGTCGGGTACCTGGTCGCGTGGGCCTACCTCATCGCTGGCCTGCTGATCGCGCCGCTCGTGCTGCTGCAGCTCGGATTCACGACGGCGGCCACGATCAACTCGGAGTGGTCGAGCTACCCGGCGAATCTCTGGTGGCCCTGGTCACTCCTCGGCGCGGTGATCATCCTCGTGGCCGGCTTCTACGGCATCCGCACGTCGACGCGCCTCGGCACCGTCCTCGGTGTCATCGAAATCGGGGTGTTCCTCGTCCTCGCGGTCTTCTTTGTTCTGCACGCCGGGAACCACAACACCGCCTCGGTGTTCGGCACCGGCTACACGCCGCACGGATACCACGGCATATCCGGGGTGATCGCCGGCTCGGTGTACACGATCCTGGCGTTCGGCGGCTTCGAGGGCGCCGCGCCGCTGGCCGAAGAGACCAAGAACCCGCGGCGCACCATCCAGCGAGCGGTCTTGCTGGCGACCCTGCTGATCGGCGTGCTGTACGTGTTCACGACCTACGCTGTCGACGTCGCCTTCGGCCCCAGCAAGTTTGGGACGTTCACGACTGGTACCGGCAGCGCGTCCTGGGAGGGCATGGCCAGGTCCCTGTACGGCATCTTCTGGTTCTTCGTCTTCCTGGCGATCGTCAACTCCACGATCGCGAACGCGAACGCCGGCATCAACGTGTCCAGCAGGACCGGCTACGCGATGGGCCGGATCGGCGCGCTCCCCCGGCAGCTCGCAGTCCTCAACGTCAAGCATCGGTCCCCGGTCACCGCGATCGTGACCGGATTCGTCGTCACGGTGGCCGTCACGCTCGGCCTGGGCCTGCACTACGGGCCCACGGTGGCCTTCGTCATGGTCGCCACGGGGATCGTGATCCTGCTCGTTGCGGTCTACATCCTCATGAACGCCGCCTGCATTGGCTACTTCGCTCGCGGCGGCCGCAAGTTCAACTGGTTCTCGCACGGGGTCATTCCAGTGCTCGGCATCGCCGCGTTCGTGCCCGCGTGGCTCACCGCCGCCGGGATCAAGGTGTTCTCCTTCGTGGCGCCGCTGACGGCGCCGTACTCCGAAATGGCCCTCTGGGTCGGCGGCCTCATGGTCCTCGGCCTGGTCTGCCTCGTCGTGCTGTATGTGATCGCTCCGCAACGAGTACGAGAGGTCGGCCTCGTGCACCTCGACGTCGATAGCTAGGCGCCGGGCCGGAGGAACCAGCTACGGTGGCGGTTGTGACGGATACATGGACCGCCCCGACGGTGGATCGCGCCGACCCGGAGCTGATCCCCACCGAGCGCGAAGCCCTGGACGCCTGGCTGGACTACCACCGCGACACGCTGCTGCTCAAGTGTGCGGGGCTGACCGCCAGCCAGCTCAAGGAGCGGTCAGTCCCGCCGTCCGGGCTGTCCCTGCTGGGCCTGGTCCGGCACATGACGGAGGTCGAGCGGTGGTGGCTGCGCATCCACGCGGCGAACATCGACCTCCCGTTTCCCTACGACCCCGAGAGCACCGGCCTGGACTTCGACGCGCTCGACGATGCTGACGCGGCCGCCAACATCGAGGCGTACCGGCAGGAGATCAAGCTGGCGCGCGCGACCATGGCGAGCAAGCACCTCGAGGACGTCGTGCCCAGCCACGGCGACCACCCGGAGCGGGTGCGCAACGTCCGCTGGCTGTACCTGCACATGATCGAGGAGTACGCGCGTCACAACGGGCACGCCGATCTGATCCGCGAGCGCATCGACGGTGCAACCGGCGACTAGCCGCGCGGGATGACCGGCAGCGTGATGAAGGACGGGTGCGCGGCGTCGTGGCACATCGTCTGCTCGGCGATGACGAAGTCCCGCTCGGTCGCGGTCGCGGCGGGCGCGCCGTTGCCCGGATTGCGGTCAAAGCACGGGAAGTTTGAGCTCGCGATGTCGACCCGGACCCGGTGCCCCGTCTTGAACACCTGACTCGTCCCGATCATGTCGATCGAGTAGTCATAGACGCGGCCGGGCGTGACCGGTGCGGGCTGGCCTGACCCGTCCCGGTAGCGCGCCCGCACGATCCCGTCCGCGATCCCGATCGCCCGTCCGTCCGGCCACACGTCGACGAGGCGCGCAGTGAAGTCGGTGTCCGCCGCCGAGGTCGCAGCGTGCAGCGTGACCACGAGCGGCCCGGTGACCTCGAGATCCTCCGGCAGCACATCGCTCGTGAACGACAGCACGTCGGACCGCGCCTCGATCGCGCGCTGGTCGCGCGGCCCGGCCATCCAGCTCACCGAGCCATCAGGCGAAGCCGGGATCAGCGTCGGACCGCCGGCCGTCGGCACCGGATCCGCCGGGTCATACCGGTACCTCGACGCCGGCGCGTCGGCGGGCGGCGCCTCGGGCGACAGGCCGCCGTCGGCGTGCAGGTACCACCGAGTCCACACCGTCCGCGCGAGCGGCCAGTCCTCCTCGTCCCGCCAGACGTTGTCACCCATGACGAAGAGCTTCACCCGCAGGGCACCGCGTTCCCTCTCCTCGCCGTTGATGAACGTGCGGAGGAAGCCAACCTGCAGCTGTTCCAGCCCGATCGCCTGCGCCGATGACGCCATGCCGAAGTGCAGCTCCCCCGCGGTCCCGGTCTGGTCTCCGTGCGTCCACGGACCGACGATCAGCGCCTGGTGGCGGCGCGCGTGCTCGGTGGCCGCCGAAGACCGGAGGGTCTGGTAGTTATCGAGCGTGCCGCCGAGGAACAGGTCGAACCAGCCGCCAACGTGCAGCGCAGGCGTCGTGATCCGGTGCCGCCTCGCCGCGTACGACACCTCGCGCCAGTACTGGTCGTACCGGTCGTGGTCGAGCCAGCGCTGCCAGCCGGGAATGATGCGGCTGACGGCCGGCATCTCGCGCGCAGGCAGGTACCGATAGTGATTCGCGATGTCCGCGACGTGCGCCGCTAGCTCCGGCCCATCGGCGGATACGTCCTCACCGGCCAGCGCCCGGTAGCCCAGCGTCTGCGCCGACTTCATGGTGTACCAGGCGAGCAGCTGGCCAAGCTGGAACGCACCCTGCCGGTAGGCCAGGCCGCCGTAGTAGTCGGCAGGCGTGACGATGGGCAGCAGGCACTTCAGCGCCGACGGCGCCTGCACCGCGGCCGCGAGCTGGACCATGCCGACATACGACGCTCCCCACATGCCGACCCGTCCGTCGCACCAGTCCTGACGCGCGCACCACTCGATGGAGTCAACACCGTCGTCCGACTCACTCTCGAACGGCGTGAAGTCGCCGTCGGAGGTTCCGGTGCCGCGGCAGTACTGCAGCACGACCGCGAAACCCGCATCGATCGCGGGCAGCACGGGGGCAGTGCGGACGGAAGGCTCACCGTAGGGCGTACGGACTAAAAGAGCGGGGAACGGGGTGCCTTGGGCTGGCCTGTAGATGTCGGCGCGCAGCAGCGTGCCGTCGCGCATGGGCATCGCGACGTTGTGCTCGATGGCGAGGGGCACGGTGGGCAGGTCCAGCTTGGCCATGGTCCCCATGATTCACAGTGACGGCGGCCTGCGCCTATCCCTCTTTCGCGTGACGCAATGTGGGTGGCAGCCCGAAAGAGCCGAGCACGCTGGTGTCGAACCGGGTCATCGCGCAGATCTTCGCTCCGGCGAGGGTGAACACCATGACACCGTTGGCGTGGCTCTCAGTGCCCTCCGGCCCGCGCAGGTACATGCCGAGCGCAGGCTGGCCGTTGGCCCTGACCGGTACGACCTGGAAGTTGTTGCCCGGGGCGAACACGAACGCGGCCAGGAACTGTCCGACGAGGGCGCGGCCGGAGTAGACCAGCGGGATCGGCGGCATCGCCAGCCGGACGTCAGCGGTCAGGAGTGCGATGAGCTCGCCGACGGACCCGCTCTCGTAAGCCGCGGTGAGCCGCGCGACGAGGTCGCGCTCCTCAGCCGAACCCGGCAGTGGCGGCGGGGCCGTGGCCGGTGAGCTGTGCTGCACGGCCGCGCGGGCACGTTTCAGCGCGCTGGTCACCGACTCCAGCGTGCTGCCGAGCATATCGGCCGCCTCGTTGGCATGGAATCCGAGCACATCGCGCAGCACGAGCACGGCACGCTGCCGGGGCGGCAGCAGCTGCAGCGCGGTGACGAACGCGAGCGAGATGGCCTCGGCAGCTTCGGCCCGTGCCTCCGGACCTGGATCAGGATCCGGATAGGGCTCGAGCCAGGTGACGTCGTTGCGACCCGAGGCCTCGGGCATCGCGAGCCCCGGTGGCGGCCAGTCGACCTGCGGGCGCCGCCGCTTCGTCCGGAGCGCCAGCAGGCAGCGGCTGGTCGCGACCTTGTAGAGCCAGGTCCTGATGGACGCGCGTTGCTCGAATCCGGACAGGCCCTGCCAGGCCGCGAGCATCGTCTCCTGGACGGCGTCTTCGGCGTCGTGCAGCGAGCCGAGCATCCGGTAGCAGTGCACCTGCAGCTCACTCCGGTACGGACCGACCAGCTCGCTGAATGCCGCCTCGTCCCCCGACTGTGCGCGCTCGATCAGGTCGGCTGCCACGACGCAATCCTGCCACCGGACCGCCCACTTTCCGCTGCAGCCGGTATCTGCACCGCCACGACAGCACACACACGGGAGGTACCAACAATGTCCGACTCACCGGCTCTGAGCATTGCCCGGGCGCACGTCGACGCTTGGAGCAGCAAGGACTACGACAAGACCCGCGGCATGCTGGCGGCCGACGTCCACGTCACCGCCACGTCCACGTTCGCGGCCATGGAGGCCACCGACCTGACCGGCCCGGACGCCTATATGCAGGGCCTGGTGGCGTTCGCTGACCCCATCGTGCCGGGCAGCGTCCGGGAGCTCGGCGCGGTCGGCGACGAGCACAACGCGCTGATCTTGCTTGACCTGGAGCTCGCAGGCGGCCCGTTCGGCACCGGCGTTCACGCGCCGTGCGCCCGCCTGTATCAGACCGACGCCGACGGCAAGATCAGGATCGAGCAGGTCGTGTTCTACGTAGCAGGCAGCTGACCGACAGCGATGAGTGGCGGCCTGCGGGTAATGTCTGAAAGCTATGGGACAGACCACGGGCGTACTCGCGGGCCGCTACCGCCTGGACAGCCCGATCGCCTCTGGCGGTGTAGGCGAGGTCTGGCGCGCCTTTGACCTGGTCCTGGACCGGCCTGTCGCGGTGAAGCTGCTGCGTTCGGAGTACGCCGGGCAGCGCCAGGCACTCGACCGGTTCCGCGCCGAGGCACGGCGCGCTGGCTCGGTGTCGCACCCGGCTATCGCGCAGGTCTACGACTACGGCGAGGCCGGAGGCACCGACACGCCGTACCTGGTCATGGAGCTGGTCGACGGCCCGTCCCTGGCCGACGTGCTGGACGCCGGGCCGCTCGATGCGGGCGCCACGATGGACGTGCTCGCGCAGACCGCCGCCGGCTTGCAGGCAGCGCATGCGGCTGGCCTGGTGCACCGGGACGTCAAGCCGGCAAACCTCCTGATCGGCCCAGGCGGCCAGGTGAAGATCACCGATTTCGGTATCGCGCACGCCGCGGGCTCACTGCCGATCACCAGCACCGGCATGGTGGTCGGCACGCCCTCCTACCTGGCTCCGGAACGGGCCGCCGGCGGGCTAGCGAGCCCGGCAAGCGATCTGTACTCCCTGGGCATCGTCGGCTACGAGTGCCTGGCGGGGGCGCCGCCCTTTAGCGGCATGCCGTATGAGGTGGCGGCTGCGCACCAGCATCGTGAGCTGCCACCCCTCCCGGCCTCGGTTCCAGCAGTAGCGGCTCGGCTGGTTTCCGAGCTGACAGCCAAGGATCCGGCGAGCCGGCCTGCCAGCGCGGCGATCGCAGCCGAGCAGGCCGGTTGGGTACGTGATTCGCTCACCGGGGGTGCGCGCAGCCGTCTGGCCGCGATCGCGGCGACCCCGTTCCGTCCCGATCCCGGGTATGCCCAGAGCGGCACGCTCGTCGATGCACGGCCGATGACCTGGCACAATGCACCTGTCGGTCGTCCCAGGCCAGTGTCGCGGCGCAGCCGCGGCGTGCTGCTAGCCCTGGGGGCTGCCCTCGTCGGGGCACTGGCGACATGGCTGGTCACGAGTGCGCTGCCGGACCCGCAGCAGGGAGCGCCGCCCGCTGCGGCGACCTCGCCCGCCACCCCGACGGTCGACGTGAACAAGGCCGCCCTGGTCGGCCAGCAGGCCTCTGACGTGAGCCAGACGCTGTGCAGCCTCGGGCTGACCCCTGTCGTGACCTTTACCAGCAGCAGCCAGAGCGGTCAGGACGGTCAGGACGGTCAGAATCCGGGCACGGTTATCTCGGTGCGCCCGAGCGGCCTGGTACCTCTCGGCAGCCCGGTGACCGTGACTGCCATCCAGGGTCATCATCATGACTCCGGGAACTTCGGAAACGGCGCAGGCTGCGGGAACACCGGAGCCGACGGCAGCAGCGGAGGAACTCCGAACGGCGGAGGCGGCGGAAACTGACGGCCGGCACGCCAGACTTCCCGGGAGATGATGGTGGCGTGACGGCAAAACTCCCGCTTGACGACATTCGCGTCATCGACCTCACGGTCGCACGGGCCGGCCCGACGTGCGTGCGTCAGCTCGCCGACTGGGGCGCGGACGTCATCCGCGTGGAGCCGCCGCCGGCCGAGCCGGGCGCGCCGGGCCTCGTCGGCACCCGGCACGGCGCCGACTTCCAGAACCTGCACAGGAACAAGCGGTCGCTCTCGCTCAACCTGAAGGCGCCAGGGGCGCGCGACGTGCTGATGCGCCTCGTCGACAGCGCTGATGTGCTGATCGAGAACATGCGGCCCCCGGTGAAAACCCGGCTCGGTTTCGACTTTGACACCGTGCACGCCCGCAATCCGCGGCTGGTCTACGGCTCGATCTCCGGCTTCGGCCAGGACGGGCCGTACGCCGGGCGAGGCGGCGTGGACCAGATCGCGCAGGGCATGGGCGGCCTGATGAGTGTGACCGGCCTCGGCGGGGAGCCGACCAGGGCGGGTATCCCGGTGTCCGATCTGGCCGCCGGCCTCTACCTCGCCATCGGCGTGCTCGTTGCGCTGCACGAACGGGACCGCACTGGCACGGGACGCTGGGTGCAGACGTCGCTGCTCGAGGCCATGATCGCCATGATGGACTTCCAGGCCGCCCGGTGGACGATCAGCCACGAGGTGCCCGCCCCGGCCGGCAACCATCATCCGATGAGCGTGCCGATGGGCTGTTTCGCCACCGCAGACGGCTTCGTCAACATCGGCGCGGCAGACGGGCGGCTGCTGCGCAACCTATGCGAGGTCATCGGGTTGCCATGGATCCCGGCTGATCCGCGCTTCGACTCACTCGCCAACCGGTCGGCGAACCGCGCCGAGCTGAACGCGCTCGTCGGCGAGCGGCTGGCGACCCGGAGGACGGCCGAGTGGGTCGACGCGCTCAACGAGGCCGGCGTGCCGAGCGGGCCGGTCTACCGGATGGATGAGGTTTTCGCCGACCCGCAGGTCGAGCACCTGGCGATGACGCAGCCGGTGACGCACCCGGTGCTCGGCCGGCTGGACATCGTTCGCAACGCTGTCCGGATAATGGATGCCCCGCCAAGCGTCCGGGCACCGAGTCCCGACGTCGGCGATCAGACGGACGAGGTACTGGATGAGCTGGGCTACCCGCGCGAGGCGATTGACCAGTTGCGCGCGTCCGGGGTGATTTGAGGATGGGACCCGTATGACGTCAATGACCTCCCCTGCGCCACGCGAGACGGGCACCGACAAGCTGCTCGTCGAGGTGACCGACATGATCGCGGTGGTGACCTTCAACAACCCGGCGAAGCGCAACGCGCTCTCGAGCGAGATCCGCGCTGCGCTGCCGGGCGTGCTGGCGGCGCTGGAGGCCGACCCCGGCGTGCGCGTGCTGGTGGTCACCGGAGCGGGAGACAAGGCGTTCGCGTCGGGAGCCGACATCTCCGAGTTCGGGGAACAGCGCACGTCACCGGAGGCCCGTGCCCAGTACGACAAAGGCCAGGCGGCGCTCGCCGGCGCGTGGACCGGCCTGAGTAAGCCCGTCATCGCGATGATCCGCGGTTTCTGCATGGGTGGCGGGCTGCTCACCGCGCTGCAGGCCGACATCCGCATCGCCTCTGACGACAGCCAGTTCGGCATCCCGGCCGCCCGGCTCGGTCTCGGCTACGGGTTCGGCGGCGTGACGACCCTGATGGGTCTCGTTGGCCCGGCGTGGGCCGCAGAGATCCTGCTGTCAGCCAGGCGGTTCTCTGCGGCAGAGGCGCTGCAGATGGGCCTGGTCAATCGCATCGTCCCGGCCGCCGAGCTGCGCGAGGCGGTCATGACCCTGGCGACTGGCATCGCGGGCAACGCGCCGCTCACCGTCGCCGCGGCCAAGGCCGCGATCCGCGAGGCGCTCCGGCCGCCGGAGCTCCGGAACGTGGCCAAGGTCGAGGCCATGATCGAGGCGTGCTTCCGGTCAGCGGACTACCGGGAAGGACAGCAGGCCTTCGCGGAGAAACGGCCGCCCGCCTTCACCGGGCGCTGACCCGCTACGCCGGGCCTGGACCTGCTGGCCAGCCTGCTCCGCCCGGCCCGCCTTGCCAGCCAGGCTCTCCCGGCGCGCCTGGCACTCGTGCGGGAGCATCCTGGCCAGACAGCCGGTAGTAGATGAGCGCGACAGCCATGGCGATAAACGGCGCGACGAGTGTTCCGGCGATCACCGTGCTCAGCCCCTTGCCCAGCACGGTCGGCAGCCCGCTGAAGATAAGCCCGAGCACGATGCCCACGACGATCTGAATGATGAACAGCACCACCAGCGTGCCGAACACGGGCCATCCGTTGCCGCGGACCAGCTGCTGGCTACGCCCGAACGACGCGATTGCTCCGGAACGCTCGAACACGATAACGGGGACGATGACAGCCCAGATGGTGATGAGGATCAGGCCAGGGACGATGAGCAGGACGAGGCCGACCGCGATCGCGATGCCAGCCAGGATCGAGGCGGCCGCCACCGGGACGATAAAGGGCCAGGCCGAGGACACGGTCTCACCGAACGACATGTCAGCACGGCCATCGCGGACATCCTGGACGGCCTTGAACAGCGTTGCCTGCAGCAGGAAGGCGGCGAACAGCTGCACGATCCAGCCCAGGAACAGCCCGAAGATGCCGATGAGGTCCAGTAGCCCGACGACGATCGCGGCGACCAAGTAGAAGACGAAAGCGATCGCAAGCAGATGGGACGTATGCGCGCGGTAGATGCGCCACGCTTCACCGAGTACGCCTGTTAGCGGGTTCATGAAACTGGATGCTAGCGGGGTTAGCTACCAAAAAACTTCAAACCAGCCATTATGGAGCACTGCATCGCCGCGACATGCAGCGGGCCGGCTGTTGCCAGCCGGCCCGCGTCCTGCGCCTCGGCGCCTCGGCGCATCAACCCTCAGACCTGGTGGGTGCGCCATCCCTCCGCGTAGTGCTCGCGCACTTCCTTGGTGTACGGCGCGGGGCCAACGGTCGCGCGGACCTCGAGCTGCCGATGGGGCCGCTCAACCGACGCCTTGGCCGAGCCGCCGTCCGGCTCACCCCAGAGCAGGGTGACCTCAGTGCCGACCGGGATCTCGTGGTCGATGGTCGACAGCGACAGCATCGAGCGCTCGTTGCCGCTGTAGCCGCTGAACATCGAGTAGCCCACCAGCTTGCCGTCGAGCAGGATGCTGTCGTAGTTCGCCGACGCGTAGTTCGAGACCGGCAGCTCGAGGAACTTGTACGGCACGACGCTCGGGTCGAAGATCGAGGCGAAGATCTTCGTCACGTCCTCGTGATTCCAGGCCAGCGTCACCTTACGGCGCTGGGAGGCCCTGTCCATCCGCTCCAGCGCCTCGCGGCCGATGAAGTCGTGATCGAACTTCACCATGTGGCCGTAGCCGAGCTGGTACGGCGTCATGTAGTAGTCCTCGATGTTGGAGGAGACGAAGCTGCCGCCGATCGAGCCGCCGCGACCCTCGTAACCTGCCGCCGGCAGCCACTCCCGGTAGGACCGCATCTCGTCGCCGGTGTAGATGGCGGGCAGCGGCGACGGGATCCAGCCCGATTCCAGCGCGTTGGTCGCGTACGCACGGGCGCCCACCGCGACTATGCCGAACTCCGCGCCCGCCTCCAGGATCGCCGCCCGGATTTCCTCGTATTCGCCGTACGGGCCCCAGACCTCCAGGCCAGGCTGGCCGGCCATGCCGTGGCGCAGCGCCCGGACCTTCCGGCCGGCGATGTTGATGTAATCGGTGTGGAAGAACTTGATGTCAGGGAACGGCCCGCCGTTCAGCTTCTCGATCACCTGGGCGGCGTTGGGCCCCTGGATCTGGAACCGGTACTGGGTCCTGGTGACCGCCTTGCCCATGGGCCGCGACGGCGAACGATCATCTCGAACCAGTTCAACGTCCCAATCACCGGTTTCCACGTGGAACTGGAACCAGTTCACCACCGGTACCCTGCCCACCCACTCGTACTCGTTCTCCTCTAGGTGGAAGAGGATGCCGTCCCCGATCACGTAGCCGTCGTAACTGCACGGCACGAACTGCTTGGCCCGGTTGAGCGGGAAGTTCGCGAAGCTGTTGATGCCGAGGTAGGAGAGCAGCTTGAGGGCGTCCGGCCCCTTCAGGTAGAGGTTCGCCATGTGGTGCGACTGGTCGTACAGCACGCACGTCTGCGTCCAGGCATGCTGCTCGTGCTGCCAGTTGCTGAACTCGGTAGCGACGACCGGATAGACGTAGGCGCCCTCCTGGGAGCTGCGAAGCATCTCCACCGGATTGACCGTCTGCAGCAAATCTTCCAAGCTCTGACGCGTCATGATCACTTGCCTTTCACGTTTTGCGTTCCGGGGCACGCCGGATTCGCACTCCACGCTGGTGCCCCTCACCGACCATCATGGCGCGCCTGGTTGTGGTTGTCGCCGCGCATCCCAGCCCGCGGAAGAGCGATCAGTGAGCCCCTGCTGCTCACCGTTCCCGGCGGTACTCCCCTGTCACAGCAGAGGCCAAGCGCGACAGCGGCGACGCGCACGTGCATTTGCCCGGTAAATGCCTGGTTAGGGCGGGTCCGAACCGGGCAGGCTCCGCGGCAAGCCGAAGCTGGCCAGCACCGTATTGTCAAACCGGGTGATCTCGGTCACATGCTCGCCGGACACGCTCATGACGAGGAGGCCCATGGCGTGCCGCACGCCTCCAGCCGGATCTCGCACGTAGGCGGCGAAGGCCAGCTGGCCGTTAGCCCTGGTGGGGATCAGGTCGTACGTGCGGCCGTGGCGGAACACCACCGCAGCGTGGAACCGGGCCGCCGAGTCCAGCCCGTGGTACTCCAGCGGAACCGGCGGCATGCTGACCCGGACGTCGTCGGTGAGCAGCGCGACCAGCTGGCCGACGTCGCCCGCCTGGTAAGCCGTGGTGAGCCGCGCGGCCAGCGCCTGCTCGGCTGGTGAGTGAGCCGGCGGAGGTGGCTCGCGTCGCTGGGCTGAGCCCGCCCGGTCCTCCGCGGCCGCGCGCGCACGCTTGAGCGCGCTGTTCACCGAGTCGATGGTCGCTGACACCATCCCGGCTGTCTCAGCGGCGCTGAAGCCCAGCACGTCGCGCAGGATCAGCACGGCCCGCTGGCGGGGCGGCAGGAGCTGGAGCGCAGTGACGAATGCCAGCGAGATTGTCTCGCTTGCCTCGTACCTGGCCTCCGGACCAGACGCCTGCGCAACCCCTTCGAGCAGAGCGTCGGGGTAGGGCTCTAGCCAGGTGACCTCACCGAACCCGGATGGCTCCGGCGGCTCGACTCCGGGCAACGACCACTCCGCGGGCTGCCTGCGGGCCGACCGCAGCATGTTCAGGCAGCGGTGAGTGGCGATCTGATAGAGCCACGTGCGCACCGAAGACCGGCCCTCAAACCGGCCGAGCCCCCGCCACGCGGCCAGCAGGATGTCCTGCAGGGCGTCCTCCGCGTCCTGCAGCGATCCCAGGAACCGGTAACAGTGAACCTGCAGCTCCCGGCGGTACGGATCGGTCAGCTCGCGGAACGCCTCTCCGTCGCCGGACTGCGCCCGCTCGACTAGCTCGGCGGCCACCTGGCACCCTCGCCTCGCTTCCCTGTTCTGCCCTTCCTATCGACACCGCGGCCTAGCCGAACTGGGCGGCGGATGCCGACCAATCCGGCGGCGCGCCGGTGTCTACCCAGCCGGGAACACAACCACGCCGCAGAAGGGATCGTCACGATGACTGACCACGCGACCGGCACCCAGGACGAGCACCTGCAAGCGCGGCTGCGGCTGCTCGATGCGGAAAAGGAGCACACCAGGCGTGGCGACGAGCTGGCGGCCATGCGCAGGTCCCTGCCCTGGGTCCGCATCGACAAGGAGTACCTCTTCGACACCATCGACGGCGCGACGACCCTCGCCGGCCTGTTCGCCGGCCGATCGCAGCTGCTGGTGTACCACTTCATGTTCGGGCCGGAATGGACCGAGGGATGCCCGGTCTGCTCGTTCTGGGCGGACAGTTTCGACGGCGGCGTGATCCACATCAACCACCGGGACGTCACGATGATCTGCGTGTCCCGCGCGCCGCTCGAGCGCATCGCGGCGTATAAGCGCCGGATGGGCTGGGGCTTTCCCTGGGTGTCCTCGCTGCACAGCGACTTCAACGCCGACTTCGGCGTCTCCTTCCCCCACTCGCCGTCGGGGACCTCCCAGCGGGACATGCCTCGGGGTCCGGGCGCCGTACCCGACGATGCCGTCTACAACTTCACCCGCAAGCCGTTCGGGCCCGAGAGCCCGGGCCTCAGCGCCTTTGCCCTGGAGGACGGCGTCGTTTATCACACCTACTCGTGCTACGCGCGCGGCCTGGACGCCTTCAACGTCACCAACCAGCTGCTCGACCGCGCGCCGAAGGGCCGCGACGAGGCCGGCCTGCCGGCGCCGATCGCGTGGCTACGCCGTCACGACGAGTACGAACCTGCTGTGCCCCGGGCATGAGGCCCGGCATAGCGGGGATGACATTCGCATGGACAGGATCGGCACCCGCGAGGAGTGGCAGGCAGCCAGGGACGAGCTACTGGCGAAAGAGAAAGAGCTCACCCGCCGCGGCGACCAGCTCGCGGCGGAGCGGCGCCAGCTGCCCTGGGTGCGGATCGACAAGCCCTACAGTTTCGACACCGCCGACGGCCCGAGGACGCTGCCGGAGCTGTTCGACGGCCGCTCGCAGCTGCTGGTCTACCACTTCATGTTCGGCCCGTCCTACTCCGCCGGCTGCCCGGTCTGTTCGTCGGCGGCGGATACCTTCAACGGCGCCGTTCCGCACCTGAATGCGCGCGACGTGACGTTCACCTGCATCTCCCGGGCACCGCTGGACAAGCTCCGCGCTTACCGGCAGCGGATGGGGTGGACGTTCCCTTGGGCGTCCTCGTACGGCAGCGATTACAACTTCGACCTGGAGATCTCCCGGCCCGAGGACGTAACGCGCGAGTTCCTGGCTGGCGGCGTTCCCCCGGTCGCGGCCGAGCTGGCGCAGGAGTGCGGGACAGAGCCGGCGGCCTACCTGTCCGAGGCGCCGGTCATGAGCGCGTACGCGGCCCGGGATGGAGCCGCGTACCTGACGTACTCGACCACTGCGCGCGGTCTGGAGTTCATGATGGGCTACTACGGCCTCCTCGACCGGGCTCCGGCGGGCCGGAACGAGGGGGACCCGCCGCAGATGTGGATGCGGCGTCACGACGAGTACCCGGCAGTCGGCTAGGCGGGCGCCGCGCTGGGCGACCGGGTCTTGGCTGCCTCGCAGCCGGCCGGGTCGGCGCAATAGCTGCGAATGGCATCGCCGAACTTCGCCGCGTGGTAGCCGTCCACATAGCGATGGTCGAATGTCGCGGTGATCGTCATCATCGGACGGATCACCACGGTGTCGTCGATCACGACCGGCCGCTTGCCGACCGCGCCCACGAGCACCAGGACGGGCACCCGGTAGTAGTGCGCGAGCGGCGAGTAAGCGTGATCGATTCCCCACATGCCGACCGAGGTGACCATCGCGCCGCCGAACGCCTGTCGTGGCATGCCCAGCCTGCTCAGGTCGAAATTCAGGTCCGACGTGAGCCAGGCGCCGACGCTGAGGGCCGCGCCGAGGAGCCGCGGCGGCAGCCTCGCGAGGAGCGCCTTGCCGCGGCCAAGCTCGTCGGCGATGCCCGCCTCGATGGCGGTGTAGCGCAGGTTTAGCTCGGCCGCGATCTCGGTCGCCGTCTTGCGATCAGCGTGCGCCACCTTGACGCCGGTCAGCTCCCGGCCGCCGCGCGTTGCCACGATGAAGAAGACGTCGATGCTCTGTCGCTCATACAGCCGGCCGTGGGCGATCCGGACCCGCATGTCCGGCACGGCGGCAAGGCCGTGCGCCACGGCCCGCCCCACGAGGTGCGTCATCGTGACGTGCTCGTCCCCGGTGCGCCGTGCGTCCTCGATGTAGACCAGCATCGGCTCGGCGTCCACGTCCATGTCGCCGAAGAACTGCGGGTCCATCGGGCGGCTCCAGGCTGATGCCGCCAGCTTCCGCCATCCGCTGAGACGTCGGGCCATGACGACCCCCCTCCTGGTCGTGCGCCTACCCAGAAGGGGCGAGGGTCACCCCTCGGAGCCGCCGGGCGCCTGGGGTGCTGGCTCTGGCGCGGCAGCGGGCCGCAGCAGCGACCGGGTACGCAGCAGGACGGGACCAGCCGCGAGCGCCGCCACGACGAGGACGATCAGCCCGGTGACCGCCGCGGTCCCGTTGGAGCGCGTCACCCACGCCGCGCCCAAGGCGTTGTCGATCGACCACCGCCCCGGTCCCGCGAACCCGAGCACGATCGCGAACGCGGCGAGTACGAGCGGGTACTCACCGCCGCCTTGCGCGTTCCAGACGGTGCCCTTGGCCAGCGTGAGGGACCCGCCGGCCACCATCATCGTGCCGGCCAGGATGGCGGCACCGAGGGGCGTGATCAGTCCCAGGGCGACGAGGCCCGAGCCGGACAGCTCGCAGGCCACCGCGAGCATGGCCATCTGGCGACCCGGCCGCTGGCCGAGGCTGTCGAACAGCGCACCGGCCCGGTCGAGGCCGGGCCCAGAGAACCAGCCGCGCAGCTTCTGCGTGGCGTGCATGTACAGGATCGCCGCAAGGGCGAGGCGCAAGAGCAGCAGTCCGAGATCCATGCCGGTGCCTCTCTTATGGCTATCGAGCGGGGGATGCCTGCCCGAAACAGTGGCACATCGGGTGGCTTCCTGTGAAGTGACCGGATTCGGAGCCTGGTCCGAGCGCGCTACTCCTTCACTGCTCCTTCACCGGTGCGCATGATGTACTTCTGGAACACGAAGAAGATGACCGCGACAGGGACCGTCATGATCACGGCCGCGGCCATCCTGAGCGGGTACTGGGTGGCGGCGCCGAGTGCCCCACTGACCAGTCGTCCCACTCCGGTCGTCAGCGTGTCCAGCGACTCGCTCTGGTGGGTGATGAGGATGTCGGCAAAGTCGTTCCAGGATCCCTGGAACGACAGGATGGTCAGCGCAATGAGAGCCGGCCGGGCCATCGGCAGCACGACCGACCAGAAGGTGCGGAAGGTGCCGGCACCGTCGATATGCGCCGCTTCCTCAATGCTCGGAGGTATCGACTCGAAAAACTGCTTCATGATGAAGACGCCGGCCGCGTCGGCCAGCAGCGGGATGATGAGGCCGCCGTAGTTGTCGTAGATCCCGAGAGTGCGGATGACCAGGAACTTCGGGATGAGCAGGACGACGCCTGGCACCGCCATCACGGCGATGATGGCGGCGAATACGCCGCCGCGGCCGCGGAAGCGCAGCCGGGCGAGCGCGTATCCGGCCATGGAGTCGAAGAGGACCCGCCCGGCGGTGACGAACACCGCGACAACCACTGAGTTCAGGGCCCAGAGCGGGAAGTAGCCGTTGGAGAACTCGTTGAGTGTGCTGAATCCGGTGACGACCCAGTTGTGCGGAATCGGGTTCACCGCACTGTTGACCGCGCCCGTCTCGGTCTTGAACGCGGTGCCGAGTTCTAGCAGGAACGGGTAGATGTACAGGAAGGCGAAGACGAGCAGAGTGAAATAAAGGCCAGCCCGCATCCAGGGATTGCGGCGGCCGGCCATCCGCCGCCCCGCGGCCCAGCTCACCGCGGCCCGGCTCATTGCGGCCACCCGCCGTCGCCCCGCGCATGGCGGAATCTGGCCGACTGTCCCAGCGCCTTGGTGAGAGAGCCGCGCTCGCGGAGAATCAGCCGCTGCACGACCGTGAAGACCACGATGATGCCGAACAGGATGAAGGCAATCGCAGCTCCCTGACCCCACTGGGCGTTGCCAAACGAGGTTTGGTACGCGAGATAGGCGGGCGTGAGGGTGGTGTTGACCGGGTTGCCCTGGGTGATGAGGAAAACCTGGTCGAACACCTGCCAGGTGCCGATCAGCCCGAGGGTCAGCACCAGGAACAGGGCGGGCCGGATCAGCGGCAGCGTGATCCGGCGGAACCGGGTCCACGGCCCCGCGCCATCGACGATCGCTGCTTCCTCGATCTGCTCGGAGATGTTGTACAGGGCGGGGAGGAACAGCAGCATGAAGGTCCCCGACGTGGTCCAGATTGCTAGGACGATCAGCGTGCACATGGCCACGCTCGGGCCTGCCAGCCACTGTGACCAGGGCACGCCGAGCAGTCCGTGGTGAGTCAGCGCGGACGGTGCGCCGATCCCGAGACCGTGCGCGATCATCTGCAGCAGCCCGTTCGGATCGCTGAACCAGTTCGGTCCGTGCACACCCAGGTAGCCGAGCGCGCCATTGATCACGCCGCTGTCGGCGAACAGGAACAGGAAGATCATGGAGACGGCGACCGAGCTGGTGACGGACGGGAAGTAGAACGCGGTACGGAAGAAGCCCCGGCCGCGTAGCGCCTTGCGGCTCACCACGATCGCCAGCAGCAGCGCGAGCACCGTCTGCAGCGGGACGACGAAGAGGACGTAGTAGAGGTTGTCGCGGATGCTGAGACCCAGCTGTTGCTGGGCCAGGCCGGGCCGTGTCAGCAGTGCCGCGTAGTTGGCCGCGCCAACCGAGTGCACGCCGGAGGAGAACGGACCGCCGATCCCGCTCCAGTCACTGATGCTGACCCAGGCGGCCATGATGATTGGAACGACGAGGAACACGATCAGCGCGACGATCGCGGGCGCGGTGAAGAGCCAGCCCGCGACCGCCTCCCGGCGGCGGGCGCGATGACCGCGACGGCGGGTCCCCGGCGTACCGGGGACCCGCCGCTCGGCTGGCAGCTCTAGCTGCTCCGTCGCCATGAGCTCAGCCTGTCGTGCTCGCGAGCGGGGCGAGGTTGGTTTGCGCGGTTTGCAGGATAGTGGCCGGGTTACCCGTCGCCAGCTGGGCCAGCGCCGAGTCCCACGCCGAGAGCGCCTGGGAGTCGTTGGGCAGCGCGACGTCGGGATGGGCGTACGACAGTTCCTTGGTGTGCACGGCGAGGTTCGGGAACGTCGAGTCCCACTGGCCCTGCAGGGTCTGCAGAGACGGGATGACCCCGAATCCCTTCGCGAACTTCATCTGCTGGGTCGGCGAGGTCAGGAACTTCACGAAGTCGACAGCGCCCGTCAGGTTGGCCGAGGACTTCGGGATGCCCCAGCAGTTGGTGAAGGACAACGTCGCGGCTGTGCCGGAGGGACCCGTGGGAATCGTCGCGACCTGGTACTTGATGCTCGGGTAGTCGGCCTGCAGGGCGCCGACCATCCAGTTGCCGACGATGTCCATTGCGGCCTTGTTCTCACCGAATGCCTGGCCGCTCCAGGACGACGACATCGCCGACGGGAACTTCAGGGTGCCCGAGGTGAGCATGCCCTTGAGGAACGTCAGCGCCGCGACGTTCTGCGGTGTGTCGACGTTGACCGAGCCGTTCGGCGCGACGACCGTGCCGCCGTTCTGGTAGAGGAACTCGTCCATCTCGGAGTGGCTCTGGTCGAGCACCAGTCCGACTCGGCCGCTCGTGGTCAGCTTCTTCGCCACCGCTTGCAGCTGGCTCCAGTTCGTCGGGATGTCCGCGCTGGTCAGGCCAGCCTGACTCCAGTCAGTGGTGTTGATGTACAGCGCGAGCGTGCTGGCGTCCTTCGGGGCACAGATGAACTGGCCCTTATACGTGAACGCTTGCCGGAGGGCCGGGTAGAAGTCCTTCGCGTTCGGCAGGCTGGCCGCGTACGGGTCCAGCGCATTGTCCTTGGCGTAGTTCTGGAAACTGCCGGGGTCGAGATAGAAGACGTCCGGCGGGTGCCCGGCCGCGAAACCCTGTGACAGTTGCTGGCTCAGGTTCGATGCCGCGATCACCTTGACATGGATGCCGCTCTGCTTGGTGAAGGCAGCAGCCGCGGAGTTGACAGCCTTGGTCTCCGCCGGGCCGCTCGAGCCAAACATAAGCGTCAGCGGCTTGGTGTTGGCGCTTGTGGTGGATCCAGAACCGCCGGATCCGCACGCTGAGACCAACACGAGCATGCCGCTGATGGCAGCGGCAGCGAGAAATGCCCTGCTGTGTTTCATTTCGAATCCCTTGACTTCTTTCTCGGGAGGCCCCGGCCGCGATGCCGGGTTAGCGATGGCCGATGCGGGATCCGCGCTAAGCAGAGCCCCGCAGTATCAGCCGTGGAGTGAGCAGGACGGTGTCGGGCACGCTGTCCTGACCACTGGGTTCCTTCGGCTTGTGCAGACAATCGAGGCAGGCGCTCGCCACCTCGTCCAGCGGCTGCGCGACGCTACTGAGGCCGGCCAGTGCAGCGGCCGCGGAGTCATCGAAGCCGACGACCGCCGTCTTCGATCCGGGTTCCAGGCCGCGCGCAGTCAGTTCCGACCAGGCGCCGAGCGCTACCACGTCGCTGACGCACACAAATGCTGTCGGCGGGTCTCCCGACTGCAGCAACTGAGCGCAGGCAGAGCGGCCCTCAGCAAAGCTGTTGGCCATTCGCGCGGCGAGACGGCCGGTCGGGAGTTCGGCCTCGCGGCACGCCGTTTCCCAGCCAGCGCGCCGATCATCCCCGACGCCCGATCCCTCGGGCCAGCCGAGGAAGGCGATCCGGCGATGCCCGCGTCCGATTATGTGACGGGTAGCTGCGAGCACCCCGCTGGCACCATCGACGTCGACCCACGAGTGCCGGGCAGCCGATCCCCAAGGCCGGCCGAACGTCACGAACGGGATGTTCTGCTGATCCAGCCAGGCGGTGCGCTTGTCGTCGGTGTGCGTGTTGGTGAGCACGAACCCGTCCAGGTCGTACTCGCTGAGCAGGCTCTCGTAGGTATCGATCTCCGCTTCGTCGTTCTCGACCGTGTACAGCAGGGTCCGGAATCCGCGGAGCTGGGCGCGGTCGGTCAGCGCATGCAGGAACTCGTGCTCCACCTCCCCTCTGTCCTCTGCGGGTGTCTGCAGTCCGACGGCGATCAGGTAGGAGCGCCGGGTGCGTAGCGTCTGAGCGGCCTTGACTGGGCGATAACCCGTTCGCGCGATGACCGCCTCGACGCGACGCCTTGTCTCATCACTGACCAGGTGCGGCGCGTTGAGCACGTTGGAAACGGTCTGGCGTGATACCGCAGCCTCGCGCGCGACGCTCTCCAGAGTCGGGCGGGCCGAACGCCATCGGGATCCTCGCTCTTGCATCAGCAGCACCTGGAGATGGAACGGGGTCGCTTTAGTTCGCCGTGTCCTGGCCGTGTCAGAACGTCGGCAACTCAGGGACAGATCGGTTGATAAACCTTCTTGAACGTTCAAATCATCGTTATACTGAATCCGTTATTGCATGCGTGTCAAGTACTTGTTTCCGACTCGTTACCGCGGGAGCCTGAGTCGATGTCAGATGCGGGCCAGCCATGGCTGCACAACCTGATCACCGTGCTGAGCGCCCCCACGATGGTGCTCAGCGAGCAGGGCGGCCAGGTGCGCCACACCGGAGCGCAGGGCGCGATCCACGCTCACTCCAGGGCGCTGTCGCAGGCAGTCCTGGAGATCGACGGTGCCGAACCCGCTCCGATCAGTTCCGGCCTGGTCTCATCCCGCACCGCGATGTTCGCCAGCATCCCGAGGCAGAGCGCCACGGATGCAGCCGATCCCTCAGTGTGGGTGACACGCACCCGGACAGTACTTCCGGGCGTGGTGCAAGAAGTCGTGCGGCTGAGCGGCGGACCCCGCGCGCATGGCACCACGCGGGTGACCCTGCGGGTGGCGGCTGATCTCGCCGTGCTCACGGACATCAAGGCGGGCCGGACAAGCCGGCTTGTGCCGATTAAGGTGACCAGCACCGGGCTCGAGTGGGGCACTGACGGACTACAGGTGCAGCTCAGCGCGCCTGGTGCCGTCGCGATGGCTGACCCGACCGGCCAGGCGTCGCTGACCTGGGACGTCGAACTCGGGAGCCAGTCCGAGCAGGAGATTGCCTGGCAGCTGACGATCCAGGATCAGACCGCCCTTGTCGTGCCTGCGCCGGGCGCCCCCGCCGTGCACAATGGCAGCGGCCCTGACCAGCCAGCGCGAGTCCATGCGGACTCCGCCGACGTCCGTCTGCCGCGCATGCTAGCCCGCTCGATCGAGGACGCGGCCGCGCTGCGCATGGTCACGAAGCGTGCGCCTCACGACGTGTTCCTGGCTGCCGGGACGCCCTGGTATCTGACCCTGTTCGGGCGCGACAGCATCTGGGCGGCCCGGCTGATGCTGCCATTCGGCTGGGAGCTCGCCAGGGGGACGTTGCGCGCGCTCGCCTCCTTCCAGGGGCGGCGCGTTGACCTCTTCACGGGCGAGGCTCCGGGCAAGATCCCGCACGAGCTGCGCCCGAGCAGGCGCCCGGTCGACATCGGCGCACTGCCGCCGCTGTACTACGGCACCATCGACGCGACCCCGTTGTGGATCTGCCTCCTGCATGAAGCCTGGCGATGGGGCATGCCGGCGGAAGACGTCCAGGCGCTGCTGCCGCACATGAAAGATGCCCTGGCCTGGATGCGCGATCACGGGGATGCCGACGGCGACGGCTTGCTCGAGTACCGGGACCACAGCGGCAAGGGCCTCGCGAACCAGGGGTGGAAGGACTCGCACGACTCGATCCGGTTCGCCGACGGAAGCATCGCCGCAGCGCCGGTAACACTGTGCGAAGTGCAGGGATACTCCTACCAGGCCGCGATCGCCGGCGCTGAGTTGCTCGACGCGTTCGGTGAGCCAGGCGCAGAGCAGTGGCGTGCCTGGGCTGCGAGTCTAGCGGCCACGTTCCGGTCATCTTTCTGGGTGACGGACACCGCGGGGCCGTATCCCGCGCTCGCCCTCGACGGAGCTAAGCGCAAGGTCGACGCCCTGACCAGTAACATCGGCCATCTGCTCGGAACCGGGCTGCTGACTGCAGACGAGGAGAGCCACATCGCGGAGCGGCTCGGCCGACCGGACATGAATTCCGGCTTCGGCCTGCGCACGATGTCCGCAGCGAGCGGCGGGTACTCCCCGCTGAGCTATCACTGTGGCTCGGTCTGGAGTCATGACACGGCGATCGTGATTCTCGGACTAGTCCGCAGCGGGCACCCGGCCGTGGCGGCAGAGCTGGCCGGCGGGCTGCTGGATGCCGCGGCCGCCTTCGACTGGCGGCTGCCGGAATTGTTCTCCGGGCACGCACGCGACGAAGTGCCATGGCCCTCGCCGTATCCGCCATCCTGCCGGCCGCAAGCGTGGGCGACGGCAGCGGCCGGTGCCCTCGTGCAGGCCATGCTCGGGCTTGACGTCGACGTGCCAGCGGGTGCTGTCCACCTGGTGCCCGGCTGCCTTCAGGTCCGGTCTCCCCTGGCTCCGCTTCGCGTCGACGGTCTAGTGGCGGGCCACGAGACTTTCAGCGCTGGCGTGAACGCTGACGGCAGCGGATACATCTCCGGCCTGTCGCTGGCGCTGGCCGGGCACCCAGGCGGGTAATCCTTCTGAGCCGCTTAACCCACTGCCGAAGGGCAGCATGACCTCGTGTTCTCGTACCTGACCGAGCTGAGTTGCCCGCGCTGTGGCACGCGCTTCCCGGCCGACGTCGTCCAGGGCGTGTGCACCTGCGGCACACCGCTGCTAGCGCGGTATGACCTCGGTCAGCTGGCCGCCGAATCGACGCGGACCGCGTTCGGCGGGCGCGAAGCCTCGCTGTGGCGCTACCACGAGCTGCTGCCCGTGTCCCGCGCGGAGTCGATCGTGAGCCTCGGCGAGGGCATGACGCCGCTGTTGCCGCTGCCGCGCCTGGGCACGCAGCTCGGCGTGCCCCGGCTGCTGCTGAAAGACGAGGGGACGATTCCCACCGGCTCGTTCAAGGCACGCGGTGCGGCCGTCGGCGTCTCCAGGGCGGCTGAGCTAGGGGTTCGTGGCGTTGCGATGCCTACGAACGGGAACGCCGGGGCGGCGTGGGCCCTGTATGCGGCCCGTGCCGGGCTCCGCGCCCTGATTGCCATGCCCGAACAGGCGCCCGCCGTGTGCAGGGGCGAGGTTGCCTCGGCGGGGGCCGAGTTCTATCTGGTGCGCGGTCACATCGGGGATTGCGGCCGGCTCATCAATGCCGCCGTTGCCCGCCGCGAGGGCTTTCAGGAGGTCTCGACGCTCAAGGAGCCGTACCGGCTCGAGGGCAAGAAGACGATGGGCCTGGAGATAGTCGAGCAGCTCGGCTGGACCATGCCGGACGTGATCGTGTACCCGACCGGCGGCGGCGTCGGCATCATCGGCATTCACAAGGCGCTCACTGAGCTGGTTGAGCTGGGCTGGATGAGTGGCCCGCTGCCGCGCCTCGTCGCGGTCCAGGCCAGCGGGTGTGCACCGATCGTCGCGGCATTCGAGGCCGGCGCGCGAGAGAGCTCGCCGTGGCCGGATCCGCATACCGCCGCTTTCGGTCTCAACGTGCCGAAGCCGCTGGGCGACTTCCTCATCCTCGATGCGATCTACCGGACCAACGGGTGCGCACTCGCCGTCAGCGACGCCGAGCTGCTGGCGGCACAGCGCGAGATCGCCAGCACCGAGGGGGCACTGGTCTGTCCGGAGGGCGCGGCGACCATCGCGGCAATCCGGGTTCTTCGCGAGCGCGGCCAGATCGGCGAGAGCGACGTCGTCATCGCTCTCAACACGGGCGCCGGAATCAAGTACCCGGAGACCCTGGACGCGATGGCGCCGCTGCTGCCGCCAGACGGTGAGATCCCGGATCCAGACGTCGGTGCCGACGACCCCGCTTGACCTGAGCCAACCACGCGAGATATTGCGACGCGACTAGCCATGCACTCACACTGAATACGTGACACACCGCATGAGAAGCATCCGCATCGCGGTCGCCATCGCACTCAGTTGCGCCCTGGCACTCGGACTCTTGCTCGCAGGCCTGGCGCACGCGCACGAAGGCACGACCAGAGTTCTCGCTGGCCCTGTCTTGTGCTGCCACGAATGAGAGGCCGGAGACTACCGGATCCGCGCTAGCTGCCCGGTCACGTCGTAAAGATGATGGATCGGGTCATGGATGAAGTACCGTCCGAAAGACTCGACGGTAAAGTCCGCGCCGTCACTGCGGCTCCCGGTGCGCTGCCATTGGCCGGGAGCAATGTTGTCGAAGTGCGCTGCGATGACGTCTGCAGCAGTGGCCAGCTCCCCGGCCACGACGACAGGGTCCTGCTCGCCATAGCCGTCCTGAACAGCCGCGGCATCTTGATCCCAGTTGGGGAACAAAGGCCCGTCCTGGGTGAGCATCCAGGTGAGCCGCTGCTCATACAGCCGCAGTACATCACGGACATGACAGCCATACTCAAGGCACGACCACTTCGCCGGTGATGGGCGCAGGCGCGGATTACCGGGGCCGGTCAGTACGCGCTGCCATGCAGCCGCATTGGCGCGAATCATCCCGCCAATCTCGTCGCGTGGAAAACTCTGGGTGTCCAGGCCACATTCCGGGCACGGCCGTTGCAGCACCCAGGTCCAGTCCTTGGCATCAGGCTCGATGGTCATAGCCAGAACGGTACCGACTCCAGCGCTCCATCAGCCGAGCACCGCCCTCCCAGCATGGCCCCGGACCGGTGCCTGGAGGACAGCATCGAACCCGAGCAGACTGTGCTTTCGCTTCCGACACTGGGCATGGCTACTGGCAACTGAATCAGTCGTCCAGGTTGCCCGGAACCCACCGGATCCCGGCTGCGTCCCATCCGAAACGCCACTCAGCTTGGGCCCGGGCATCCAGGGCGAAGACATGCTGACGGGGGCATGGTGGAGGAAACACGCAAACGAATCGTTCTCGCTGACGACGACACGTTGCTCCGGGAGGGCATCGCAAGCCTGCTGCGGAGCGCAGGATTCGACGTCATCGGCCAGGCCCAGGATGCCAGCGAGCTGATGACGCTGGTCGGTCAGCGTCCCGACCTGGCCATCATCGATATCCGGATGCCTCCTAGCCGTCAGACCGAGGGTCTTGAGGCTGCGCGGCAGATCCGTGCGCAGTTCCCCGAAGTCGCCACCCTGGTCCTGTCCGCGCATGTCGAGGTCGAGCAGGCGATGGAGCTACTCGCCGGGGGTCATGGGGTCGGTTACCTCCTCAAGAGCCGGGTGGTTGACGTGGCCGATTTCGCCGAGACCGTCGGCCGGGTGGCAGAGGGCGGAACGGTGGTCGACCCGGTACTGGTCCAGGAGCTCGTTGCGACCCGGCGTCGCGACGACAAATTCCAGCAGCTCACAGACCGTGAACGCGAGGTACTCGGGCTGATGGCCGAGGGCCGTTCGAACGCTGGCATCGCACACCGGCTGTGGATCACCGAGGGAACGGTCGAGAAGCATGTGCGCAGCATTCTCGGCCGGCTGCAGCTGCACGAGACCGACGACGACCATCGCCGCGTCCTTGCGGTGCTTGCTTATCTCGAGTCGGCTGAGTCTAGTAGCCGCTGACCGGGTCGGCTGGACGGGCGAGCATGGCCAGAACTGCTGTCGCCGACAAGGCCTCCTTGGGCAGGAACGAGATCGCCGGGGTGTCGGCGATCATGTCGCCGAAGTCCTCCCTGGAATAGCTGGAGATGAGAATCACGCGTGGCGTGCCCAGGCCAGGCCTGCCGGATAGCTGGCGAGCAACCTCAAAGCCGCTTTCCTCGCCGAGCTGAATGTCGAGCAGGACTAGGTCTGGCCGCAGCTCACCGCAGGCACGGTGAGCCTGGGCTCCTGTAGACGCAACGCCGACGACGGTGATCTCGTCACGGTCGAGCAGGGTGCTGGCAGCGCGCAGGAAGTCCCTATTGTCGTCGACGATGATGCAGCGCACAGGCATGTCTTCAGCGTGCCTCCCTCGGCCGCGTCTTGCATTGCAGCTAGCGGGAATGCCTGGTCGCCTGCCAGCCCGGCCTAGAGGTTGGGCGCTAGCAGCGCAGACGAGGGCGCTCGGGATCGCAAATATGGACAGCGAGAGCGAGCACCCCGCCTGTCGCACGTGGGCGACGCGTACTGGAGAGGAGCGAGAGGCATGAATAACCCCCCGGCGAGTTTCACGGAATACCTCCCACCCGAACTCATTCACCTACTCGCTACCGCGCGGCAGGTAATCGACCAGCACGTCAATGATCACGGCACCTGCGCCGATTGTGGCCTGGCCTGGCCGTGCCAGCGCGCTCGGCAGGCCGACTTGACTCTGGCCGCGTTGTGAAGTGTCCGCGGACACGGCTGACACCGCCCCAGGGATCCGCCCCCGATCCCATTTGCCCCCATGTCGGCCGTGTCCGCGGGTATGCACCACTCGCGAGTCATCGTGGCGGGAACGGGATCCTTGCCACGATGCTGGTGCCGCTTCCGGGCGGGCTAGTGATATCGATCTGGCCGCCCGCGGCCTGAACGCGGTCGCTCATGCCGGTGAGACCGGACCCAAGGGCTGCACTGGCTCCCCCGACTCCGTCGTCGCGAACCTCCACCCGCAGGGCACCACCGTCGACGCTCACGTCGACGAACGCAACCGACGCGCTGGCGTGCTTGGCCACGTTGGTCAGCGCTTCCGACACCACGTAGTATGCGGTGACCTCCGCCCGCTCGGGCAGGCGCCTGCCAACCACTACGCTCAGCTCGACCGGGAAGCCAGCCCGGCGGGCCAGCGCCCGTAGCGCCGGCCCGAGCCCGCCTTGCTCAAGGATGGCAGGGTGCAGGCCCCTGGAAATTTCCCGCAGTTCATCGACCACGTCGTTCAGCCCGTGTGTGGTCTGTGAGATCAACTCCGCCTGCCCGGGCGCGGCAGCTTCAGCGGACCGGAGCGCGAGCGCGAGCGAGATCAGCCGCTGCTGGATGCCGTCGTGCAGGTCGCGCTCGATGCGCCGCCGGGTCTCATCGGCGGCCATCACGAGCCGCGCTCGTGACGCCGCCAGCTCCTTTCGGCTGGTTTCCAGCGAGCCAGCCATGGTGTTCAGCGACCGTTCAAGGACGCCGACCTCGCCCGGCCCGGTTTCCGGCACTCGTGCGGACAGATCGCCGCCGGCCAGGCGGCCCGCCATCTCCGACGCTCGGCGGATTGGCCGGACGACCGACCGCGCCAGGTAGCCGCCGGATACCAGGATCAGGGCTATCGAGCCGCCCACACTCGCGGCGGACACGATCAGCGACCGGGTGGCCGCAGCATCCGCGCGACGGTGGTCACTAGCGAAGAGCTGCTGCTCGCGGGCAGTGAGCTTGTCGAATTTGACTCCCATCGCCACCAGCAGGCGATGGCCCTCCGCGGTAGCCGCGGGCGAACGAGCCGCGTTCATATCCCGCTGCGCCGTCGCGACCAGCGGAATCGCGTAGTCCGTGATGTAGGCCGTGCCAGCACGCCTGATTTCGTGCGCGCGCCCGCCCTGGCCCGCATCACCGGCCCTCGCCAGATCCTCGAGAACGGCCGCCTGCCGGATAAATCCCGCTTGATCTCGGTTAAACGACTCGAGGAACATGGCATCGCCGCTGAGAATAAACCCGCGCTCAGCAGCGTCGACGGCGACGAGAAGCCGCTGCAAGCTGTTCGCTGCGACCAGTACTTCCAGCGCATGAGTCGCGCGGGAGTTTGTCTCGCGCAGGTCAGCGATCACCAGGGCCAGCAGAAAATAGGCCGCGCCGATCACCACCGCAAGAAGCGCGCTCCCAGCCACCGTCCGACCGACGAGACCACCGCCAGCTCGCCGACCGCCTGTCCTCGTCACCCCCGTGTCTCGTCACCCCGGATCCCATCCACCCCGCGGGCCCACGGTCCTGAAGGCCCGGTCATGTCGCGCCCAGTTCAGCTCAGGACGCAGGTCATCCACGCTAGCGGCGCCTCGCGCCCGTGTCATGATCCGTCCGCGCCGCTACCGGAGATTGCGCCGCCACGCCATGGCGACTTCACACCACCTCCACACGGGGCGCACGCGCAAATCAGACAAGCCATATTGCCTGGGGAAATGAATATCAAGATCCTGAACTTTGCTGAACTGCCGCCCTGTAGGAACGGAAGCTGAACGAAGTTGCTGCACTGGACGGTGCCTGCCACGGAATATCAGCAGCCAGAGACGACATCGAAGCTCGCGGGGCGGCAGCCACGCGCTTACGGCTTCGCCACGGGACGGCACGCGCGTACGAGGAAACTGGCTGCCATTGCTGACGCGATCGACAGGGCCGGCCGGCGCCGCCCATCGCGACTGTAGATCGGCGTCTGAGCGGCCGATCGCGGCGCTGCGATCTCGTGCCCCGCATCAATTCCCTGGATAGCGTGCCCGAAGTATCTCGGCAGCGCGAACCATCGACCGTAGCTTCTCCGCTGCCGCCTGACGTGGCAGGAACTTCATGCCGCAGTCAGGGGCCAAGATCACGCGGTCGGGCGGCACGTGATGCAGTGCTCGTTCGACCCGCTCCACGACAGTGCCTGCCGACTCAACCTCGGCCGTCGATAGATCCAGCACGCCGAGGATCACCGTCTGATCTTCGAAGTTCTCTAGGTCCCTGCAATCAAGGTTCGATTGAGCCGACTCGATCGACACCTGATTGACCGGCAAGCCTGCAAGGTGCCGCAGGAAGGCGTACCTCGGCGGGCGTCCTGGCACAAGGGCGCCGTAGCCGAAGCAGATGTGTACGGCAGTGACCCCGCTCGCGCCCTCAAGAGCGGCCCTCAGGGCTGGCAGGCCGAAGGCCAATGCCCGTTCAGGTCTTGCTTCCATCCATGGCTCGTCGAGTTGGACAACATCTGCACCTGCACGGAACAGATCGTCCATCTCTTGCTTTACCACTGCCGCATAGGCGAGAGCCAGCGCAGCGTCGCTCCCGTAATACTCGTCCTGAGATAGCTGCGACAATGTAAACGGCCCTGGGATTGTGGCTCTCACGGGGCGAGTGGTGATCGAACGCAGGAATCTCATGTCGTCAACATCTACAGGATGACGGCGAACGATCGGCCCTGTTACTCGCGGGATCACGACCGTGGCAGTACTGCTCGGGCCTCGCCCGCGTGTAACACCAGGATTCTGCAGGTCGATACCGTCAAGGCGAGTTCCGAAATAGTTTGAGTAACTCTCGCGCCGGATCTCGCCGTCCGTCACTACGTCGATGCCGGCTTCTTCCTGCGCTCGCACAGCCAGCACTGTCGCGTCGTCCTGGGCTTCGCCAAGATGGTCGGCGCTTACGCGCCAGAGTTCCGGCACGCGTACTCGCGGAACCCTGAGTTTCGCTCTGTCGATCAGCCAGTCGGGCTGCGGATAGCTACCGACCAGCGTCGTGGTGAACAGCATGACCTGCTTCTTCGCAGCCGGCTGACGGAGTCAGGTGTGCTCGGGGCGGTAACTGTTGTTGCTCGTGTGGTCGCCTGCCAGCCACCGGTTGAGCGTCTGGTGCGCCGACATTTTCTGCTGCTTAAGAATTTCCGGCATATCTGGTACGTCGACGGTGAACTCAAGCCGCAGCCCGTTGGGGTCGTTGACGTAGAGGGACTTGCAGTACCCATGGTCGCGCATGACCGCGTCAGTCTCGGAGTAACCCGCACCGCGCAGTCGATCGAGGATGTCCAGCTGTGTTGGCTCGTCGCAGTTAAGCGCAATGTGGATCGACGGCGAGGTTTGCCTGGCTACAGGCGGCTCGGCTGCTGGATCCTGAAACTGAAAGAAAGCCAGCGCGCTGCCGTCCCCCAGCTCAAAGAAGGTGTGGCAGTAGACGCGATCTCTATCCGGGAAACGGTCTACCTCGGCCCAGGTAGCGACCAGCGGCAGGCCGATGATGTCCTCGTAAAAGCGGCGCGTGGCCTGAAGGTCGGTAGTGACGAAGGCGTGATGGTGCATCCGGGACGGCCGCCTGACTCCAGGTGCCACGTGCTCGTCGATGTCGGTCGGTGAGCCTTGCATGTGGGGGCCTCCTCGTGGGTTGGTCCTGACCGCGCGACAGTGCTCCGCGCCACCGAGCCGAGCAAGTCTCGCCGTGCCCGATGCCACTACACCAGGAGAGTAGCGGCTCTGCTTCCCCGCAAAACCGGCACAAGATCCACAACGCGGTAGCCGCTCGGTCGGCGCGCCACCCGGGAGGACGACCCGCTGCGCGGGGAATGAAGGACCTGGGCGCCCGGAAGGACGACCCGCTGTGCGGACGGGGAGGTCGTTGGAGGGGGGATATGTGAGCGAACAACCGATACTGGTGACCGGCGCGACGGGGAACACGGGCTCACCTCTGGTGGTGCAGTTGACCCAGCGCGGCGCTGCGATGCGGGTCATGGTCCGGGGGCCGGGCGACGCCGCGAAGTTCGACCAGGCGCGTGTCTCGGTCGTCGTGGCCGACTTTGACGACGCGCAGTCCATCAACGCCGCGCTGGACGGGATCGGCCAGGCCTACCTCGTCACGCCCTCGTCAGAGAAGGCCGCCGAACAGCAGATGCGGTTCGCGGAAATCGCGCTGGATGCGGGCGTGCAGCACTTGGTAATTTTGTCCCAGTTCGCCGCGAAGCCGGACTCGCCGGTTCGCTTCTTGCGCTGGCATGCGGAGGTCGAGCGCCGGGTCCGTGAGCTGGGCATCGGCTTTACGTTCCTGCGCCCGAACCTATACTTCCAGGGCCTGCTGGCGTTCGCCGGAACGATCGCCACGAGCAGCCGTTTCTTCGCACCCATAGGCGACGCCCGGGTGAGCGCCGTCGACGTCCGCGATATCGCTGCCGTCGCGGCCGTGGCACTCACCGAGCCCGGGCACAGCGGCCAGAGCTACACGATCACTGGCCCGGCGGCGATCACTCACGGCGAGATCGCCGCGGCGCTGACCGCCGCCCTCGGCCGCGAGATCACGTTCGTCGACGTACCGCCGCCGGAGTTTGCCGACGGTCTCCGCGACGTCCTTCCTGCCTGGCAGGTCGACGGCTTGCTCGAGGACTATGCGCACTACAGGCGGGGCGAGGCCGCCGAGGTTTACCCCACCGTTGCTGACGTCACCGGGCGGCAACCATTGGACATCGAGCAGTTCGCCCGCGACGATGCGCCCGCCTTCGCAGGTAGATGATCCGCGGGATCACCAAAAGTCGCAGCCGGTGCCGGAAGCGCTCGCCAGGCGCCCAGGAGCAACCCGCGTCCTGAGCGGGTGCAACAGGGAAGGGATGTGGGACCACCATGGCACTGACGAAGATCGGTGACGGGCTATCCGGGCTGGTTGGGGCAGGCATCATCTTCATCGGCGCCCGGTTTCTCGCCGCGCCGCGGGTAGCCGCCGCTTCGTACGGGATCGCTACGGAGCAAAACGGCGGGCCGACCGACCCCTACCTTGCGGCTAAGGGCGTGCGTGACATCGCCTCGGGGATTGCTGTCTTCGTGCTCCTCGCAGCCGGGACGCCGCGCATTCTGGGCGGTTACATGGCCGCAGCCAGCATCATCCCGATCGGGGACGGCATCAACGTGCTGCGGAGCAACGGCCCGAAGGCAACTGCTTACGGCGTGCACGGCGCGACGGCCGCAGTCATGCTGGTGACCGCCGCGGTCCTTTGCACCAGACCGGCCCAACCCGAGCGCCACGACTAACAGGGGGAGGTAGCCCAGCGACTGCGGACCTTGGCTCCCACGTCAGATTGGTTACGCATCGCAGATCGCCATCTTCGGCATCCGTCACTGCCGGGCGAAGAAAGACAGCTGGCTGAGTAGCACCTTCGCCGCGGCGATCAAGTTTCGGGCTAGCTCAATCGCCTCCGCGGCTTCGTCCTCGCTGGCGGTGTCGGCCGGTAGGCGCGGGTATTCCAACTCGTTGCGCCGTCGCCTCAGGTCACCGAATGGCCTGAAACCGGGACCGAACTGCGCTCGTACGGCGCGCTCCACGGCATAGTGTCCGCCGCTGGTCGTGGCGCGCATGCCCTGATGCGCCAGCAGGGAGACGCAGGCAAAACGCGCAGCGTCGTACGCCAGGACGTAGGCGCTGTAGGCATCAGTTGCGATCAGCCCAGCCGCAGTCGCAGCAGTTCTCTCTGCCTGAGCGAGCAAGCGACTGCCGTCGGCCGCAGCTCCCGTTACGTGCTCCAGCTCGCCGCGGCGGAGGAGTTCCTCGACATCAGCCTGACCTCGCGGCCATCTACTCATCGGCTGTCCGCGCTTTCTGAGCCGGCGCGTCATCCGGCTCCAGCACTGGCACGAACGGACCGGCTTGAATCTGTCCAATGAGCGGATCTTCGGCCTCGCGCCACGCATCCGTGCTCCGGATCACCGGGTTAACGGGCATTGCCAGCCGCTGCTGCGCGCGGTCAGCCGCATCGTAGACCGACTGTCGGGTCGGCTGTCCGACGACAAGCACGTCGAGATCGTGCGGCGTGGGGCCGGTTCGTCCGAGGTAGCGGGCAGCCCAGGAGCCAAAGATCATGACGCGTTCCGCCCGCGGCAGCGTCGCAAATTCGTCCGCCACGACCTGCATCGGTCCCCACGAAAGCAACAGCAGCTCGGCGAGTGGCGCGACGAGGCGGTTGTGCGTATTGGCGCGAACCAGCGCTGATCTTCCAACGCTTCGGCGGTGCAACAGCCCAGCCTCGGTGAGGCGCTTCACCTCGCCGTGGACAGTGCTGAGTGGCGCGTCAAACCGCCGCGCAAGGTCTGTCAGGCTGTGTTCTTGCTCAGCGTCAAGCAGCAGTGCGGCCAGGATCTCGGCTTGCAGTCTCGACCGGAAGATCGGCAGCAGGGCTGGCGCAGAACTTCGCATAACTCGAAGATATCTGCGATCTAACCGAAGCGTCAAGCGACCGGCAGCTCAGTCGCTGCCTCCAGCCGGGGCGCTGAGCAGATGCGCCGGAAGGTTAGCAGTCGCCGACGGTAAGCCTTTCGAACGGTTCGGCGAGGATCTCGGATCCGAGGATTGGCCTTACGGGAGGTCCAGGACCAGGTCTGCGGATGCGATGCCAACCGTGCCGGGGTACTCGTCAGCGGCCGCGGCTCGAGCCGCATCCTGGTCCGTACCCGGCCACAGGTGGGTCAGTAGCAGCTGCCCGGCAGCGGCCTGCGCGGCCTGCCGGCCTGCCTGGCGGGCGCTCGAGAGGTAAGGGTGCGAGTCCGCTGGCACCTGATTCACGTAAGTTGCCTCCGCCAGTAGCAGGTCAGCGTCGCGCGCCAGTACCACTACACCTGAGCTGGGGCCGGAGTCGCCGGTGTAGGCAAGAACCCGATCGCCAGCAGCAATTCGCACACCGACGTTGGGCACCCAGTGCGGCAGCCCGACGGTCTGCAGGCGGAACGGGCCGACGTTGATCTGTTTGCCTGCAGTCAGCTCGTGCAGAACGTAGGCGTCGGCCAGCATCCCAGGACGGTCCAGCGCGAGCACTGCGTCCAACGCGCCCGCGAGCGAATAGATCGCTAGCGGCGCAGGCGGGTCCTCAGACAACGCACGCGCCCGCAGCAGCGGATTCAGGTCAGCGCAATGGTCAGGATGTCCATGACTGATGAAAACCGCGTCGACCTGGTCCGCAGCGACCCATTGCAGCAGCCGCGGCACAGTCGCATAGCCGAGGTCGACGACGAGCCGGAACCCGTCATACTCAATGAGGTAGCCGCTGCATGCTTGACCTGCGGCCGGCCATGCGCCGCATCCGCCGAGAACGGTAAGTCGCACCGGACGACTTTATCGGCCGACCTTAGTCATCACCCGCTGAGCGATGGCACGCCAAAGCGCCAGGATCTGGTCCGCGCCACGTTGACGGCCCGCCTGGGCGCGGAGACGATGGTGCTTCAACCTTGATCTGGGGGAGGGCCAGATGGCACATCCAAACGAGGACCTGGCGCGGGACGGATTCGCTGCTTTCGCGCGAGGCGACATGGAGGCGGTTGGGCAGTTCTTAGCTGAGGACACCCGCTGGCACTTCCCCGGCCATAACCCGCTCTCCGGCGACTACGAAGGCGTTCGTGAGGTGCTTGGGGTATTCAGCAAGGTGTTCGCGCTGTCGGGGGGCACATTTCAATCTGAGCTGCACGACGTCCTTGCCAACGATGAGCATATTGTGATGCTGGTTACCGACCGCGCCGAGCGGGAGGGTCGCAGGCTTGACGACAACGTTGCCCAGGTTCTCCATATCCGCGAGGGCAAGGTGACTGATGTCTGGATTCACCACACTGACCAGTCTTCAGTAGACGCGTTCTGGTCATAACGGCCATCGCGCCGATCCGCGGGCGTGGCGCTGACATACGAGCGCTCGCTCGTGCCGCAGTGCAGGCGACCCTGTGTGAACTAGGCACTTCTAGCAGTGGGGGCCCTGTCCGCCCTACTCCGTGCGCGGGGGGAAGGGGCGGGACATGACAGGGCACATCAGGATCGCCAACACGCGGCAGTGCTGGCCTGCCGGAGTGGGTATACGGGCCTGACGCATATGGCCGTCCTGAGTGGATGAGCCCGCCAGACGCATAACTGGGATGCGCCAGTAGCGGCAGGCTCCGGAGGTAAATCGCCTCAGCAGCCGCGGAAGGCATCCTCAGGGCACGGCCTACTGCGCAGATTGGCGTGAACATGACGCTGAGTCAGGCCTGACCGACACTGAAACACATCGCCTGCAACGCGGCGCGTTCCAGGCCGGGTTCTCCCTGGCTCAAGAGGGACACAGCCTCCGCGCGAGTTCCGGAACGCTCGCACGGCTCCTCGCTGGTGCGGCCTCTTAAGACTAGCCATTCTCCGAACGACCGCGCTGGTTACTTAGGTCCCGAAGTTTTAGAGGCCTTCCGCAATGACGTCCCGGTGGGGCCGGCGAAAAACTTGCATTGTCAGTCAAAGGATTGCCCACCCGCCGGGGTAGGCACCAAGAAAGGAGACCGACAATGCGCCGCAACGCAATCAACAAGCTTCTGGCCGTGGCCGGCGTGCTAATGCTCGCCGTCGGCGGTCTGCTGCTGTGGGGGTCGGCTTACATCCACAACGAGGTGACGAACCAGCTCGCCGCTCAGAAGGTGTACTTCCCGCCGGCAGCGGCCTTCGCCCACCCCAAGGCCGGCACTGAGATCACCCCGTCGATGATCCCGTCAGTGTCGCAGTACGCCGGACAGCAGCTGCTGACCGGGCAGCAGGCCGAGTCCTACGCCGATAACTTCATCGCCGTCCATATGCAGGGCATCGGCGGCGGCAAGACCTACGCCCAGCTGTCCGCAGAGGCGATGGCTCACCCGACTAACACCGCCCTAGCGGGCGAGGTCCAGGCCGTCTTCCGCGGCGACACGCTGCGCAGCATGCTGCTGAACGCGTTCGGCTGGTGGAAGGTCTCTCAGATCACCTACATCGTCTCGCTGGCCTTCTTCGGCCTCGGCACGATCGCCTTCCTGATCGGCGCCTTCGGGATCGAATGGGCCGGGTTCCGGCGCGAGGAAGCCGAAATCGTCCAGCACGCCCGCGAGACTGTCAAGGTCTCGTGACCCCGGCCCGGCAAGGCCACAACAGCATCCGCGACCCAGCACCTCCGGCCGGCGGCCCCCTACGCAGACCGCCGGCCGGACCGCCACGCCACAGCACGGCAGGACTCCCGCGATGCGGCGCAGGCGGGAAACGCGGGCGCTGACGCCCAGCAGCCAGGACCCTCGCGGGCCTCGCAGCCACCGTCAGCGCTCGCACTTTGGTGTTCCCGCCGCTGGCATCGTGTCTTCTGGATGGCGCTAGCTCCGGCCGCTATAAGGCGCTTGATCGCTTCGGGTCACCTGGGCCAGCGGACCTCCCACGGTTCGCCGCTGCCGCGGCCAGCATGCATGCCAAGATGCACTCGGCTGTTGACGACCTTCACCCTGCTACCTCTTGCTTGCGAGTCTGGAAACGCGCACTATACACACCAGGAGGACCGATGCCTATGGATGCGCCCGTCGAACAGCTTGGCGCCCCGGCAGAGCCCTTTGGCCCTCCGGGGCGCCCGACTTAGGGAACGCCATTCATCCTGGTCAGTCCCAACGAGCAAGAGAGGAAATGGGGTTTGCGCTGGCACAGTACGCGGCACGTGCAGCAGACCCGACTGCGTCGAGCACACCGGAACGGCACTACGCGATGGTGCAGGGCGTTATCGGCAACTTCGATACGCGGTTCGAGCGACTGACCAGACCCACGCCGACGCGATCGCGGGGCGAGCTGAAGCCTGGCGATCGGTTCCCGTCGGCGCGCGAGCTCGGTGAGATGCACGCGGTTGGCCGGACGACTGCAGGTCGTGTGCCCAATTTGGCTCCCGCTCGATCTTGAATCAAGATCGACAATGCTGACCTGGTCGGGCTGGCGGGATTCGAACCCGCGACCTCCTGCTCAGTAATCAGCCCAGGACTGCGGCCTGCCGGAGCCGGCTACTGCCTGAAGCCCATCTATCTGCGAAGGCGATGGCTGGGCGTCGCCTGAAGCTGCCTGATTGCTGCACACGTTGGCTTCCCACTTTGGCTCCCTGTCACAAGCGAATGAAGCCTTATGCGCACAGTGCACGGTCCGGAAATCTGTCAGGCGTGGCCGCAAGCATGCGGCCGCGTCTGTGCTGAGATTCGGCTCCGTGCCTTGCTTGGTGATGCTGCGCGAGATTGCCTGCGGCACCGTCCGGCCAGACCGCCTCGCACTTTTTTCATGCGATTTGCCGGCGCGTGCATGCCGTTAACTCGGGCGGGTTCAGGCCGTATTATCTGATCAGCTTGGCGGAGGGGGTGCCTGTGTCCGCTGCTGCCGTGGTGGCGCGTGATCGTGAGCTGGACGCGGTCGGTGTCTTCCTCGATGAGGTGCTTGCGGGCCCGTGTGGACTTGTGCTGCAGGGCGAGGCCGGCATCGGCAAGACAACCCTCTGGAGTTCTGCCGCTGTCCAGGCTGCGGAGCGCTCCTACACGGTGCTGTCATGCCGGCCGTCTGAATCGGAAGCGACGCTGTCCTACGCTGCGCTGGGCGATCTGCTGGAACCAGTCCTCGGCCAGGTACTGAACCTATTGCCAGCGCCGCAGCGATGGGCGCTGGAGGTAGCTCTGCTCATGGCGGATCCTGCGGGCCGGCCGCCCGAGCAAAGAGCGGTCTCGGTCGCTTTCCTCGGCGGGCTCCGGCACCTGTGCGCTTTGGCGCCGCTGGTTCTTGCCATCGACGATCTCCAGTGGCTTGACTCTCCGACAGCGGCGACGGTGGAATTCGCCTTGCGACGGCTCACCCATGAGCAGGTCGGCCTGCTGGCCTCCGTCCGTGATCAGACCGGCGAGCGTGCCGCATGGCTGGCGGGTATGCCAACCGAGCGCCTCACGTGTCTGCGCGTCGGTCCGCTGGCTTTCGGCGCATTCCAGTCGGTGGTTCGCGCCAAGGACCACGCCGGGCTTTCCCGGCTGACCATCCGCCGACTGTTCGAAGCCGCCGGCGGTAATCCGTTTTACGGCCTGGAACTGGCCCGGGTGCTGCAGAGAAGCCCCAGCGAGCCTTCGCCGGAGGAACCATTGCCGGTGCCGGCGGATTTGCAGGGAGTACTGAGCGCGCGACTGGCGGCGCTCCCTGACGATGCCCAGGATGCCTTGCTCGTGGCCGCGTGCCTGCAGTCACCGACGGCAACCAGGCTAGAGCAGGCAAATGGCCATTCAGCGTTAGACTCCCTCCGCGCGGTTGCCGCCCAGGGCGTGGTCGAGTTCAGTGGTGATCGGGTCCGGTTCAGCCATCCTCTGTTCGCTTCGGCAATATACGCAGGCGCTGATCCTTGCAGACGGCGGGCGGTGCACCGCCGCCTGGGCGAGATCGCCCCAACCGCGGAGGAGCGGGCCAGACACCTCGCACTATCTTCCGAAGGGCCTGACGAGTACGTGGCTAGCGCTCTAGACCAGGCGGCTAGAGCGGCGGCAACTCGGGGTGCTCCTGGGGTTGCGGCGGAATTGGGCGAGCTCTCCGTTCGGCTCACTCCCGACGTCGCGCTCGAGGACTTGTGGCGCAGGCGGGCGCGTGTGGGCCGTTACCTGTTCCGGGCGGGAGATACGGCTCGAGCGCGGCGCGACCTTCAAGCGCTGGTGGAGGAAATGCCGGCCGGGCGTGACAGAGCGCTCGCACTGCTGTTTCTCGCGACAGTCCTGTTCGTCACCGAGGGCGAGCTCGCAGGTATCAGGGTGCTAGAGCACGCCATAGGTGAGGCGTCCGCGGACCTGGTCCTGCTGGCCCGCATCCAGTTGGAGATCGGCGGCAAAACTCAGGCGGACCTGGCCAAGGCCGCCAGGCATACAGATGAGGGGCTCGCCCTGGCCCGACAGCTAGGCCATCCCGGCCTGATTGGTGCGGCGCTGGCGCAGAAGGTTAGCAAGGACTTCCTGCTGGGACGGGGCCTCGACGTCGAACTCATTGAAAGTGGCGTAGAGCTGCAGGGAGAGGCCAGGCCCGCTCGCGTACGCGACCGCGCGGTCTTTACTTATGCGGTCTGCCTTACGCAGGTGGACCGCTTCGACGAAGCGCGCGGCCTGTTCGAGGAGGTCCTCCAGGCTGCGCTGGACGAGGGTGACGAGAGCTCGCTGGCCACTGCGCTGGCCGCCCTGGCCAGTCTGGAGTGCTGGGCAGGAAACTGGGCAACGGCCGAGCAGTATGCGATGGAGAGCTGGCACGCAGCCGAGCAGGTCGGCCAGCCGGCCTGGCGAACTGAACAACTGTGCCTGCAGGCACGGCTAGACGCCTATCTCGGCCGTGCGGATGCCGCAACCGCCGCAGCCAACGAAGGCCTGTCAGTGGCGGCCGCAGGCGGTGATTCTTGGACGACAATAATGCTCTCCGGCGTACTCGGGTTCGCCGAACTCACGGCCGGGAACGTCGGCGCTGCGGAGGCAAGCCTGTCAAGAGCAGCGGAGCTCGCCGATATCATCGGCCTGGCGGAGCCCGCGGCGTTGCGATTTCACGCCGACCACATCGAGGCGGTGATCGGGCTCGGCGACCTACCGAGGGCGGAACGACTCCTGGGCTGGCTCGAGGAACGGGGCCGGGCCAACGGTCCAGCTTGGACCCTGGCCACCGGTGCACGCTGCCGGGGCCTGTTGCTCGCGGCGCGCGGCGACATAGAGAGCGCTGCCGGGGCGCTGGAGGATGCACTCCGCCACCACGAGCAGCTCGCCATGCCCTTCGAACTCGGAAGGACGCTGCTGGTCATGGGACAGGTGCAGCGCCGCGCCAGACGCAAGCGGCTTGCTAGGGAGCACCTGGAGCGCGCCCGGGAGATCTTCGAATCCCTTCCATCACCGCCATGGGCAGAGCGGGCGCGCGCCGAGCTGTCGCGCATTGGGCTTCGTCCGCCTGCCCCGGGCGCGCTGACCGCCACCGAGCAGCGTGTCGCCGCAATGGCCGCCTCCGGCCACACGAATCGTCAGGTAGCCCAGGCGCTGTTCCTCAGTCCGCGCACGGTCGAGGCCAACCTCGCGCGTATCTACCGCAAGCTAGGGATCTCCTCGCGGGCCGAGCTCGGCGTGGCCGTGGGGCGAACCGAACCCTCACGCCCCTCGTACTGACGGCAGGTAATTCCGTCCGGTACGCATTCAGGCATTGCCGGTAGCGCTCCCTTTGTGGGGTGGCGGGCGTTCCTGGATGTGGAAAATCCCGATTCGTCGTCACCACGGCTGTCCTTACTGTCGGCATCACCAGCACTTATGGCAGCGGCGATTCCGCTCCCTGGCCGACCGGAAGGAGAACTTCAATGTTCATGATGATCACGTTTCCCTGGCCACTCCCAATGGCCAATGTCGCTCTGACGGTACTGGGCTGCAACAGCGACTCCATTCGCGTCCCTGATCTGCTAGTCGACTATCTCGAACCCGCTGGCGCCGAAAACAGCGTGCACGGGCTCGACCACGCACGGATCTGGTAGCGGCAGGAACGACGACCAGGCCTGAGGAGGGTGATGTTCATGAACCCCAGCACTGCGGTCAAGCTGGCCAAGCAGCACCAGAAGGTGATCGCGCACGCAGAAGGGAGCCGCCGCGGCCGCGCTGCGCTCGACGGACGCCGTCGCGAAGGCCGGCCCAGTCTCAAGCTCCTGAGTGGGAGGTACACCGTGAAACCCATGCTTCGGCACCCACGCGCTGGCCGCGTCGGATCCGACATCGGCCTGTGTGTCGCCGTCATTCTCCTCGTGGTCACGGGGTTTTCGTCCGCGGCGTCGGCCAGCAGCGGGCAG
>DASQIW010000035.1:0-3577 GCA_035631375.1 Streptosporangiaceae bacterium
GCACCCTGGCAAAGCACCGTTTTCGCGCTGGCAGCAGCGGTCGTCGAGCACGCCTACGGCGGCGATAGGGAACCGTTCCGGCAGCTGCTTATCGCAGCCATCGCTGCCCAACCCGGCCGCCCCTATTGGGAAAGCTGGACGGCCGCACTCGAAGCACTCGTGCAGACTCTGCCCAACAGCCCACGCCCTGACGAAACGTAACCCGGGCGCGCCACAGCAACGCCTGCCATATCCGCCGTGGGCAGTCCTCGAACGCTCCTGTCGCCCCGCCAGGACCCGGAGTAGAGAGCGCTCGGCGGCATGTCTGGACGCGACCACGCGAACTGTCACCGGCAATTGAGATCGTTTCCGGCCGCCACGATTGACGGGCAGCACACAAGCCGGCGCTGCGGTTGGGCCTGACGGCCTGGCCTCACATCAGGTGCCGGACGAAGAACCTGGCTGCGTCGTCCCCCGCGAACTGCGGCACGCCGGTGTGGCCGCCCATGTTGGCGTGCAGCGTCTTCTCCTTGGAGCCAAAGGCGTCGAACAGGTCCAGGGCCGCCTGCCGGTCGTTTCCTTCGTCGTCCCACTGCAGCAGAACGTGCAGCGGAATCGTGACGTGGCGGGCCTCCTCGAACATGGTGCGCGGCACGAAACTCCCGGCGAACAGACCGGCGGCCGCGATGCGCGGCTCGACCACGGCCAGCCGGATGCCGATGGCGATCACTCCCCCCGAGTACCCGACCGGGCCGCCGATCTCAGGCAGCGAAAGGAGTGCGTCCAAGGTGGTCTGCCATTCCGGGACCGCCTTTTCAACCAGCGGGAGGATGAGCCGGTCGACGATCTCGTCGACTGGCTCGCCACCCGCCAGCGCCCGGTGCAGGTCGGCGCGGGCCTGCTCGGCGTCGGCCGAACGGGGTCGGTCACCGCTGCCGGGGAGCTCGATCGTGGCTGCAGCGAAGCCGTACTCCGCCGCGTGTCGGGCGCGGGCCGCCAGCCGGGGGTACATCGTGCGCAACCCGCCGGGGTGACCGACAAGGATCAGCCGAGCCGGTGTGGATGCGGATGCGGATTCCGGCGTCCACAGGATCCCGGGGATCTCGCCGAGGGTGAACTCGCGTTCGACGACGCCGCCGTCGAGGCGCTGTTCGGAAGTGAAGCGCATGGTCGTGCCTTTCGGGAGTGCCCTTGAACGGCGCTCCCGGACGACCTATCGCCCGACCGTGAGTCCAGAGGGGAGCACCCCTGTCGATACGTTCACGGGTACCACCTCCTCGTTGTCTCACACGGCCTCCGAAAAGGTAACAGTGGTCGCCCTGCTCTGCCAGCGAGACACCAATCGAGCACATCGGGCACGGCGGCGAAAGTTGCGCCCGTCGGCGTCGAGCGCAGTCGACCGTGCTGCCGCGGCTCCACCATGGACAGCCGAGCAGGCGAGCGACAATGCTCGGAGACTGGCCACGCCGGATCGAGACCATGGGGATCGCCTGATCCTCGGAATCCGAGGCGAACATGACGCAGACACCCGCCCAACCCTCGACGGTCGCTGACGTGATGCACCCGGCGGTCACGACCGTTGAGCAGACGGCTCACCTGGCCGCGGCGGCCTACCTGATGAAGAAGGAGGGTGCCACCGCCATCGTCGTGATCGACGACCCGCGGTCCAGGCACCCGATCGGGATCATCACCGAGGCCGACGTCGTCCGGGCGGTGGCGGACGGCCAGGACGTGAACGACGTCCGCATCCGCGACCTGATGACGGCGAGCCCGATCGTGTGCCAGGAGGACACCACTCTTCGGGACGCGGCCAAGTCGATGGTGAACGGCGGGTTCCGGCACCTGCCCGTCGTTGAGCAGGACAGCGTCGTCGGCATCGTCGAGATAGGCGATGTGTCGCGCGCCCTGCTCGGTCCGTCGGCCTAGCCCAGAGGTGCCCAGGGGGCGACACCGGCATGATCGTCCCCGATCAGCACCGTATGCATTTCGCGTACTTGGCCGTTGCGGATACGTCGGCGGCCGTGGACGCTCGTGCGGATCGCACCGGAGCGTGACCACACGACCGTCCTTACCCTGCGACCAGATGGCCACGACGTACTGCGATTCGAACCCGGTCAGTTCGCATGGATCACGGTCGGCAGCTCGCCGTTCTCGGTCACCTCGCACCCGTTCTCGTTTTGTTCGAGCGCCGAGGCGAACTCGTAGTGCTCGCCTGTCTGGCCTTGGCGGCCATCCAGAATTGAGCGTGGCCCCATCGCGCGGCGCAGGACGGTCGGTCTCCTTTTGTCTTGTCGCGGACTACTCGGCTGGCAGCAGCACCGACGAGGGCCATTCAGGCCCGTACAGAAGCTCCACGTCAACGGCTCGCGGCTTGTCCGCGGTCAGCGGGTCCTCTCCCGTTCCGGGATTTCGCACATAGCGGGGATGCGCGCCGGAGGAGATCTGCAGACGGATACGGTGACCGGCCGCAAAGCGGTGCGCGATCGGCCACAGGTCAAACTGCACACGCCATGAGCTGTCCGCATCAGATTGGTCGAACCGGCCGGGGGCGACGCTCGCCAGCGCGTCGCAGACATTCCGCGAGGCTCCTGCCGGGTCAACGTCGCAGACGCGGGCGAACAGATCGAAGTGTGGTTCGCTCCCGCGCACCCACAGTTGCACGCGCACCGGGCCGATCGCTTCCAGCACTTTCTCGAGCGGGACGGTCGTGAACGTGAGCACGTCGGCGCGCGCTTCGAGCGGCCGATTGTCGCGCACCGGCTTTGAGGTGATCATTACCGGCCCGCCGCGCGACGGGGTCGGGTCAGCCGGGTCATACCGGTAGCAGCGGCTGCCGCCCGTCCCGGCGGGCGGCGGTTCCCATGCCAAGCGATCTTCGCCCGCTATCCACAGCTGCCGTTCGGCGCCCTCATTGGGGGGCCAGCGGTCGAAGTCGCGCCAGCCGCCACCGATCGGCTCACCGGTGACGAACAGTCGCACGGTGGCCGGCGCGATGCGCCGGGGATCTCCCAGCAGACTGCCACGCAGCCAACCCAGTCCCTCGCGCACGCCCGCTGCGGTGAGGCCCTCCTGCGCGTGTGACCACGGGCCGATGATCAGCTGACGTGGCCGGTCGGCGCCCTGCAGCGCGGCGTAGTCCTCCAACTGCCAGGGCAAGAACGCGTCATACCAGCCCGTGACCATCTGCACCTGAGCGGTCACGTCGGCGACCCCGGCCGAGAAGTCCCGCTCCACCCAGTAGGCATCCTCGCGCCGCCGAGCCGACAGCGCTTCCCGGAACCAGGCCACCTCACCGCCTGTGACGCGGCGATCCAGGTCCCTAAGCGACGGCGAGGACAGCAGCGAGCGCAGCCACAGCAGCCTGCCCAGCATCGGCAACGGCGCAGGACGGCGCTCCTGCGAGGCGATCATCACCAGCCACTGCGCCGAGGTCTCCAGCGACATGCTGCCCCCTGGGAAGCTCTGGCCATGGAACTGCGAGGCACTGGCGTGGATCGAGAGCGCAGCCAGATCATCGCCGGCATCGGCGGCGATCGCCCACTGCACGAGCCCCAGGTAGCTTTCGCCCGTCATCCCGATCGGCCCCGCGTGCCAGGGC
>DASQIW010000036.1:0-4101 GCA_035631375.1 Streptosporangiaceae bacterium
AGCCGGACCTCACGACCGCCAGGAGCTTGTGCTGGGTGATCGCCGAGGCGCTCCGCAATAACGTCCCTGGCGGCCACGCCATCGTCGTGCTCACCCGGCCGGGATCGGGGTCGGCGGACGACGCCGACCGGGCGTGGGCGACGGCACTGCACCGGGCCGCGCGCGACCGCGCCGCGTCCCTTCGCCTGGTGTGCCTGGCGACGCCGTCCGGAGTGGGCCGGCTCAGCGCGACGGCACCGGGTGACCACGAGCCGGAAACATGCCGACGCCTATAGTGACCGCACGGCGGGCGTTCCGGATGGGCGAGGGGCTGCGGATGGGCGCGGAGAGCGACCGGGTCGCCGGCTTCGGGCGGCTCGAGGACGGGCTGCGCCAGGCCGGCGACTGGTACCGCTGGGGGCCGTACGTCAGCGAGCGGCAGTGGGGCACGGTCCGCGAGGACTACAGCGCCAACGGCGAGGCGTGGGACTATCTGCCGCACGATCACGCCCGGTCGCGCGCCTACCGCTGGGGCGAGGACGGCCTGGCCGGTTTCTGCGACATCGAGCAGCGGCTGTGCCTCAGCCTCGCGCTGTGGAACGGCCAGGATCCGATCCTCAAGGAGCGGCTGTTCGGCCTCACCGGCTCCGAGGGCAACCACGGCGAGGACGTCAAGGAGTACTGGTGGTACCTCGACGCCCTACCGAGTCACGCCTGGAACCGCTGGCGATACCACTACCCGCAGCGAGCCTTTCCGTACGCGGACCTGATTGATCAGAACGCCACCCGCAACCGGCAGCAGCCCGAATACGAGCTGGCTGACAGCGGCGCCTTTGACGGCGGCCGCTACTGGATCGCCGAGGTCCAGTACGCCAAGGGCGCGCCGGACGACATTCTCATGTCGATCGAGATCACCAACGCCGGGCCCGACGACGCCGAGCTGCACGTGCTGCCGACGGCCTGGTTCCGCAATACGTGGTCGTGGGGAACGGACCCATCCCGGCCGGAGATCGTCACGGCCGGGCCGGGCCGCGCGACGCTCGACCATCCGCTGACCGGTCCGATGGAACTGCTGGCCGGACCCGGTCCGGATGGCCGCCTGCCGGAGGCGCTGTTCTGCGAGAACGACACCAATGTTGCGCGGCTCTACGGCTCACCCGCGACGACCCCGTTCCCTAAGGACGGGATCAATGACCACATCGTGAACCGTGCCGCCACGGTCAGCCCGGATGGACGCGGGACGAAATGCGCCTTCTGGTACCGGCTCGCCGTTCCCGGTCACGGCTCGGCACACCTGCGGATCCGGCTGCGGCCCGTACCGTCCAGTGCTCAGGGCGACCCGCTCGGGCCCGACTACGCCGCGCTGATCGAGCAGCGACGGGCCGAGGCCGACGAGTTCTACGCCGAGCTGACACCGTCGATGGCGAGCGCTGACGAGGCCGCGGTGATGCGCCAGGCGTTCGGTGGCCTGCTGTGGAGCAAGCAGCTGTACTACTACGACGTCGGGCGCTGGCTCGACGGGGACCCGGGCCAGCCGGCGCCGCCCGCGAGCCGCCTGGCGGGCCGCAACTGCCGGTGGCGCGGCTTCGACGCGTTCGACATCATGTCGATGCCCGACAAGTGGGAGTACCCCTGGTTCGCGGCGTGGGACCTGGCGTTTCACTGCGTGGCGATGGCGCACGTCGATCCCGCGTTCGCGAAGTACCAGCTGATCCTGCTCTGCAGGGAGTGGTTCCAGCATCCCGGCGGCGCGCTGCCGGCATATGAGTGGGACTTCTCCGACGTCAACCCGCCGGTGCAGGCGTGGGCGGCACTCGAGGTGTTCGCCGTTGACGGCGGCCGGGACGTGCACTTCCTCAGCCGGGTGTTCGACAAGCTGCTCGTCAACTTCACCTGGTGGGTGAACCGGGAAGACGCCGAGGGCAACAACCTGTTCGAGGGCGGCTTCCTCGGCCTGGACAACATCGGCCCTATCGACCGGTCGCACCTGCCGGTCGGCGGGATCCTGGAGCAGGCTGACGCTACCGGCTGGATGGCGTACTACGCGCTATCGATGGCCACGATCGCCCAGATACTCCATCACACCGGGCACCGGCCGGGCACCGACCTCATCCTGAAGTTCGTCGAGCACTTCGCCGCCATCAAGCAGGCACTCGACGACCGAGGACTGTGGGACGAAGCCGATGGGCTCTATTACGACCGGCTGATCACGCCGACCGGTGACCACGCCGAGCTGCGGGTGCGGTCTATCGTGGCGATACTGCCCGCGCTCGCGCTCAGCGTCGTCGGCCAGGAGACCGTCGACCTTGCGCAGGTCGTCGGCAAGCGCTTCGCCACGCTGCTGGCTGGAGGGGGCGAGGACGACGCAGACGGGCTGCTGCGCGGCACCCAAGAGCGGACGCTGCTGCTCACTCTGACCGGGCCCGACCGACTCCGGCGGCTCCTGCGTGTCCTGCTCGATGAGGCTGAGTTCCTGTCACCCCACGGCCTGCGGGCCCTGTCGGCGTGGCATCGCGACCATCCGTACACGATCGTCGTCGAGGGCTACCGCGCCAGCATCGACTACGAGCCCGCCGAGTCGACGACACCGCTGTTCGGCGGCAACTCCAACTGGCGCGGCCCCGTCTGGTTCCCGGTCAACTACCTCGTGATCAGCGCTCTCGAGCGGTACCACCAGTTTTTCGGCGACAGCTTCACCGTCGAGTACCCGACCGGGTCAGGACGACCGCAGTCGCTGGCCCAGGTTGCGGCGGACCTACAGGACAGGCTGATCTCACTGTTCACTGTCGGCGCTGACGGGCACCGGCCGTGCCTGGGCCCGCTCCCGCTCCTGCGCGATGATCCGGCCTGGCGCGACAACCTGGTCTTCAGCGAGTACTTCCACGGCGACACAGGAGCGGGCCTCGGCGCATCCCATCAGACCGGCTGGACGGGCCTGATCGCCGACGTCATCCGCCGCCGCCACGGCATGGTGCCGTCCCTAGGGGCGGCGCTCGTCACAGTCTTCGAGCGCGCATAGGGTCTGCTCTATGACGACACTTGAGGGTGAGTACGAGCCGAGCCCGGCGCAGTGGGTCCGCGATCAGGTCGCGGAATACGAGGCCTCCGGCGGGCAGCGCGCCAATACGCTGCGCGACACTGGCCTGCCGGTGGTCATCGTGACCTCGCGCGGCAACAAGTCAGGGAAGGTCCGCAAGATGGCGCTGATGCGCGTCGAGCACGACGGCGAGTACGCGCTGGTCGCCTCCAAGGGCGGCGCCCCGCAGCACCCGGTCTGGTACTACAACCTCAAGGCAGACCCGGGGTCGGTAGTGCTTCAGGACGGCCCCGAGCCGTTCTCCGTCGAGGTACGCGAACTCGATGGCGAGGAGCGCGCGCAGTGGTGGGAGCGGGCCGTCGCCGCGTATCCGCCCTATGCGGAGTACCAGCAGAGGACTTCGCGGACTATCCCGGTCTTCCTGGCGACCAGGCGCGGCTGAGTACGTCGCTCGCGGCAGCGTCAGTCGCGGTCCGCTGAGCCGCCAGCGACCTCGTAGGACCACAGCTCGCTGCTGACCGCCACCGGTCGCTGCTCGCCCGCGGCGCCGCCATGGCCGTGACCTCCTCCGCCGCCGTGCCCGTGGCCGGCGCCGAAGGCGGACGAAGTCCGCCAGGCCTCGAAGGAAGCCTCGTCGCGCCATCGCGTCACGACCAGCCAGGTCGACCGCCCGTCGGTCGGTCGCATGAGCTCGAAACCCTCAAAGCCGTCCTGGCTGTCCACCGCGCCCGCCCGGGCCGCGAATCGTCGTGCTAGTTCGTCCCCGCCATCCGGCGGCACAGTGATCGCGTTGATCTTGATAACCGTCACCTAGCCACAGTAGGCCCGTCAGGGTCTCATCTCCTGGGACACCCCCGCCGCCACGATGCCGCCGTCGTTACCGCCGGTAGAACAACCAGATGTTGACGGCGTTGAATTGCGGAAACACCCAGGAGAATTCCGCCGTCCCCTGGTCCGAGGGCGAGGTGGAACCTGAATCGGCAAGCTGGAACCGAGAGCCGCTGCTGAGGGTACACAGCACATACCACTCGCCATCCTTGTTAACGATCTGCCATGTGCCGTGCCCGCCGGGAGGATGCGGCTGG
>DASQIW010000037.1:0-12001 GCA_035631375.1 Streptosporangiaceae bacterium
CACCGAGGTCGGCAACGGTAATGGCGGCCTCCCGCGATAGCGTTAGAGAACGACCACGAGTGTGGAGGGGCGCAATGGTGCAGGCTTACATTCTCGTGCAGACCGAGGTCGGGAAGGCAGCCGAGGTAGCCTCCGCAATCGGGAAGATCTCCGGTGTAACCCAGGCTGATGACGTCACCGGGCCGTATGACGTCATCGTCCGGGCTGAATCGGACAACGTCGATGAACTCGGCCGGATGGTTGTCGCGCAGATCCAGGGCGTACCCGGCATTACCAGAACGCTCACCTGCCCAATCGTCCACATCTAATTCATAATCTCGGCGTCCAGGGCCAGCACGGCCCGGGTCCGGGCGCCGAGGCCGAGCGCGGCTGCCAGCCGCAGGTCATCGACGGTGTCGACGTCGCGGCGCAGCCCGGCTAGCTGCCCACCGGCGGCGATCTCAGCAGCGCCGTCAGCTAGGTGCTGCCGCCGGGACAGCGGGCCGAAGCGGGGCCGGAACGGTGCTCCGGGCACCGCCGCGTACAGCGTGGTGCCGGTTCCGGCCGCATCAGGCACGAACGAGACGTGCAAGTTTCCCGCCGACGCCAGCGCCCTCGTGAGTTCCTCGGGGCGCAGGGCAGGCAGATCCGCGGCCAGGCCGGCCACGCCTTGGTCGGGCCACCGGTCCCGCGCGTAGCCGGCGCCGAACCGCAGCGCCTCGTTGAGGCCGGCCGCGGGGGCGTCGGCGAGTACGGTCGCTCCGATGCCCCCGGCGGCGTCGCTGACCTCCGGATCGTCCGTCACGACGAGCACCGCCGCGACGCTGGCGGCGTGAATCGCCGCGGCGACCGTATCGGCTGCCATCGCCAGCGCCAGCTGCGACCGGCGCTGGCCGGAGAGCCCGGTGAGCCGCGACTTGGCCTGCACGAGTACCTTGACGGGGACCACCAGCGACCAGGCAACGGGAGCCTCGGAGTCGGGTGCCATGCGTATGATCCTCCCAGGCTGTGCTGGCGACTGAGGGGCAGGCGGCGGAGGGAACCGATGGCAGACAAGAACGCACGGAAGTCAGCCGACGGCAGCTACTCCACCGCCTGGCGGTCCGTTTCGAAGATCATCCTCCGGCCCGGCATCTCGCTGATGATGGGGCTGGATTACCGCGGCCTCGAGCACATCCCGGCCCAAGGGCCGGTCATCCTCGCCGCCAACCACCTGTCCTATATGGACATTTTCGCGGTCGCGCGGTTCGCTGATCGCGCCGGGCGGTACCCGGTGTTCCTGGCCAAGTCGACGCTCTTCCATATCCCCGTGCTCGGGCCGGTCCTCGGCTGGCTTGGCCAGCTGCCGGTCTATCGGGGGCAGGCTGATGCGGCCCTGGTCCTGAAGCAGGCCGCCAGGCTGGTCGCCGAGACGAACTCCTGCGTGATCTTTTACCCCGAGGGCACCGCCACCAGGGATCCGAACCTGTGGCCGATGGTGGCAAAAACCGGCGTGGCGCGCCTCGCGCTGGAATCGGCGGTTCCGGTGGTGCCGATCGCTCACTGGGGTGCGCAGCGCATCCTGCCCTACGGCAAGTGGGTGCCCAAATTCCTGCCGCGCACGACAGTTCGCGTCGTGGCGGGGCCGCCGGTCGATCTGTCGGAGTTCGAGGGTCAGCCGCTCACCAACCAGGTGCTGCGGGCCGCCACCGACAAGATCATGACCGAGATCGCCGCGATGCTCGGGGGCCTGCGCGGCGAGCAGCCGCCGGCCGAGTTCTACCACCCGGCGGTCGCCCGCCGAAAACTGCGGCAGGACCTGCGCGCACTCCAGGAGGCCGACGACTCAGGGACGCCCGCGCCGTGAAGGCGGCCGTCCTCGGCGGCGGGTCCTGGGGTACCACGTTCGCCCAGGTGCTCTGCGACGCGGGAACGCCAGTGACGCTCTACTGCCGGGAGCCCGGCATGGCCGAGCGCATTAACACAAGCCACGACTCGCCCAGGTACCTGCCCGGCATCGCGTTGCCCGCAAGCCTGCGGGCGACCGCCGACCCGGCCGTGGCGCTCGCCGGCACGGACCTCGTGGTGCTGGCGATACCTGCCCAGTCACTGCGGCAGAACCTCACGGTCTGGCGCGATCACCTGCCTCCCGCGGCGCTGATCCTCAGCCTTATCAAGGGGATCGAGATCGGCACGGGCGACCGCATGAGCCAGGTGATCGCCGACGTGGCCGGCGCTAGCCCGGACCGGATCGCGGTCGTCTCCGGACCGAACCTGGCGCCGGAAATCGCCGCCAGGCAATTCTCGGCAACCGTGGTGGCGTGCGCCGACGAGTCCGTCGCCGCGCAGTTGCAGGCGGCGTCTCATACCGCGTACTTCCGTCCCTACACCAACCCCGACGTCATCGGCTGTGAACTCGGCGGCGCGGTCAAGAACGTGATCGCGCTCGCCGTGGGCATCGCGGCGGGCATGGGCCTCGGGGACAACACCAGGGCGATGCTCATTACCCGGGGGCTGGCCGAGATCGCGAGGCTCGGCGCCGCTCTTGGCGCCGATCAGCACACCTTCGCCGGCCTGGCCGGGCTTGGCGACCTGGTCGTCAGCTGCAGCTCGCCGATGGCCAGGAACCGCTCCTTCGGCGAGAAGCTTGGCCGCGGCATGCCGCTGCCCGAGGTGCTCGAGACCACCACCCAGACGGTGGAGGGCGTCAAGTCATCGCTGTCGGTGCGCCAGCTGGCCCGTGAGCACGGCGTGGAAATGCCCATCACCGAAGTCATCGCCGGAGTGATGCACGACGGCCTAGAAATAAGCGAGGCCGTGCTGCTGCTCGCGAGCAGGTCGGCAAAGCCCGAGCGTTACGGCGTCTGACACACGGGCACCTATTCGAAGGTTGGAGGAGTCGTGACTCAGCAGCGCAAGGTCAGGGTCGCGGTGGTGTTCGGCGGCCGCGGGCCCGAGCACCAGGTTTCCTGTATGGGCGGCGGCAACATGCTGGCGTCCATCGACCGGTCGCGCTATGAGGTCATCCCGGTCGGCATCACGACCGACGGAAGCTGGGTGCTGGTGGCGGATGCCCCCGACCGGCTGGCCGTCGCCGACGGCAGGCTGCCCACCGTCGCTGCCATCGCCGAGCCCGGCGCCGAGGTCGTGCCGTGGTCCGGCGGCGATGTGGTGGCGACTGCGCCAGCGCAGATCCCGCGCTTGTTCGGCGACGTTGACGTCGTGCTGCCAGTGCTGCACGGCCCCTACGGCGAGGACGGCACCATCCAGGGCCTGTTCGAGATGGCCGGCGTGCGCTACGTCGGGGCCGGGGTACTGGCCAGCGCGGTCAGCATGGACAAGGAGTACATGAAGCTGATCTTCGCCGCACGCGGCCTTCCGGTCGGGCCGTTCGTCGTGGTCCGGGAGCGAGACTGGCCCGACGTGACAGCCGAGCCACAGTCGGTGGAAGGCAAGCGCGTGCTGGACGACATTGACGCGCTCGGCTGGCCCCTGTTCGTCAAGCCGGCCAGAGGCGGCTCCAGCATCGGCACCTCGAAAGCCAACACCATGGACGAGCTGCGCACGGCGATCGCGACCGCCCGGCAGTACGACCCGAAGGTCTTGGTCGAAGCCGCCATGGACGCAGCAGAGGTCGAGGTGTCGGTGCTCGAAGGCATCGATGGCGCGCCACCCGACACGAGCATCCCCGGTCAGCTGCTGATCGACGGAGGCGAGGAGTTCTGGGACTTCGAGGCGAAGTATCTGGACGCGGCGAGCGGGATGGCGATCCCGGCTCCGATCCCGGACGCAGCGATCGCGGAGATCCGGCGGCTCGCCGCTGCGGCATTCGACGCCGTTTCCTGCGAAGGCCTGGCCAGGGTGGACTTCTTCTACACCCGGCGCGGCGAGATCTTCGTGAACGAGATCAACACCATGCCGGGCCTATCGCCAGCCTCGTACTTCCAGAAGATGTGGGAGGCGAGCGGCCTGCCGTTTGGCCAGCTCATCGACAGGCTGTTGCAGTCCGCGCTGAGTAAGCGCGCCGGACTGCGGTGATCGGACGGCGAGCCAAACTGGTCTGGCTCGCCGTCCTTTGCCCTCGCGCTGGTACTGCCCAGCCGCTCCGGCTTAGCGCGAGCGAGCGCGACTGGCTCGCCTGGCGTTGACCATGGCCTTGAAGTCCGCGCCAGCGCGGAACTTGGGCACCGATTGCTTCGGCACCTTCACTGCCGCGCCAGTCGCCGGGTTCCGCGCCGTCCGCGCCGCCCGGACCTGCTTCTCGAACACGCCGAAGCCGGAGATCGACACCTTGTCGCCGCGCGCGACCGTCTCCTGAATGGTCTGGAGCACAGCGTTGACAGCCTCCGTCGCCGTCTTCTTGTCGCCCATCCGGCCGGAAACTGCGTCGATCAGGTCTCGCTTATTCATGTTCTTGCTCCCCCGTAGTCCCCCTGGGCCCCCGCTCGAGTACCGCGAGGAACGCAGCAAGCCTCCGCTCGCCGCTCGCCTCGTCCGCGCCGGGAGCCTTGACCGCATCGCAGATCGCGATGAACTGCCGATGCAGCCTGGCCGCCAGCGGCCGCGGAAGGTCGAGCGTGGCCAGCCTGCGGCGCGCCTCGGCCAGTCTGGCCGCCAGCCCCTCGCTCTCCGGCGACGGCGCGAAGTCAGGCATCCACGGCCTCTCTGTCCCCGCGGCAAATTCGAGGGAACCATACCCGTTGCGTACAGGGCCTACCGCGGGGCGGGTCAGTTAACGGCCCAGGCAGGCAACCTCGTCCGGGATTGTCGGCCGAACGGCGGCGGGGCGGGTCGAGCGGCGACACGCCCTAGTACGCAGGACCTAGGCCCCTTCAGGGTGACAAAAAAATCAGCGTTCATAATGGAAACGTGGCCTCACGGTAGGCTGCAAGCCCCCCAGGCGAGCCTGAGTGAGGTCTGTCTATGAAGGTGTCCGTGGTCAAGGAGACCGCGCCGGCCGAGCGGCGCGTGGCTCTTGTCCCCGAGGTGATCAGCAAGCTGCGCGCGGCTGGCGTCGATGTCGACGTCGAGGCCGGGGCGGGCGATCGGGCCTGGTTCACTGACGACGGCTACGCCGAGGCTGGTGCCGGTGTGGTCAGCCGGTCCGAGGCACTCGCGGCTGACGTGGTGCTCATGGTCGGCAAGCCCGACGCCGCCATGATTCGGGCGCTGCGGCCCGGCCAGGTCCTCATCGGCATGCTGTCCCCTCTGACCGACCCCGACCTCATGCAGGAGCTGGCGAGCGCCGGCGTCACTGCCATCAGCCTGGACATGCTGCCGCGTACCCTGCCCAGGGCCCAGCCCATGGACGCGCTGTCCTCACAGGCCAACATCGCGGGCTACAAGGCCGCGCTCATCGGCGCTACCGAGTACGGCCGGTTCTTCCCCCTGCTGATCACCGCCGCGGGCACAGCCCGGCCAGCGAGGGTGCTCGTACTCGGCACGGGCGTGGCGGGGCTGCAAGCCATCGGCACGGCACGCCGGCTCGGTGCCGTCGTCAGCGCGTACGACGTCCGGCCAGAGACCCGGACCGAGGCCGAATCGGTCGGCGCTACCTTCATCGAGCTGAGCACCGTCGGCCCCGCGTCCGGCGACGGCGGCTACGCCCGCGAGCTGACCGAGGACGAGCGGCTGGCCCAGCAGCAGGAACTGACCGGCCATATCGCGCGCCACGACGTGATCATCACGACGGCTCAGGTCCCCGGGCGGCGTCCGCCGCTCCTGGTGACCGAGGACGCTCTCAAGGCCATGTCCGCCGGCTCGGTCGTCGTGGACATGGGGGCGAGCCCACTCGGCGGTAATGTGGCCGGCTCGGAACCCGGCCAGACAGTCGTGACCGACAACGGGGTGACCATCGTTGGCGCCGCCGGGCTCCCGTCCAGCATGCCAACGGCCGCATCCGCCATGTACGCGCGCAACATCACGGCGCTGCTGCTTGCCCTGATTGCCGACGGCGCACTATCGCTCGACGGTGACGATGAACTACTGGCCGGGGTCATCATCACCCGGGATGGCGCCATCGTTCATCCCGCCCTCTCGCACACCAGTCAACCGGAGGCCTGATGTACCCGGCGCTGCTCGTCGACGTCGCGATCTTTGTTCTCAGCTTGTGGGTGGGTTTCGAGGTCATCAGCAAGGTTCCGGCCACGCTGCACACACCGCTGATGTCAGCCGCGAACTCGATCCACGGCATTGTGCTCGCTGGCGCCATGCTGATTGCCGTCACCGCGCATAACGCGATTGGCTACGTCATCGCGTTCCTCGCGGCGGCGTTCGCGGCCGCGAACGTGGTCGGCGGCTACGTGGTGACCGGCCGCATGCTCAAGATGTTCCGCCGCCGGCCGATCTCGGCCGACACTGTCGCGGCCAATGGCTCGAACCTGAACGGCCACCGCGACACAGGCCGGTCGGCATGAGCGACTTTGCCTGGACGATCCAGATCATCTACCTGCTGGCCGCGTCATGCTTCGTGTTCGGCCTGCACCTGATGAACACGCCCGCGACGGCCCGCCGCGGCAACCAGGTCTCGACCGCCGGCATGGCGGTCGCCATCGCGGCGACGCTCGCCGTCATCGTCCACGACAACCTCATCAGCGCGACTGGCTGGATCGTCATGATCGCCGGGGCGCTGGTCGGCAGCGCCCTCGGGCTGTACTCGGCACGGAACGTGCAGATGACGGCCATGCCGCAGCTCGTCAGCATGTTCAACGCGGTCGGCGGCGGCGCGGCCGCGCTCGTGGGCATCCACGACTACATGAGGTCGGGCGCGGCAGTGTCCGCGACAATGTCCGTGACCACCCTGCTCGATGTCATCATCGGCGGTGTCACCTTCTCCGGGTCGATCATCGCGGCTGGGAAGCTGCAGGGCGTGATCACCTCGGCGCCCGTCACGTTCCCCGGCGCTCGGGTGGTGAACCTGCTGCTCGCCGTCGTAGGCATCGGGCTTGGCGGCTACCTCATCGCGGCCCCGAATACCGCCCTGCTGACGATCGTGATCGTGGCAGCGCTCGTCTTCGGCGTCTCGATGGTGATGCCGATCGGCGGCGCGGACATGCCGGTCGTCATCTCGCTCCTGAACGCGTTCACCGGCACCGCGGTCGCGATGGCTGGCTTTGTCATCGGCAACTGGGCGATGATCATCGCGGGTGCGCTCGTGGGCGCGTCCGGTGGCATCCTGACCAAGCTGATGGCCGACGCGATGAACCGGTCGATCCGCAACATCATGCTCGGCGGATTCGGCACCGGAGATGCGGCGGCGGCGATCGCGGGCGGGCCCGGCGGCGACGTGAAGGCGATCGCCGCCGACGACGCCGCGATCCAGCTCGCCTACGCGTCGAAGGTCATCATCGTGCCGGGCTACGGCCTCGCCGCGGCGCAGGCGCAGCATGAGGTGGCTGCCCTCGCCGAATTGCTGGAGTCACGCGGCGTCGAGGTCAGCTACGCGATCCACCCGGTGGCCGGGCGGATGCCGGGTCACATGAACGTGCTGCTGGCCGAGGCGAACGTGCCCTACCCCCAGCTCAAGGAGATGGACGAGATCAACCCGGAGTTCGCGCGCGCCGACGTGGCTCTCGTCATCGGCGCAAACGACGTGACGAACCCGGCGGCGCGCCGGCCGGGCACGGCCATTTCGGGGATGCCGATCCTCGACGTCGACCAGGCCCACAGCATCATCGTCATCAAGCGGTCGATGGGCCACGGCTACGCGGGCATCGACAACGAGCTGTACGTCGATCCCAAGACGAGCATGTACTTCGCCGATGCCAGGAAGGCGCTGACCGAGCTGGCATCCGCGGTCAAGACGCTCGTGGGCTGAAGTCGGGGGCCGGCTGGATCAGCCAACGCCCGCTAGGTCAAGGACTCTGCGGCGGGGCCGCCGGCAGCCGGCGCAGATCGTCGGAGGTCAGCTCGCCCGTTGAGATGAGCAGCGCGGCGAGTTCCTCGAGGGCGCGCGGTCCGCGCAGGCCAGGTACGCCGATGCGAAGGTACCGGTTCCGGATGTTCTCGCATCGCTTCGCCACGGCGTGCGCTTCCCAGCCGATCCGGGCCGCCGCATCCTTGGCGCTGCGCGGCGCCGCCGCTCCGGGATGCTTCCAGGTCAGGTACTCCTCGAACCGGGCGGCCAGCACCAGCCGGTCGGAGGCGTTGAGCGGAGCGCGGAGTTTGGTGCTCGTGACGATCCGCTCCGGCGATGTGACGATCCGCTGCGGCGCAGACTCGCCAGGGTCCTCGCCGACCTGGCCGATGTCCGTGTCCTCGTCGAGATCCGGTAGCCGGAGTCGCAGCGTGTAGCTAGTGATCACGCCGTCGAGCCGCACCTTGGCATGCCACTGCTGCAGCGGGAGTCGCATGCCGGGCGGCAGGTCGGCCCGGAAGCCGAGGTCGCCCGTCACATACAGCATGGACGACGCGCTGGCGTTGGTCAGCCACCAGGTGCCGTACTGGAAGTCGAAACTGCCGGCGTTGCGGGACACGCCGCGATCATCGTTCGGCAGCACGACGTCGCAGGTCGGGGCCCGCCCGAAGGTACATCGCTGAGTGGACGACACCCGCCATGTACCCGTCTCGAACATCACGATCAGCAGCATCAAACCCCGTCCGGAGCGACTCGTGCCCACAGTATGACCCGCCAGCGCTGTCACTGCTCCCCATATGGGGAGCAGTCCCCATATGGGGAGCGCGTCCCTTGAGGCCGTCGACCTGAGACCGCAGCATCGAGCTGGCAGTTACGGACTCACGGGACGGAGTACGAGCATGAAATCGGTCGTTGTCACTGCAATCGCAGTGTCCGCGCTTGCCGTGACGGCAGCGATCGCCGGCTGCGGCGGGGCGGTACCCAGGCAGAGCATCACGGCGCGAGTGGTGGCTGCGGCGCCATCCGGCGCGGCGACACCGGGGACCCAGCCAGCTCAACCCGGCGGAACGGCCGCCCCGGCTCCGCCGGCGCCGGCACCACTGCCAGGCGGTCACGTGGGCACGCTGGCCCAGGTGCCGTGGGCGCAGATCGGACCGGGCTGGGCGCTCGCCGCGTACACAACCGGCAACACCCACTCCGCCGGGCCGGTCACGCTGTACATGCTGAATCCCGAAGGCGAGATGTACCAGATCTACCGCTGGCCAGCGACCACGCAACCGTGGTTCCTGATCGATTGGTCGGGCGACAAGAGCAGGGTTCTCCTGGAACAGCCCGGGGCGAGCCGGCCCACGCTGCACCAGCTGACCATCGCCACGGGACAGGTCACCACGTTCACGCTGCCTCAGGCGGTCACCTCGGTGCTCGGCTACACCCGCCCCGACGGCGACAACATCCTGGTGACGCAGAACGGCATCGCCCGGTATAGCCTCAGCGGCGCCTTCCAGGCGCGTCTCAGCCAGGGCGGCGCGAACGACTCAGCGGTCAGCTCGCTCGACGGGCTCACCGAGGTTGTGAGCGGCGCCGGCGGTGTCGAACTCGTCAGGAATGCTGGCGGCTTGGTCCGGCGGTTGCCCGTTCCCGGTACGGCCGGCAGCGACGGCGCGTGCAGGCCGATGCGCTGGTGGACGGCTGCGGACGTGCTCGTGTCCTGCGTGCCCAATACAGGCCCGAGCATGGTTGCCGCGGCACGGCTCTGGCTCGTCCCGGTCAGCGGGGCCGCTCCCACGGCGCTGACCCCGCAGCGACCGGCGGGCAGCGCCGATTTTGGCGACGTCGACGCGTGGCAGCTGCCCACGGGGCTGTACCTGCAAGCGGAGGCCGGCTGCGGCCCTCCGTTTATCGCCAAGGAGCTGTCCGGCACCGCCGTGCAGGCCATCAGCCCCGCAAGCGTGGTCGTCGCGACGTCGGGCGACCGCATGCTCGTCCAGCGGTACTCCGAGTGCATGCCCGGGAGCTCGCTGGTCTGGCTGAACCCGGCTACGGGCAACGCGCAGCGGGTGCTGACCGCGCAGCGCGACAGCATCGGGGTCTGGTCGGCGATCGCCTTCGACGGCGACGGCCAGCAGCCGCGGGGGTAGTGGACCCGGCAGCCGGGCAGGCCGATGCAGGGGCTCGGCCTGTCCGGCTGCCCGACGCACGGCTGGGTATGCCTCTGACCTGACCTGGCTACGGTCTGACCAATCCGATCCGCTGGGCGGCGGCGAATCAGCAACGGGCCATTTCGACCTCCGGCAACGCCGGCGTGTGTTGTAAAGGAGCCCGTCACGTGAAATGGCGCAGATCTGCTGTGGCAGTAACGACTCTGGCGTGCATCACCGGCGCTATGCTCGCCGTCCCCGCTGCCGTGGCTGCACCCACACCCGCTAGCAAGCATCACCCGCCACCGCCTCCACCTCCGCCCCCACCGCCTACCGGGACGTTCGTCACGGCTTTCGGGGCCAGCCTGAACGGCTCACAACTCAATCTGACTCCTGAGCAAGTGCAGCCAACTTCCGACGGCGGATACATCGCGTTAGCCGGTACGGAGACGCCGACCGGAGGTGCCGCATGGCTTGTGAAGTTCAGCGCAACCGGAATCCCGCAGTGGCAGGAAGGGGTTGGCTGCAGCGTCGCTAGCGACTCTGCCAGCGGCGTCTCGGCGCAGCAGACGGCGGATGGTGGTTACGTTGTGGCGGGCGGTACGGTCGGATGCGGTTCCGGCAGCACTTGCCCCCCAAACAGCGGCCTGCAATGCGCCCTCGTCGAGAAGTTCGATCCGGCCGGCAAGCTTATGTGGGCGGACGTCTACAACGCGGGCCCGCTGGGCAGCGCCATTAACCAGATCCGTCAGACTGCCGACGGCGGATACGTGGCGGTCGGCAGCACTGTTGACGCGCAGCAGAATGTCGGCGCGATGATCCTCAAGTTGGACGGCGACGGCAACGTGCAGTGGCAGGACGATGTCGGGCCGGCCGGGGCGGACGGTGCCTACTTCAATGCCGTGGAGCAGACGGCGGGCGGCGGGTATGTGGCGACCGGAGATGATTACACTCCGACCGCCGGCGGCGCCCAGACACAGGTACTGCTCGCGAGCTTCGATGCGAATGGCGGCGTCCGCTGGCAGCGCGGAATGGCCACCACCAGCGTAAACGGCGCGCCGAACAGCGGGTCAACCGACGCCTCGTCGATCGTCTCGACGAGTGACGGCGGATTCGCCATCGCCGGCATCTGGAACAGCGGGTCGCTCAGTTCCGGTGGCGGCCCGCGAGGCGCCCTCCTGCTCAAGTTCGATGCCGGTGGCAACCTCCAGTGGCAGCAGGCCTACAGCGGCAGCGTGTATTGCTTCGACAACGGGATCAGCGAGACGTGCACGAACATAGGAGCGGTCGCTTACTCGGTCCTGCAGACCAGCGACGGCGGTTATGTCCTGGCGGGTGACGGCGATCTCGAATTGCTGGACGAGACGCCACTTGTGCCCTGGCAGGCCAAGACCGACTCAAGCGGCAACCTGTCGTGGCAGCACTTCTACTACCAGGCAGCGAGCACAGGCAGGCCACTGAGCGAGTACTTCGCGACCTCGGCCGTTGAACCCGCCAACGGGTTTGTCAACGCCGGGCTCACGGAGAATTACACCGCGCAGCGCGACGAGGTGTACGTCGCGAGCACTGACAGTTCGGGGCTCGTCGGCAGTTGCAGCGATGTCCAGTCGGCCACCCCACTGGAGACGGTCAATCCCGGCCTTATTGCCGTGGCTCCGGCGCTGCCGGTCCAGGTCGTGGGGACATCCGCAGCCAGCTCACCGGTCACCACGTTCGCGACGACGATCAGCACGCAGAAAGACTGCTGACGCGACGGCCGAGCGAGCTGGTCGGGATAGCGGCGCAGGGCGCGTTAGTAGGGGTCGCCGGTGGTGACGTGTTTTCGGCCGCTGGGCAGCCGCCAGGTCATGTGGCCTGGCTGGTCCTGGGTGAGGTGCCAGCCGGGTGCCTGCTTGGCGCGGTGGTGTCTCCGGCACAAGGTGGCGAGGTTGCATTCGCAGGTCCGGCCGCCGTGGTCGTAGGGGGTGGTGTGGTCGAGGTCGCACTGGCGGGCGGGGCGGCGGCAGCCGGGGAAGGCGCAGCGCCGCTGCCGGATGGTGATCAGGTGCCG
>DASQIW010000038.1:0-2091 GCA_035631375.1 Streptosporangiaceae bacterium
TCCCAGGACAGCGCCTGCGTTCCCGTTGACGTGTACGGCGAGATCGCCGCGGGCGGTCTTCACCCGGCTGAGCAGGTCGTCGATGACACCTTCGCCCTGCCCAAGCAGCTGGTCGGCGAGGGGACGCTGTTCATCCTCAAGGTCAGGGGCGATTCCATGATCGGCGCTGCGATCGCCGACGGTGATCTCGTGGTGGTCCGTGAGCAGGCCGACGCGAACAACGGCGACATCGTCGCCGCCCGGATCGGCGAGGAGGCCACGGTCAAGACCTTCCAGCGGGCCGATGGGCACGTCTGGCTGATGCCCCACAACCCCGCGTACCCGCCGATCCTCGGCGACGAGGCGACGATCATGGGCCGGGTCGTGACGGTGATCAGGCGGATCTGACGACGGGCGCCGAATGGGGCCGGCCGCCCGTCAGCAATCCCTGGTCCGGCGTCGCCGGAATCGGGCCGGATAGAGAAATCAAAGCGGCCAGATCCATAGTGGCGGCAGCACCGGCAGGATGGGCCTTGGCCGCCCCTGCCGGATGTCTGCGCCCGCATGCGGCAGCTGGTTTTGCCGTATCAAAAATGGAGGGCTGCGCTCTATCCTGCTAGCAGCCTGTTTCAGGCTGGCCGGGCCGTTCTCGGGTAGGCCGGACAGGGGGAGTGGGCGCGTGGGCACCGAAAAGCCCGCTGTGGGGGGAGCCGTCCCGCCACTAGTGGTACGAACACGGGGGTCCGACCGGACCCTCCCGGCCGGCTCTTCGTACCTGGTCGGCCGCGATCCCGAGTGCGACATCGCGCTGACCGATGCGCGCGTGTCCTGGCATCATGCCGTGCTCCAGGCGGAGGACGGCCGCTGGGTGCTGGAAGACAGCGGCAGCACCAACGGCACCTTTGCCGGAGACCGGCGGGTGGACCGGATCGAGATCGACGGAGAATGCCTGGTCCGGCTCGGTCATCCCCTCGACGGGCCGGTCCTGAGCTGCACCGTCAGTGACATTGGCCCGGATGCGGCGGGGCCCCACACCCGGGGGGAGATCGGCCCAGCGGACCCGGACGGCGCGGGCTCCTGGCCCATCCAGGCGGTGGCGCCGCCAGCGTCGGCCCCGTCACCGGAGCCGGTCCCGCCGGCCTCAGAGCCGAGCGTGGCGCCGCCGCCTGCCTGGACGCTGCGCATCGGCCGGGCGCCGGATAACGACCTCGTGGTCACCCACGCGCCCGTGTCCTGGCATCACGCCGAACTGCGCAACGAGGCGGGCGCGTGCCGCATCGTCGACCTGGGCAGCTCGAACGGCACCTTCGTCAACGGGGAGCCCGTCACCGACGCGGTCCTGTCCGAGGGGGACATCGTCAGCTTCGGTTCCTCTGCGTTCCGGCTGGCCGGCCACGAGCTGCAGCAGGTCGTCGGGACCAGCGCCCCGGCCGGAGCGGCCCCGGCGCCGGCCACCGCCTCGCCCGGCGAGAGCGAGGGCACGCTCGAGATCCCGTACGCGGTCCGCTGGCTCGTGCCGAACGGCGAGCGGTTCGCGAACTTCGACATCTTGAACGACAACGACACACAGCTCGACTACTACCGCCGGTTCGGGCACATCTACGCGGTCGGGATCCCGGCCAAGAAGTGGCGGCTCGTCGTCGTGTCGGACCCCGAGCTGCTCGACGAAGTGGCCGCCGACGAGGAACAGTTCGGCAAGCGCGTCGAGGAGATCAACTTTTTCACCCAGCTGAGCAACACCCGCGGCGGCGGCATCTCGGTGATCGGCGACGGCCCGCACTACGAGCAGGTCCGCCGGGTGATGCTGCCGTGGTACGCGCCGCTGAACCAGCGGACGCAACTCGGGCAGATGAAGGATCAGGCGCGGAAGCTGGTCGCCGCGTGGTCGGCGATCCCCGACGACGAGCCGCTCGACGCGCGCGCGTGGATGGAGCGTTACACGCTGGAGGTCTCGGGGCGCGGCGCCTGCAACTACGACTTCGGCCTGCTCGACGGCAGCGGCGACCCGCACCCCTTCGCGGTCGCCGTCCCGGAGAGCACCAAGGAGAGCATCCGCCGCGTCGCCGATCCACGCCCCGACTCCCCGCTCCTCGCCGGGCCCGCGCAGCGTGC
>DASQIW010000039.1:0-15966 GCA_035631375.1 Streptosporangiaceae bacterium
GCGATCACCACTGGCAAGTACAAGGCCTTCTGGGTGTGGGGGCTCAATGACCCAGCCCTGACGCCGGTCATCAATAGCGCGATCGCCGCTGGCATCAAGATCGCATCGGCCGACTACACCTGGGGCTCGCTGGAACAGCAGAACACGCTGGCTGGTGACCCGCAGTTCGTGACGACCGTCGGCCAGTCCATCGGGCCGGAGGCGACGAACGAGGAGAATGCGATGAACGCGGCCTGCCAGAAGGCCGTCGGAACAGGTCACTGCAACATCGCCTTCCTGCCGGGTCTCGCCAACTTCCCGACCGACACCGTTCGCATCAACACGATGACGGCGTACTACAAGGCGAAGTCGAACTACACGTTCACCGTGATGCCGCCCGGCATGTACGACCAGACGACCTCGCAGTCCGTCGCCCAGACGTTCTTCACTGCGCACAAGAACATCAACGTGTTCGCGACGTTCGGCGACCAGATGGCGGCCGGGGCGATGACCGCGATGCACCTGGTCGGCGGCTACACGCCCGGCAAGAACATCCTGGTCATCGGGTATGGCGGCGCGAAGGAGCTCGTCGACCAGGTCAAGGCCGGCACCGTCTACGCCACTCTCGGCCTGTATCCGGCCTCGGAGTCGGTGGTCGGCATCCAGTACCTCTACGACGCGCTGAAGGGGAAGTCGGTACCGAATGTGGTCAACATCATCAACCCGACCACTCGCCCGGCGATCATCGACCAGGCGTTCCTGAATTCGCACCCGAACTTCACGCCGGACTGGACGCTCACCGGAGCACTAGGGTAGGACCGCAGGTCCGCTAGCCAAAGATCGACGACGAGCCGGAATCGAGGGCGAGCCGGATGGATGAAACGGCGGCCACCTCGATCCGGCTCGTCTCGATCGGCAAGCGATACTCGGGCACCAAGGCACTCGACGACGTCAGCGTCGATATTGCCGGCGGGTCCGTGCACGCGCTGGTGGGGGCGAACGGCGCCGGGAAGTCGACGCTCGGGAAGATCGTCGGCGGTGTGATCCGCCCCGATGAGGGGCAACTCTTCGTCAACGACCGGCAGGTGCGCTACGCGAGCCCGCGCGAGGCCCGCGTCGACGGGATCGCGATGATCGCTCAGGAGCTCTCGCCGGTGCCGCACATGAGCGTGATCGAAAATGTCTACCTCGGCATCGAGCCGCGGCGCTCTGGGCTCGTCCAGCGCCGCACGATGCGCGCGAACTACGACGAGCTCGTATCGCAATGGGAATTCGAGCTCGACGGAAATGCCAAGGTCGGCGCCCTGCGCACCGCCGACATGCAGAAGGTAGAGATCCTGCGTGCGGTCGCGTGTGATGCACGTGTGATCGTGATGGATGAGCCGACGTCGTCGCTGACGAGCGTCGAGACCAGAACGCTGCACCGGATGATCCGAGCGCTGAGCGCGAGCGGGAAGACGATCGTCTACGTGAGCCACTTCCTCGACGAGGTGCTCGAGCTCGCCGACACGGTGACGGTGCTGCGTAGCGGGCGTCTGGTGCGAACGGCGCCGACGGCGGGGGAGACCGAGGAGAGCCTCGTCGCGGGCATGTTCGGTGCTGCCGCTGAGGCGGAGCACTTCGAGAAGCCGCAAGGCTCGACGGCGCCGGTGGTCCTGGAGGTGTCCGGCCTGCACCGCGACGGCGTGCTCAGGGACATCTCGCTGCAGATCCGGGCTGGCGAGATTGTCGGCCTGGCCGGCCTGGTGGGCAGCGGCCGCAGCGAGCTCGCCCGCGCGATCGCGGGCGCCGACCCGATCAACCGCGGCACGATCGCTGTCGATGGCACCATCCGGCACATCCAGTCGCCCGCGGATGCAATGGCGGCCGGGATGGCATTCCTCCCCGAGAGCCGCAAGGACGACGGGTTGTTCGAGGAACTTTCCCTCGCGGCCAACACGACCTTCGCCGACCTGCGCGCCGTCGCCTCACCCCTGGGGGTGCTGCGCCGCGCCGTCGAGCGCGTGAAGACGAAGTCGCTTCTGGACTCGCTGTCGGTCGAGCCGCCCAATCCGTCGGCGAAGGTGGCGAACCTGTCCGGCGGCAACCAGCAGAAGGTCCTGTTCGCCCGCTGGCTGTTCCGGAACCCGCGCGTGCTGATCCTCGACGAGCCGACGCGGGGCGTCGACGTCGCAGCGCGAGCGGCGATCCACCGCCTGATCAACAACCTGGCCGACACCGGCACCGCCGTGCTGCTGATCTCGTCGGAGATCGAGGAGGTGCTGGGGCTCGCTCATCGCGTGCTCGTGATGCGCCGCGGCTCGATCACCCGCGAGTTCGACGCCGACCCGCCGATGGAGGCCGTGATGGAGGCCGCGTTTGGCCTTGGAGGGAGCACGACCGCATGAGCGTGCAGCCGTCTGACCCCGTGGCCGGGGGCCCGGTCGTGGCCGGGGATCACGTCAGTGCCGCCGCGATCGCTGCTCCGCGCGTTCGCTCGCCGCGCCGGATCAGGGCCGAGCACGTTCGCGACTACGGCATCGTTGCCTTCTTCGTCGCGCTGTTCGTCTACTTCTCGGTTGCCTCGTCCGTCTTCCTTACCTCGCAGAACCTCCTCAACCTCGTCTTCCAGAACGCCACCATTGGCGTTGCGGCCTGCGCAGTCACGCTCACGATCATCGCCGGCAACTTTGACCTCTCGCTCGGGTCGATCTTCGTCCTCAGCGAGGTTCTGGCCGCGTACGCAGCCGTTCACTACGGGGTGGCCTGGGCCTTCCCCGTCGGGATCCTCTCCGGCGCGCTGATGGGGGTTATCAACGGGCTGCTGGTGACGAAGGTACGCGTGAACGCCTTCCTCGCTACGCTCGCGACCGCCTTGTCCTTCGGCGGCATCGCGGTCGGGGTGACGCACGGCGGCCTGCTGATCACGCCGACCAGCAAGGCGTTCACTTTCATCGGTCAGCACAAGGTCGGGGGCATTCAGTACCCCGTCATCATCTTCGCCGTCGTCGCGATCATCCTGCAGCTCGTGCTGGCCTATACCGTCTTCGGCCGTCACCTCTACGGAGTTGGTGACAACCGGAACGCCGCGCGGCTCTCTGGCCTCAAGGTTGACCGGATCGTGATCATCACTTTCGTGGTCACCGGGGCCGCTTGCGGTCTCTCCGGCCTCATCGACTCGTCGACGACAGGGTCCGGGACGAGCGATATGAGCGGCCTGGGCGGCTCACTGGCACTGCTCGCGATCGCCGGCGTGGCACTGGGCGGCAGCAGCATCTTCGGCGGCGTCGGCTCCGTCTGGCGCACGGTCGTCGGCGTGCTGATCCTCGCCATGATCACCAATGGCTTCGACCTGCTCGCCGTCCCGGATTACTGGCAGAACATCGTCCGCGGAGCCCTGATCATCCTCGCGGTCGCGATCGGCCTGGTCGTCGAACGCCGCTGAGCGGGGCGCGCCCGGCTAGGGCAACCGCGGCGGGCAGCCGCCGAACACCGCGCCATCGAGGAAGGCTGCGGCGTTGCGCCAGACACCAGACTCGGCGGCACGGGCCCCCTGACTGCGCGCCCTGGCGGTGCGGTCGAATGCCTCGGCGAGCTGGGTGATGAGCTCATCCGCCCGTCCGACTGCAGCGGTCGCGAGTGCCTTTCCGGCCCGCGGGTCGGTCATGCGCGCGATCAGGTGATGGCGGACGCAGACTGCTGCCGCCCTCGACGGCTCCGTGGCACGGCACAGGGTGACCAGCACGCGGCCCGCGGCGTCCTGGCGCGCCCGGCAGACTGAGCAGTCGGCGGCGGGATCTCGGCGCCGCTGGCTCGCCGGCAGCCAGTGTGACGGCCCGGACCGCAGGCGTGCCGTCAGGCATCGCTCCTGCCACGCCAGCAGCGCCCGCAGGCTCGCGGACCCGCCGGCCGCGGTGGCAGCGTCAGCGAGATGGATGGCGCAGAGCACGAGCGCCGCGTCGGGCTCATCGCCCGGAGGCCTGGGCAGTCGCCCCAGAGCATCCCGCTCAGCCTGCGCTCCGGCGAGGCAAGGCGGGCACACCGACGGCACCGAGGATCCGGGCACCGGCAGCGCCCGGCGCAGCACGGCACGGGTCTCTGCGTCGCGGTCGCTCCCGGCGAGCCAGTCGGCACCACTGCCGGGTGCGGTGATCGCCGAGCGCGTTGTCTCGGCCAGTAAGGTCATGGTCTGGCGTTTCCCGGCTGCCGCGGAAGCGCCCGCGTGCGGCAGGCACAGAGCGCCCAGCTCACGGAATCGGTGCATCACGCCGCTGTCCGCCAGACCGTCGAGCAGCGTGTCGAGGGCGCGGCCGGCGGCCGCGTCGTCATGCCGGCAGGCCGGGCACGGCGCAGGGCGGCTGGGCCGTCCCGTCATCCGGCCCCGTGCGGCAGTCACCACGTACCGGTACACCGCTGTCATCCGGGTAGCTGCCCCGGGCTGGCTCATCAGCCGGCGCGTGTGCCGGGCGCACATGCCCAGTGAATCGCACAGCGACGTGATCGTGCCTGGATCCGCGTGTCCTTCGACAGCGAACCAGCCCAGGAAGCGGTCGCTCGCCTCGTCTGCATACCGGCACACCGGGCATCCCGGCCCGGTCAGCAGATCCTCCGCGCTGTACAAGGTGAGGACGGAAGGGCCGCGCGGAATGGGCGTCGCGGCTGGCACGTCAGGCGTCCGCTCCGGCTTGTCTCACTCGCTCACCCTGGCCATGATGACCCCGGCCGTCAAGGTGTGGTCGCACATGATCCGCCGTCTTGCGAGCTCATTGACACGACCCGCCGGGCGTGAAATCAGTGAGCCTGCCGGTCTCGTCGCGGGAAGCGCACGGTGATATCGAGTCCCCCCGCGGCCGGGGCGGTGGCGTGCACGGTTCCGTTGTGGACGGTTGCGATAGAGGACACCAGGGCGAGGCCGAGACCGAAGCCATCGTGACGGGTGCGGTCGTCGAGTCGGGTAAACGGCAGGAACAGCCGGCCGACCTGGTCAGGTGGTACCACCTGGCCGGTGTTGACGACTCGCACGAGCGAAGCGCCATCGTCGGTTGCAGTCGAGACCGTGACGGTCCCACCCGGGATGTTGTAGCGCTCGGCGTTGTCGAGCAGGTTGGCGATGAGCCGCTCGAGCAGCACACCATCGCCGGTCACCGGGGCTTCGTCGAGCGCGGCGGTCGTCGTGACGCCACCCGCGCCCCGCCCCTCGAGTGCGTCCTCCGCGACGGCGGCGAGGTCCACCAGGTCGGTGAGTGCACGGGCCTGGTCGTTGCGCGCGAGGACGAGCAGTACCTCGATGAGCCGCTCGGAGTGATCGACGGCTTGCCGGACATCGGCGGCCATGGACACGAGCTCTTCGCGCGTGGGCTCGGGCTTGGCGAGGACAACGTCGATCGCGGTGCGCATGACGGTCAGCGGGGTGCGGAGCTCGTGGCTAGCGTTGGCGATGAACTGCCGCTGGCTCGTGAAGGCCCGGTCGAGCCGTTCCAGCATCGTGTCGAATGTGTCGGCGAGCTCCCGCAGCTCGTCGCGCGGGCCCTGCAGCCCGATGCGCTGGGACAGGTTCTGCTCACTCGCCGTGCGGGCAGCCGCGGTGAGCTGGTGCACGGGTCGCAGGATGTGCCCGGCCACGAGCCAGCCCGCGACCGCGGCGAGCAATGCGACGCCGACCAGGCTGAGCAGCGAGTAGATCAGCAGGTGGGCGAGCGTGGTGCTGCGCTGGGCTGCGGCGCCAGCCTGGACGCCGCTGGCATACAGCGCCGCGCACTGGTTCAGCGCGTTGCGACCCTGGGTCTGTGCCGCCAGGACGCATTTGCCGAGCGCATCCTGGATTGACGGCGGGATCCTGGTGGTCGTGGTGTCCTGGAGGGTGTGCGCGACGAGCAGGTAAGTGACAGCTACCAGCGCGGCCCCGCCCAGGGTAAACAGCGACGCGTACACCAGCGTCAGCCGCGACCGGGCGCTGAGATGGCGTGTCACAGCCGGTAGCCGACGCCGGTCACGGTCTCGATCATCGGCGGGTCGCCGAGCTTGCGCCGCAGCCGCCCGACGGTCACCGCAACGGTGTTGCTGAACGGGTCAGCGTGGGCGTCCCACACGTGCTCGAGCAGTTCCTCGGCGCTGACCACGGTGCCGTCTGCGCCGGCCAGGCATTCCAGCACGCCGAACTCCTTGCGGGTCAGGGTCAGCGGGATGCCCGCGCGGCTAGCGCGGTGCCGCGCGCGATCGACCACCAGGTCACCCCGCTGCACGACGGCGGGCGAGCCAGGTCCGCGCCGCCCGAGGGCGCGGATGCGCGCGATCAGCTCGGTGAAGGCGAACGGCTTGCCGAGGTAGTCGTCGGCACCTAGCTCCAGCCCGTCGACCCGATCCTCGACGCTGGCGGCAGCGGTGAGCATAAGGATGCGGCTGGGCGAGCCGTCGCGCACCAGCTCGCGGCATATGCGGTCGCCGTGCACTCCCGGAAGGTCGCGGTCGAGGACAACGACGTCGTAGTCGGTGCTGGTCGTGGCCTCCAGGGCGGCTGCGCCGTCGTAGACCACGTCAACGGCGAGACCGGCGTCGCGCAGGCCCTCGCCGATCCGGTTGGCCAGCGCAACGTGATCCTCCACCACCAGCACCCGCACCTGCACAGTGTGCGCCCTCTGGGATGACATACGGCTAACAATCTTTGGTCGCCTTGTGTGATGCGCGGGTTCCTAAACTGGATGAGCAGAGCGCTCGGACTCGCCGATAGGAGCAGCGAGTTCGTCCGCCATCGCGGCGAAGCTGACCTCGATGGACAGGCCCCCGCCCAGCCCGGCTTGCGCGGTGACCTCGGCGCCGTGCGCCGTCGCGATGGCATCAACGATCGACAGGCCCAGGCCATGGCCGCTGTCGTGGCGGACGTGACGTCCGTCGAGCCGAAAGAAGGGCTGGAACAAGCGGGCTACCGTCTCAGGCGGGACGGCCGGTCCGGTGTTGGTCACCGCCAGGATCGCGCGGCCGTCCCTGGCCGCTGTGCTGATCACGAGCTTTCCTTCGGCGACGTTGTGCCGCAAGGCGTTGCCGACCAAGTTCGCCACCAGCCGCTCGACCAGCACCTTGTCGCCGAGCAGGGAGGCTGGTCTGAGGACAGCATCCACAGCCAAGCTCTGCCGGACGGCCTCAGGCCGGGCGGCGAGCAGGACCTCGTCGGTGACGGCTGCGAGATCGACGGGCTCGCGCCGCTCGAGGCCACGTTGGCTGCTGGCGAGGGCGAGCAGCGCCTCGATGACGCTTTCCTGCTCGGCGTTGGAGGCGAGCACGTCTCGCGCAACACAGCGCCATGTTTCGGCGGAGGTGCCGGGGTCATCCAGCGCGACCTGCAGCATCGCACGCTCCCGGGTAAGGGGGGTGCGCAGCTCGTGCGAGGCATTGGCGACGAAGCTCCGCTGGGCATCGAAGGATGCTTCCAGCCGCGCGAACAGGTCATCGAGAGTGTCGCCGAGGGCCCTGAGTTCGTCGTCGGGACCAGGCAGCGCAAGCCGCTGGTTCAGGCTGGTCGCCGAGATACGGCGGGCGGCTGCGGTGATCACCGCGAGCGGGCGCAGCACACGGCCGGCCGCGAGCCAGCCGAACACGAGAGCGACCACGGTGACGAGGGCCAGGGCGATGGGCGCATCGATCAGCACCTGCCGGAGGTCGCTGCTGGTTATCTCCTTCCCCAGCGTGAGTTCCAGATCGAAAAGCTGCTGGCTGCTGAGAGTGTGGAAACCCTGGTGGACCGTGATGAGGCCGGGCGGGACCAGTACCCGGGTGAAAGGTGTTTCGTTGACCTTCCCGCCGGGAGCGATGGCCCGCTCGGCCAGGATGTAGCTGACGGCGAGCAGGATCGCGCCGCAGGCGAGGAACAGCCCGCCGTACAGAAACGTCAGCCGCAGCCGGGCGGTGCGGCGCGGCAGCCACGGCCAGCCTCGGGCAGCGCCGGACTCGACGGGGATGGCCATCAGGATCCTCCGATGCGGTAGCCGCTGTCGCGGACCGTCTGGATGACCGGCGGGTCGCCAAGCTTGACCCGCAGCCGGCCGATGGTGGTCTTCACGGTGGTGGTGAATGGGTCGGCAGCCTCGTCCCATACGCGTCGCAGCAGTTCCTCGGCCGAAACCGGATGTCCGTCGGCTATGAGGAGGCACTCGAGCACCGCGAACTCCTTGGGGTTGAGTGCCAGCTTGCGCCCGCCGCGGGTGACCAGCCGCCGTCCGCGGTCCATGGTCAGGTCCGCGATGCCGAGCGAGGCAGGCGGCGGGGTGCCGGGTCGGCGGGATAGCGCCTGGATACGGGCCACCAGCTCGGTGAAGTCGAACGGCTTGGGCAGGTAGTCATCAGCGCCCAGACCGAGGCCCTCGACACGGTCCCTGACTGATCGTGCGGCCGTGAGCATCAGGATCCGGCTTGCCGACCGTTCGGCCGCCAGCCGGCGGCAGATCTCGTCACCGCTGACGCCGGGCAGGTCCCGGTCCAGCACCACCACGTCGTAAGCGCTCATCGTCAGCCGTTCCAGTGCGCTGCCTCCGTCTAGGGCCACGTCGGCCGTCATACCGCGGCGGCGCAGCCCTGCCGCCACCGCACGGGCCAGCCGGTCATCGTCTTCGGCTATCAGGACTCTCATCGGTACCAGCATGGCGCGCATTCGCCGTCCCGCCATCTGAAGGTGACAGCCAGGTGACGGCTGTCACCTTCTTGGCACCCGGCCCCCGCTACACATGGCAATCGACAGCTGACCGGATACCAGCAGGGAGACGCGAGATGACCGAAGGCGGCAGCGGACCGGCACGCCCACGATCCGGGCGGGCTCCAGCCCTGGCTGCGATGGCCTGCATTGGCTTGCTGGCAACGGCATGCGGCGGCGGCTCGTCGCCCGCCGCCTCCACCACAGGAGGAGCCACGCGTGTGCAGGCGGCTCTCGCCTACGCCCGATGCATGCGCTCGCACGGCGTGCCGGACTTCCCCGACCCCGATAGCAACGGCAACTTCGACCTCGGCAACAACCAGCAGCGCGGCCGATCAGCAGGAAACGGCGGAGCCTCCGCCAGCCAGGTCGAGAGGGCAGCCAATCAGATCTGCAACCACCTGCTGAATGTCGGCCCGCAGATGACCGCGGCGCAGACCCAGCACGCGCTCAGCGAGCTCGTGAAGTACGCGCAGTGCGTGCGCGCCCATGGCGTACCGAATTTCCCTGACCCGCATACGACCAGTGGCGGGATCGGAGTGCCCGCCGGGATCAGCTTCGACCTGTCCGGCGTCGACCTCCATTCTCAGGGGTTTCAGTCAGCGTCCCGTGCGTGCCAGTCACTGGCGGCGCACGCCAAGGGATGACCAGCCGCTACCAGCAGCCGCGCGCGGCGCGCCTGGCGGCATGAAATCCGGCTAACAAACACTGTTCGGCTCGTGTCACGCGCGTGTTGCTAGACCGGAGTAGCCGAGCGCTCGGACCACCTGATCGGAGCACACGATGAAGAGAACGGACGCGCGAGGAGTGGTCAGTGAGTGACACGGTTGCGCGCGGCCGCGAGGCCCGCCAGCGAGCGACCGGCTGGCAAGAGGACGCGCTCGCGGCAGGAGAAAGGACAGGGCCCCGGCGTGCTCGTCGGGGTCTTATGGCCGCTGGCCTGCTGGCAGTGGCGGCGGGGGTGGTCGTCGGCTGGCGCGCCGGAGCGTTCTCGTCACCGGCCCCTTCTGCCGGGAGCGGCCCCGCAGCGCCCCCTGCGACGGCGATAGTTCGCCGCCAGGATCTGACGGCGACAACGCCGGTGCCGGCGACGCTCGGCTACGCGGGCAGCTACACCGTAACGGGGCAGGGCGGGGGGACGCTGACCGGGCTGCCGCAGCCGGGGCAGGTGATCAGCCAGGGCCAGGTGCTGTACCAGATCGGGAACTCCTCGCCGGTGGTGCTGCTATACGGGACGGTGCCGGCCTGGCGGGCGCTGGGCGAGGGCGTGTCCGGAGCGGATGTATCGCAGCTCAACCACAACCTGGTGACGCTGGGGGACGCGAGCAGCGCGGAGGTCGCGGCCGCGGGCTGGGATTACTTCTCCGGGATCACGGCGGCCGGCGTGCAGCGCCTGGAGGAGCACGCAGGCGTGCCGGGTTCTTCGGGGACCTTGTCCCTGGGACAAGTGGTGTTCGAGCCGGGGGCGATCCGGGTCGCCCAGCTGACCGGGAGCCTGGGCGGCCCGGCTGCGGGTCCGGTGCTGCAGGCGACCTCCGATCATCACACGGTGGCGATAGCCCTGGACACCTCGCAGGAGTCGGAGGTGCACAAGGGGAGCGCGGTGAGCGTGACGTTGCCCGACGGAAGGTCCGCAGCGGGTGTGGTGTCGCAGGTGGGCACGGTCGCGACCACGTCCACATCGCGGGGCGGGACCACCACGACAACCGTACCGGTGACGGTCACGCTGACCGACCCGGCCGCGGCGGGGAGCCTGGATCAGGCGCCGGTGACGGTTTACATCACGACAGCCACCGCCCGCGAGGTGCTGGCGGTGCCGGTGACCGCGCTGCTGGCCCGGCCCGGCGGGTATGACGTCGAGGTCGCTGGGCCGCGGGGCACGCGGCGCTGGGTCCCGGTGACAGTGGGCCCGGTATTTGATGACAGCTCCGGGTTGGTGGAGGTGTCCGGGTCGCTGGCGCCTGGCCAGCGGGTCGTGGTGGCGTCGTCATGACGGTCTTCGGCCAGGTGACCCCAGCGGCGGACCCGGTGCTGGAGCTGGCGAGCGTGTCGAGGGTGTATCCGGGGTCACCGCCGATAAGGGCGCTCGATGGGGTGAGCCTGACGGTGACCGCCGGGGAGCTGGTGGCGCTGGTCGGCCCGTCGGGATCGGGGAAGTCCACCCTGCTGCACCTCATGGGCACTCTTGACGCGCCGACCGTTGGCACGGTACGGGTGACCGGGACCGAGGTGGCCGGCCTGACCGACCGCCAGCTGGCCGGGCTGCGGGCAGCCCGGATCGGGTTCGTCTTCCAGCAGTTCTTCCTCGCGGAGCACCAAACCGCGCTGGCGAATGTGGCCGACGGGTTGCTGTATGCAGGCGTCCGGCGCGACCGGCGTCGGCGACTCGCCGCCGGCGCGCTGGACCGGGTCGGGCTCGCCCACCGCGCGAATGCCCGGCCGGTCCAGCTATCCGGGGGAGAACGGCAGCGGGTTGCCATCGCCCGTGCGGTGGTCGGCCGGCCGCCGCTGGTGCTAGCCGACGAGCCCACTGGCAACCTCGACTCGGGCAACGGCGCCGCCACCCTCGCGCTGCTCGAGGAACTGAACGCTCAGGGCACCACGGTCATCATCGTCACTCACGACCATGCCGTCGCCGCCCGCACCCGGCGGCGGATCCAGATGCTCGACGGCCACATCGTCGCCGACACCGCCCGCCCCGTTGCCGGCTGCGCTGACGGACTGTCATGACTGCGGCCGCACCAGCCCCGCTCGCAGTCCGGCTGCGGCCCCTCGACCTGGCCACCGTGGCCGCCGTCGGGCTGGCGACCCGCAAGCTGCGGGCCGGACTGTCCGGGCTGGGCATCGCCATCGGTGTCGCCGCGATCGTCGCGGTGCTGGGCCTGGCGGCTTCCTCCCAGGCCGTGCTGCTGAGCGAGATCCAGGCACTCGGCACCAACCTGCTGACCGTCACCAACGGGCAAACCCTCACGGGCAGCCCGGCCGAGCTGCCCGTCGCCGCGCCCGGCATGGTCGCCCGGCTGCCCGGTGTCACTGACGTCCAGGACACCGGCACCGTCAACGGCATCAACGTTTACCGCAGCCCGCTGGTCCCCCCGGTTGAGACCAACGCGCTGACCGTAGCTGCCGCCAGCCTGGGCCTGCCCGCCGCAGCCGGCACCTCCGTCGCCCAGGGCAGCTACCTGGACGCCGCCACCGCGCGTCAGCCGGTCGTGGTGCTCGGTGCCCAGGCCGCCTACCTGCTCGGCATCGACCGGATCCGGCCGGGGGAACGGATCTGGCTGTGCGCCAGCGTCACCTGCCCCGCCGGCGGCCAGTGGTTCTACGTCGCCGGCATCCTGGCGCCGGTGCCCGCCGCCTACGCTCCCGAGATCAACTCAGCGGTCTTGCTCGGGTTCCCCGCCGCCGCGAATTACCTCGGCCTGGACGGCCACCCTTCGGAGATGTACGTCCGCACTACATCAGGAAACCCTGCCGTGACGACACAGGTGGACAGCCTGCTCGGCGCGGAGGCCTGGCCGGAGAACCCCGGTGATGTCACCGTCTCCCAGCCTTCCGCAGCCCTCAGCGCCCAGGCCGACGCCAAGGGCGCGCTCGACACTCTCTTTCTCGGTCTCGGCGCGGTCGCGCTGCTCGTCGGTGCGATCGGGGTGGCCAACATCATGGTGATCTCGGTCCTGGAACGCCGCTCCGAGATCGGGTTGCGCCGCGCTCTGGGCGCCACCAAGGGCCAGATCCGCGCCCAGTTCCTCGCCGAGGCCATCGTGCTGGCCATGGCCGGCGGCCTGACTGGCATCGCCATGGGCGCCGCCGCCACCCTCGTCTACGCGCACGGCAAGCACTGGCCAGCCGTCATCCCGTTCCAGGCCTGGGCCGGGGGCCTAGCCGCAGCCGTCATGATCGGCGCCCTCGCGGGCCTCCTACCCGCCATCCGCGCCGCACGCCTGTCACCCACTGCAGCCCTCTGGAGCATCTGAGGAATCGACAATGAATCACAGCACCCACCTCGCACCGGCCATCATCACCGCTGCCGCCATGGCTCTGATATCGGCGGCGTGCACTAGCAGCCCGTCAGCCGTCGGCGCATCGCACACAGGAGAGTCAGTTGCCGCTCGGGCGCTTGCCTATGCCCGTTGCGTGCGCTCCCACGGCGTGCCCGACTTCCCCGATCCAGGGAGCGGCGGACAGTTCGATAAGACCACCCTGCAGCAGCTCTCGGCCAGTAACTCCCAGTACCAGACCGCGACCCAGGGCTGCGCGCACCTGCTGCCGAACAGCGGCGGCGGGCCAACAGCCGCGGAGCTGCGGCAGGAGTGGACCGGCATGGCGAGCTTCGCCCGGTGCATGCGCTCCCACGGGGAGCCGACCTGGCCCGACCCCAGCCCCTACCCTCCGGATCCCAGCCGGCCCACCTTTGAGCTGCCCGCCACCATTCAGCCGACACCACCGACCATCTCGAAGATGGACGTATGCCTGCGCCTGGTGCCCAATAACGCCGTGGTGGGCCACATCGACAACGACAACTGGCAGACCGCACAGCAGGCAATGGCCGGGCAGTAGCGGGTACAGTGCCTTTTCTCGGAAAGGTGGCAGATGCTCGGATTGTCGCGGCGGGCCCTCTTGATGGGCGGTCTTGGCGCGACTGTCGTGGCAGCAGCGGGGGGCACCGGGTACGAGCTCGTGCAGCACGGCGTCGTGCCCGGCCGATATCGGCTGGACCGGGCCCTCGGCGCCTGCGGCGCCGACCCCGGAGTACCAGGCGTGGCCGCGGGCCCGGTCCTTGCCAGCAGCTTCGCTTCCCGGTACCGCGAGCGCGAAGTAGAAATGATCATCATGCGGCCACCGGGACCAGATGGTCCGCTGCCGGTCGCGCTCGTGCTGCACGGCGCGGGCGGGGACGCGCGGAGCGTGATCGCCCTCGGCTACCCGCACTACCTCGCCTCGGTGACGAGGGCCGGCGCGACGAGGTTTGCTGTCGTTTCCGTCGACGGGGGTAGCTCGACGTACTGGCACCGCCGAGGCGACGGGGACGACCCGCAGGCGATGCTCCTGCACGAGGTACTCCCACGGCTCGATCGGCTGGGGTACCTCACCAGCAAGATCGCGCTTATGGGATGGTCAATGGGCGGATATGGCGCACTGCTGCTGGCTAGCAGACTAGGACCGTCGCGTGTCGCTGCAGTCGTCGCCTGCTCTCCCGCGATCTTCTCGTCCTATGGGGCGGCGATCAGCGCCAACTCTGGCTCGTTCGACAGTCCGGCCGACTTCGCCGCCAACGACATCAGCTCGCAGCCTCTCCTCGCCACCCTCCGGCGCATCCCGTGTCGCATCGACTGCGGAAGCAGCGACCCGTTCGCGGCGCAAAGCGCAGTGCTGAGAAAAAGCCTGGGCCGTCCCGCCGGCGCGGTCAGCGCTGGCTGCCACGATCAGGCTTTCTGGCGGCGGGAACTGCCGGCGGAGCTGGGCTTCGCTGGCCAGCACCTCGCCAGTGTCCGGCCCTGACAGACCGGCTGCGCTGTTCTGCGGACAGCGGGCCAGAAGGCCCATAAGCATGGAAGTGACACCGGCCGATCCGTCCGGGCGCCCATCCACTGCCGCCCTATTGGGCTAGTGCCGGCCTGAGCTTGCACGACGCTGGTGCGGCATTCTGCCGCTCACCTGAGAGGACAGAGATGACGTACGCCTGCACCGCAAACCTCTCCTGCACGCACGCCGTCCGGCGGTTAGTCGTCGTAGCCCTGGCGGCGGTGTTAGTCGCCGCGACCGCGGCGATCGCGGTGTGGCCCCACGGGCTGGCCGCTCCTCTTCGGCAGGTGCCCGTCGCCACAACGCGGCTCCCGGTCGCGGCGCTAGCCCCTGTCTCGCGGGCGCTGGGGCAGGATGATCCGTCCTACCGGGCGCAGCGCTCTGCCGGTGCGCTCATCGCGGTCAATGCCGCCCAGCGGCTGCGTGCCCAGTTCGAGCGCGGCACCGTGGTTGTGAGCACGGGCGGCCTTTCGCTCGGGCTGAGGCTGCGAGCCTATGGGTACGGTGCAGCAGATCAGCAGCTGGCCGCCGTCGCACCGCGAGTGGCCGCCGATCGGGTCGTCTACGGGCACACAGGGGTGACCGAGTGGTACGCGAACGGGCCGCTCGGGCTGGAGCAGGGCTTCACGGTCTCCGCAACGCCGGCCGGACCGAAGGCAGGGGCGCTGACACTCGCCATGGCGATGTCGGGCGACATGCGCGCCCGGCTGTCGCGCGGGGGGGACGGTGTCGTGTTCACCGGCGCGGGTGGCTCGCTGGCGTATAGCGGACTCGTGGCGACCGATGCGCGCGGTCGAGACCTGCGGGCATGGATCGAGGTGCGCGGTAGCGAGTTGCTGCTGCGGATCGCGGCGGCCGGCGCGGCCTACCCCATCAGGATCGACCCGCTCATCCAGCAGGCCACGCTGACTGCCGCCGACGGCGCTGAGTTCGACGAACTCGGCACGTCGGTCGCGATCTCCGGCCCAACGATCGTGGTCGGCGCGCCGAGCGCGACGATCGGCTCCAACTTCGACCAGGGAGCCGCGTATGTGTTCGTCAGGCCGGGCTCGACGTGGGCTGACGCAACCCAGGCCGCGAAGCTCACCGCCTCGGACGCTGCCTCCGGCGACCGCTTCGCTTCGTCGGTGGCGATCTCCGGCAACACGATCGTGGTCGGCGCGCCCGACGCTGCAGTGGCTGGCAACTTTGATCAGGGCGCGGCGTATGTGTTCGTCAGGCCGGGCTCGACGTGGGCCGACGAGACCCAGACCGCGAAGCTGACCACTTCCGACGCCGCAAGTTTCGACCTTGTTGGCACGTCAGTGGCCATAGCGGGCAACACGATCGTCGCCGGCGCGCCGGGCGCCGCCGTGGGCGGAGGCGACCCCGGTCAGGGGGCGGCGGACGTGTTCGTCAAGCCCGCCTCGGGATGGGCTGACGAGTCGCAGACCGCGACGCTGACCGCCTCTGACGGCGTTCCCGAAGACACGCTTGGCCAGTCGGTGGCGATCGACGGCGACACGATCGTGGCCGGCGCTCCCGCGCCGCCGGTCACCTTTACCCCGCACCACGGGGCGGCCTACGTGTTCGTCGAGCCCCGGTCGGGATGGGCCGATGCGACCCAGACCGCGAAGCTGACCGCCTCCGACGGCGCGGAAGGCGACAATTACGGCTTTGCGATCGCGGTCTCAGGGAGCACCATCGTGGTCGGTGCGCCGGACGCCAACATTCTTCCTTTTAACTTCGGCGAGGGCGCGGCGTACGTGTTCGTCGAGCCTCGCTCGGGCTGGGCTGACGCGACTCAGACCGCGAAGCTGACT
>DASQIW010000040.1:0-17791 GCA_035631375.1 Streptosporangiaceae bacterium
TACCGCAGCGCGAGACCGTTCCTGACGCCATGGTCCGGGCCGCAGATCAAGTCGAGCTCATCGATATGACCGCCGAGGCGCTGCGACGCCGGATGGCGCACGGCAACATCTACAAGGCCGAGAAGATCGATGCGGCCCTCACCAACTACTTCCGGATCGGCAACCTGTCCGCCCTGCGCGAGCTGGCGCTGCTCTGGCTCGCCGACAAGGTCGACGAGGGCCTGCAGCGCTATCGGCATGCGCACGACATCCGCGGCACGTGGGAAGCCCGTGAGCGTGTCGTCGTCGCGCTGACAGGCGGCCCGGAGGGCGAGACGCTGATCCGGCGTGCGGCGCGGATCGCGGCCCGGACGGCCGGCGGCGACCTCCTGGCCCTGCACGTGACCAGGTCGGACGGCCTGACCGGCGCTGACCCGGCGACGCTGGCGAATCAGCGGCGACTGACCGAGTCGCTCGGTGGGACCTACCACCAGGTGGTCGGCGACGACGTGCCCGACGCGCTGCTGACGTTCGCGCGGGCTGAGAACGCGACGCAGCTTGTGCTCGGCGCGAGCCGGCGCGGCTGGCTCACCTCCCTGCTCACCGGGCCGGGCGTCAGCATGCGGACGGTCCGCGAGTCCGGCGACATCGACGTCCACATCGTGACTCACTCCTACGCGGGCCGTGGCCGCGGCCTGCCGAGGGTGCACGGCGGACTTCCGTTGCAGCGCCAGGTCGCCGGGTATGTCGTCGCGGCCGTGCTGATGCCGTTGCTCACGGTGGTGCTGGCCAACGTTCGCGGATCCATCAATCTCACCAGCGACGTCCTGGTCTTCCTCGCCGGGGTCATCACGGTCGCGCTGGTCGGGGGGTTCATCCCGGCGCTGCTCGCCGCGGTAGCCGGCTTCCTGCTGCTCAACTACTACTTCACCCCGCCCCTCTATCAGTTCACCATCGCGCAGACCAACAACGCGCTGGCGCTCGTCATCTTCGCTGCGGTGGGGCTCGTCGTGAGCTCGATCGTGGACATGGCAGCCAAACGCACGAAGCAGGCCGCCAGGGCCGGCGCTGAGTCCGAGCTGCTCACGACCACCGCCGGCAGCGTGCTGCGCGGCCAGCGTGCCCTGGAGGCCGTGCTGGACCGGGTGCGCGAGGCCTTCGGCATGGACTCGGTGACGCTCCTCGAGCGGCCGGCTGACCAACCGAGGAACAGCTGGGGCTGGGTCGCAGCCGGGGTGTCGGGCGAGCCCGCTGTGGGCCGTCCCGAAGAGGCCGACGTTGAGGTGCCGGTTAGCGACGATCTCGTGCTGGCCCTGCGCGGCCGGGCGCTCCCGGCTTCCGACCGGCCCGTTCTCGGCGCCTTCGCCGCTTACGCGGCCACCGCGCTGGAGCAGGGCCGGCTGGCCGCCGCCGCCGAGGCCGCCCGGCCGATCGCCGAGGCGGATCGGGTCCGTACTGCGCTCCTGGCCGCCGTGAGCCATGACCTGCGGACTCCGCTCGCCTCGGCGAAAGCCGCCGTCACCAGCCTCCGTTCGCGTGACATTGAGTGGGATCAGCAGGACCACGACGAACTACTCGCGACCGCTGACGAGTCGCTCGACAAGCTCGCCCGGCTGGTCGACAACCTGCTCGATATGAGCAGGCTGCAGGCCGGCGCGCTGGCCGTGTTCCCGCGCCCGGCCGACCTGTCGGAGATCGTCGCGCGGTCGCTGGACGACCTCGGACCGCGAGCCCGTGCTGTCGCCGTGAACATTCCAGACGATCTGCCCGAGGTTGCGGTGGACCCGGGAATCCTGGAGCGCGTGATCTCCAACCTGATCGCCAACGCGCTGCGGTACTCGCCGGAGGACACCCCGCCAGCGCTGACCGGCAGCACCCTGCATGACCGGGTCGAGCTCAAGATCATCGACTGGGGGCCTGGCGTGCCCGAGAACCAGTGGACCGACATGTTCGTCCCGTTCCAGCGGATGGGGGACACCGATAACACCATCGGAGTCGGACTCGGCCTAGCGCTATCCCGCGGGCTCACCGAGGCGATGGGCGGCACACTCGAGCCGGACGAGACGCCTGGCGGCGGTCTCACGATGACCCTGGCCCTGCCTGCCGCGCCGACTACGATGATCGGCCCTGACCCGGACCTGGATACTGTCACACCGTGACATCGGTCCTGGTCATCGACGACGAACCGCAGATCGTCCGTGCGCTACGGATCAACCTGAGGGTGCGGCAGTACGAGGTGCACGCGGCCGCTTCGGCCGGTGAGGCGCTGGAACTCGCCGCTAAGCACCCGCCCGACCTGGTCATCCTTGACCTGGGCCTGCCAGACATGGACGGCGTCGAGGTCATCCACGGCCTGCGCGGCTGGACCGAGGCGCCGATCATCGTGCTGTCCGGCCGGACCGACAGTACCGACAAGGTCGAGGCGCTCGACGCCGGCGCCGACGACTACGTCACCAAGCCGTTCGGCATGGACGAGCTGCTCGCCCGGATGCGGGCGGTCACTCGCCGTGTGTCGGCCGATAACGACACCCCGCAGATCAAGCTGGGCAACCTCGTCGTCGATCTGGCGGCCCGGCGGGTGATCCGGGGTGATGAGGACATCCGGCTGACGCCGACCGAGTGGCATCTGCTCGAGGTGCTGCTGCGTAACCCCGGCAAGCTGCTGAGCCGCCAGCAGCTGCTGTCGGCAGTGTGGGGACCCGGGTATGCCGACGCAACAGGGAACCTGCGCCTGTACATGGCGCAGCTGCGCCGCAAGCTGGAGCCCGACCCGGCCCGTCCCCGCTGGCTGCTGACCGAGCCCGGCATGGGCTACCGGTATCAGCCGGACGCCGACGAGATCAGGTCGAGGCGGTAGCGGAGCCGACAGATCACCACGTTCGGCGCGCCACGCTGGATGGCCTGCTCGAGCACGAAGCCCCGCTGGTTGTGCAGGATCCGCCGCCAGGGGCGGGCGGCCTGCACCTCCGGGATGAGCACCACGAGCTGGTCCTGCCGGTTGGTCCGCTCAAGTTCGGTGAGGTATCCGACGATCGGCGGGCCCAGCGAGCGATGGCTGGTGTGCAGCGTCACGAGCCGAACATCGGGGTGCCACCGGTCCCAATCCTCGTGCAGCCGCGCGCTGAGCCCCTCGTCGTCTGGGTCGTCGTCGTAACAGACGTTGACGGCGATGACCTCGTCGCCGAGCGATAGCGCGGCGGAGATTGCCTCCCGCACCAGCCGTGACATGGTGCCGACAGGGACGACGACGAGCGCGGTGCGCCGCTGGGGCGCCGCCGGTATCTGGCCGATCTGGAGCGCGGATCCCAGCCGGGCATAGATCGTGTGGATGCGGCTGAACATCGCCACGAGCGCCGGGACGACGATGACGACCAGCCAGGCACCCTCCGTGAACTTGCTGACCAACTCGATCACCAGGGCGGCCGTAGTGAACACCGCGCCGACACCGTTGACGATCGCGCGGCCCAGCCAGCCTGAACCGCCCTGCTTGTGCCAGTGCCTGACCATGCCAATCTGAGACAGGGTGAAGCCGACGAACACACCGATGGCGAACAACGGAACCAGTGCTTGGGTGTCGCCGCGGGAGACGATCAGCAGCAATGCAGCCGCGACGGCGAGCACGATGACGCCGTAGCGGTGCACCTGGCGCGCGGCCTTGAGGAAGAACAGGTGCGGCAGGAAGTTGTCCGTCGCGAGCAGCGACGCCAGCACGGGCAGGCCGCCGAACGAGGTATTCGCGGCCAGCGCCAGCAGCACTGTGGTAATCAGCTGGATGGCGAAGAACAGCGCGTTGTGACCGATGGCGCCCTGGGTGAGCTGGGCGAGCGACGTGACCGTCCGCGACGGCTTAGCGTCGTACTTCTGCGCCACTACGGCGATGCCGATCAGCATCAAGCCGAGGATGACGCCCAGTCCCATCTCGGTGTGCTGGGCCCGACGGAATCGCGGCACCTTGAACTCCGGGACCGCGTTAGCGATCGCCTCCACCCCGGTCAGCGCCGAGCATCCCGACGCGAACGCCCGCAGCAACAACAGGATGCCCACCGTGGCAGGAGTCGAGGAAACCGAGCCCTGCGGAAAAGGAAGCGGGTGCGTCCTGATGAGGCCGGCGATGATGACCGTGAAGATGCCGGCGATGAACAACACCGTCGGAGCGATGAACAGCCGTGCGGACTCGGCCACACCCCACAGATTCGCCCCCGTGATGAAGGCGAGGACGACCAGGCACAGCCACACCCGCTCCGGATAGAGGCCGTGGAACGCCGAGGTGAGGGCCTCGACTCCCGCCGACACGCCGACAGCCGCGTTGAGGACATAGTCGACGACCAGCGAGGCGGCGGCCACCAGGCTGGGCTGAACACCGAGGTGAGCCTTCGCTACCGCGTAAGCGCCCCCGCCGGTGGGGAACGCCTCGATCACCTGACGGTAGGAGATCACCAGCACGGCGAGTAGCAGCACGATCGCGAGCGTGACCGGCAGCGTGTAGCGCTCGATCGCAGCGAGCCCGGCTGTCGCGAGCACGATGATGATGGCCTGCGGGCCATAGGCCACCGACGACAGCGCGTCCAGGGACAGCGCCGCCAAGCCCTCGATAGCGGTGAGCTTGTGCCGTTCCTCGGCGGCCGCTACCGGCGGCCGCTCCGCCGCGCTGTCAGGCACCAGCTAATCCAAGCATGCCGCCTGCTAGGAAGCGGCGGCTGGCCGTGCCGAGCCCGTTCCCCCAGAATTAAAGGGTTACGGCAAGGACTGCGATGATCACTACCACAGCAACCACGGCCAGGATCAGCAGCGCGAGTCGCGTCGGGTTCCGTGAATGCGCGGTCGCTGCCCATTGGCCGGTCTGCTCGCCCTTGTCGGCCGCGAACGCCTGGAACTGTGCCGTGCTCGCGGAGACGTCTGGCGTGGCGCGGAACTCGCCGGTGGTCATGCGCCGGTCGCGAGGCGGGGGCTCGCTAAAAGGCTCGGTCATGGGCCATGACTGTAGTCGAACCCCGGGGGTGAAACGTCCGAGACGAGTAATTCTGGGGCCCAACTACTCGGGTCCCGGCGACGTTCGGTCTGGCGGTACCGTCGGCGCGTCCGGACGGTGAACGAGGCGCGACAGTACGATCACGCTGCGTGTCCGGACGACAAATGGCTCGGCCCCGATCCGCTCGACGACCTGCTCGAAGTGGCGGACGTCAGCGGCTCTGATCTGCAGCAGCGCGTCCGCCTCGCCGGTCACCGTGCAGGCATCGACAACCTCTGGGTGCTTGGCCACCGCGGCGGCGATGTCGCGTGGTGACGTGCGTCCCCGGCAGAACAGCTCGACATAGGCCTCGGTGGTCCAGCCCAGCGCCGCGGGATCGACCTGAGCAGAGAATCCCGTGATGGCGCCCGAGGCACGCAGCCTGTCCACCCGGCGCTTGACTGCCGGCGCGGACAGCCCCACCTGCGCGCCGACCTCGGCATAGGTTGCCCTCGCGTCGCCGAGCAGAGCGGCGATGATCTGCCGGTCCAGCGCGTCGAGGGTCATCCCCCGACGTTAGACGATCAGCGCGGACCGCAGGCTCGTCAGGGCCTCAGCGGTCAGCCCGTGCGCGCGCAGATAACCCTCCTCTGACCCGGCCGCAGCCCGCACCCGGTCGAGCACACCGAGGATCAGCTCAGGCGGGCTGGCGAGCAGCGCGCCGGTCAGCTCCTCGCCGAGACCGGTACTGGCCTGAAGCTGGCCGATCACTGGGGTCTGTTCCGGATTGAGGTATCTGGCGCTCAGCGCGTAGTCGGCAGCGATGATCTCGTCCGGAACACCCAGCACGGCCAGGATGAGCGCGATGACCACGCCGGTCCGGTCTTTGCCGGCGGTGCAGTGCACGAGTGCGGGGAACGCGTCGCCACTGGTGAGCTCTGCGACCGCGGCCGCGATGTTGGCGCCGCAGACGTCGACGAAATACCGGTAGATGGTGCTCAGGTCCAGCCCGCTGCCCGGCGGCTCCGGCGACGTCGGCACGGGCAGCGCTTGCAGGTCCGGCAGCAGCGGCAGGTGGATCACCCGGCCACGTACCGGGCTCGGCGCGATGTCCGCCTCGGCCTGGGTACGCAGATCAACGACGGTCTTGATGCCCAGGCCTGTGAGCGTGGCCACGCCCGAAGCGTCAAGCCGGTGCAGGGCATCCGACCGGAACAGAGTCCGCCAGCGGACCGAGCCACCGCCGTCGACCGGGTAGCCCCCGACGTCCCGGAGGTTCAGCACTCCGGGCAGCGCGATCCGCCGGCGCGGATCATCGAGGTAGGCACCACCTAGCGATCCGACTGTCTGCGTCAAGCGTCCGCCTCTGCCCGATGCTCGTTCTCCTCTAGGCTCTCATGGCGATATGTCAGTCTCGCTACCGCTTCCCGTCTGGCCGGTAAACGCGAGGCCGAGGTAGGGAAGGGATTATGAGCCGACTCGGCAATATGTACGGCCCGGACGCCACGTTCCTCGGGGTGCCGCGTGCTGACCTAGGCGAGCCGGAAACCTTGCGCGGCAGCGACATCGTGATCATCGGCGCGCCGTTCGACGGCGGCACCTCCCACCGACCGGGTGCGCGGTTCGGCCCGCAGGCTATCCGGTTCACCGACTACCTCCCGCACGACGGCTCGCGTCCGCACCTGGCGCTCGGCGTCGATCCGCTGGCCGAGCTGACCGTCACCGATGCCGGCGACGTGGAAATGCCGTCCGGCGATGCGGAGTCCTCGCTCCGCCGGCTCGAGGATGCGGTGTACCTGGCGTGCCACTCCGGCGCCATCCCGGTCATCCTCGGCGGCGATCACACCATCGCGCTGCCCGATGCCACCGGCGTCGCCAGGCACGTGGGCTGGGGCCGGGTGTCTGTGATCCACTTCGACGCGCACGCCGACACCGGGAACACCCAGTTCGGTGCTCTGCTCGGGCACGGCACGCCGATGCGCCGCCTGATCGAATCGGGCGCTGTGCGCGGCGACAGGTTCCTGCAGGTAGGGCTGCGCGGATACTGGCCGGAACCAGAGACGCTGGACTGGATGGCGCTGCAGCGGATGCGCAGTTTCGAGATGACCGAGGTGGTGGCGCGAGGCCTGGATGACTGCTTGACCGAGGCATTCGCGATCGCCACCGACGAGTGTGACGGCGTGTTTCTGTCGGTCGACATTGACGTGGTGGATCCGGGCATGGCGCCGGGCACGGGCACGCCCGAGCCGGGCGGCCTCACGGCCCGGCAGCTTCTCGACGCCGTCCGCCGGATTGCCATGGAGCTGCCGCTCGCCGGGATCGACCTGGTCGAGGTGGCGCCGCCGTTCGATCACGCCGAGGTCACCGCGTTCCTGGCCAACCGCGTCGTCTTGGAAGCGCTCTCGGGCATCGCCTGGCGGCGCCGACGGCAGACGGGTTCCCCCGGCCCGGCGCGGCCCAACCCGGCGGCGCCGCTGCTCGACGGGCGTTAGCCCGCAAGAGTCGGGCCTTAGCCCGCGGAGGATCGCGCTTTAGCCCGCGAGGATCGCGACAAGGAACACTGTCGAGTCATACAGGAAGTGCGCGAGAATCGGCCTGCTGAGCTTGCGGTGCTTCTGGAACGACCGGGTGACGAAGTAGCCGAACGGCAGCGTGAAGATCAGGCCGATGCCGTAGTAAGCGTGATAGCTGGTGCGCAGCGCGAGGCTCAGCCAGAACGCCGAGGCGGGCGACCAGCCAAGCTGGTCGAGCCGGGTGATCAGGTAGCCGTTCAGGGCCGTCTCCTCGGCGATCGAGGTCAGCAGTGACTGGCTGAGTCCGAACACGATGTAGTAGGTCGGGACGTGCAGCGGTCCCGTGCTGTTGGCGAGCTTGGAGTGCGCGATCGGCGACAGAATGATCGCAAGCGCGAACTCCGCGGCCAGCGCTGCCACGGCGAGCCCTACCGCCGTGCCGATGTCCGACCAACTGGCTCTGGTGAGGCCGAGGTCTCTCGGCCGCTGCCCGGTCCTGGCGAGCAGCAGCAAGGTCAGCGGCACCATGACCGCGGTCGGGACATAGCTGATGAGGCCAAGGACGATGTTGACCGCCGGCTGGTGACGGTCAAAGGTGGGCAGCGGATTCAGGCTCCTGCCGGTGGCCAGGTGACTGCCCAGCACGACCACCGCGCTAATCAGCCACGGAGTCAGCGTCGCCACCATGACCAGCCAGGTCTCGAGCTTCAGGTCGCGCTTGCTGGGCTCGCTGTACTGAACGGGAGCGGCCGGGCGGGGCTGCTGGGGCAACACCGGGACCCAAAACTGCCAGTCGGACGGCGCCACGGGCCAGTCGGGCGGTGGGCTCCAGCCTGGCGGCGGCTGCCAGCCAGGGGGCGCTTCCGGCCAGCCGGGCGGCGGGCGCCAAACGAGCCTCTGTGACCTCACGCTCTCAGCATGCCCGTAAATGCGACCGGAATGCGGTGATTTGGCGACCAGCGCTTCCCGAGTGGCGTCCGACCGATCAGGTGATCGCCTTCCTGTGAAGAATGTCAGAGCCAATCGATAGCATTGTCGAAAGAGTTCGACAATGGCGGCGGAGGTGAAGCGATGCCCGACGACCCTGCCTCGCCCCCTGTCGTGCCTCCCGGGAGCAGCCCTACGTGCTTGGTGGTCGATTTTGACCTGGCTGGGCTGATGACCCGACTGGGCATCGACTGCGGTACGGCCGATGATCAGGAAGCCGTGTTCGCGGCGGAGCAGGAAGCGCTGGCCGCGAGTCCGGAGCCACCGGTCGAGGTTCCGGGTCGCGTGGCGGCGCTGCTGCCGACCGGAGCTGGACTCGCCGCGTGGCTGGCGTCGACAGGTATCGGCGATTGCTCCGACGACGAACTGCCTGACGTGGCCCTCGGGTACCGGCGGCTGGCCGCCTGGGCCCAGGCACAGGAGCTGTCCACGGTTGCCGAGATCGCCTCCCGCACGGCGATCCGCCGCGAGCGCGCCGACGATGCGGGCAGGCCCCGCCAGGTGTTGCCCGAGGCGGGCGCCGAGGTCGCGCTGGCGCTGACTATGTCGCAGCCCACGGCCATGGACTGGACCGCTCTAGCCACCCGCTTGCGCTGGCAGCTGCCGGTCACCGCGGCCGCGCTGACCGACGGACAGATCGACTTGGCTGGGGCGCGGATTATCGCCGAGGCCACTGCCCCCCTGCCCGACGAGACCGCCCGCGCCGTTGAGGAGCGCGTGCTGGCCGGGGCCCACCGGCAGACCACCGCCCAGCTGCGCGCCGCAGTGCGCAGGGCCGTGATAGCCGCCGATCCCGACGGCGCCGATAATCGCCGGCAGCACGCCGAACGGCACGCCAAGGTCGTCCTCTACCCAGACGCCGACGGCACGGCCATGCTGGCCGGCTCTGCGCTACCCGCCGTGACGGCTGCCGCCGCGATGGCCCGTATCACCGCGATCGCCCGTGCTATGAAGACAGCCGGCAGTTCCGGCGGCCTCGACTACCTGCGCGCGTACGTCATGCTCGGCCTGCTGCTTGGCACGCTGCCATCCACTTCGCCCCCGACCGATGGCCCACGGCCCGACGACCCGACCGGTGACCCACGGCCCGGCAACCCACCCGATCGTGGCGACCGGCTCCCGCCCGCTGAACCGCGGCCCGCCGCACCGCCCGCTGACCCGTCGCCCGACGAGCCACGGCCAGACGCGCCGCCCGCTGACCCGCCGCCCGACGAGCCGCTCGACCTGGACGCGCCGGTCAGCTGGCCACCGCTGCCTGCCGGGTTGCCCGGCTCTGCCGCGTTGCCCACTTCCGCCGACGGCGCGCCGACGCGCCGGGCAACGGGCCGCCCGACGCCCGGCCTGCTCGACGTACTGCTGCCGTGGTCCGCGCTCACCGCCCGGCCGTATGGCGAGCCGACTCTGCTTGGCCGAGTCGGCCCGGTGACTCCAGCCCAGACCGGCCAGCTGCTCGATCTGGCCATACGACATCCGGCGACCGAATGGCGCATCATTCTCACCGACGAGGACGGCCACGCTCAGGCCGTCGAACGACTGCGACGCAATACCTGCTCACCACCCGGCCGGGCCCGTGCCGGACCGACTACGACTGCGCCCGTCGTCGGTCGCGTCACGGTGACCATTCCGCACAGCACCCTGAGCGACCCGGCTAGACCCGACAGCGGCCGGCTCGCGGAGGCGCTACTGCGCGCCGCCAACCGGGCAGCTGTCCGCGAACGGGCAGGCGTCCGAGTCCGGCCAGGCGTCCGAGGCCAGGCAGGCGGGACCGCTGACGGCGAATGCGGTCACCACTACGCCACCCCGGCTTACCGGCCGACACCTCGGCTGCGCGAGTTCGTAATCGCTCGGGACGCCAGCTGCACGTTCCCTCCGTGCGGCCAGCCAGCCTGGCGAGCCGACCTTGACCACACCATCCCGTGGCAGCAGGGCGGCCCCACCTGCGCCTGCAATCTCAGCGCCCGCTGCCGCACCCACCACAAGATCAAGCAGCTGCCAGGCTGGCAGCTGAATCAGCCCCAACCAGGCACATTGCGCTGGACAACCCCGGTCGGCCGCAGCTACACCGTTCAGCCGAACCGATACCCCATCTAGCGGACGGGTCAGACAGATCAAGCCTGTCTATAGTTGAGCAATGCTGGATGTGACCAGACTCCGGGTTCTGGTCGCGGTTGCGCGTCATGGCTCGGTTACCGCCGCAGCCCGCGCTCTCAACTACGCCCAGCCGTCCGTCAGCCATCACATCGCCAGGCTTGAGGCGGAAACCGGTACCCAGCTCCTGGAGCGCGTCGGGCGCGGCATCCGGCTCACGGAAGCGGGCCAGTTGCTGGCCGAGCGAGCCGAGGAAATCATCGGCAGGCTGGATTCGGCCGAGGCTGAGCTGGCTGCCCACGTCGGGCTGCGGAGCGGACGGGTGCGACTTGCCGCGTTCCCCTCCGCGCTTGGCACGCTGGTCCCGGCGGCCGCGGCCAGGCTCGCTTCCGAGACGCGCGGCCTGGAGTTCATGCTGACGGAGGCCGAGCCGCCAGAGGCCCTGCGCATGCTGCGAGCGGGGTACGTGGACGTCGCGGTCGTGTTCCAGCACTACCAGGAAGACGCCGGCGACGCGCCGCCGCAGCCCGCCGACGAGGGCACCAGCGGCGTGCTGCTGCTGGACGAGCCGGTACACCTGGTCACCCCGGCGCCGGCTGGCAGCACAGCCGGCCCGTCGCCTGGCAGCACCGTTCTCGGCGCCACCATTCCTGGCGCCACCGTTCCTGGCCGCACCCTTCCTGGCGCCACCGTTCCTAGCCGCACCCTTCCTGGCGGCACCGTTCCTGGCCGCACCCTTCCTGGCGCCACCGCTCCCGGCGACACTGTGCCGATCGCAAGTCTCGCGGCGTACGCCGGCAGCCGGTGGATCGCCGGTTGCGAGCGCTGCCGCGCCCACCTGGTCCGGCAGTGCGAGTCGGCTGGATTCACGCCGCGGATCTCCTTCACCACCGACGACTACCTTGCGGTTCAGGCACTGGTGGCGGCTGGACTTGGCGTCACGACGCTGCCGGGGCTGTGCTTGCGGGCCGCCCGGCACCCCGGCGTGGTCACCGCGCCGCTCGCGGGGGCGCGTCGGCACGTGTTCGCGATGACCTACGGCCAGCCACCGGGCTCCAAGGCGAGCACGCGCCTGATTGACGCTTTGCTGCAGGCCGCAGCCCAGCCGGGCGCAGCCGACACCGACAACGCCGGCCCGGACGCCGGGGGCGTTACCCGATTAGATGTTCGTGGCCTGACCGGCCCAGTACGGATCCCGCAGGCGCCGCTTGAGCAGCTTCCCGCTCGGGTCGCGCGGCAGTTCGCTGACGAAGTCGATGGACTTCGGCCACTTCATCTTCGCGAGCCGGCCGGCCAGCCCGGCCAGGATGTCCGCCGCCAGCGCGTCTCCTGCCTCGACGCCGGCAGCCGGCTGCACGACGGCCTTGATCTGCTCGCCCCAGTCCTCGTCCGGGATGCCGAACACAGCGACGTCGGCGACCTTGGGGTTCATGATGATCTCGGCCTCGATCTCGGCCGGGTAAATGTTGGCTCCGCCCGAGATGATCATGTCGGACTTGCGGTCGCATAGAAAGAGGAAGCCGTCCTCCGTCAGGTAGCCGATGTCACCGACGGTGAAGTAGCCGCGCAGTCGGTTCGCGTCGGTCTTGGCCTTGTCGCCGTAGTACTCGAACTCGAGGACGCCCATCTTCATATAGATCGTGCCCGGCGTGCCGGTGGGCTGCGCGTTACCTTCCTCGTCGGCGATCAGAAGCTCGCTGGTGGGCCAGGGCCTGCCAACGGTGCCCGGATGTGACAGCCAGTCCTGCGGCGATGCGATCGTGCCGCCGCCCTCGGTCGCCGCGTAGTACTCCCACACGCACGGACCCCACCAGTCGAGCATCTCCTGCTTGATGCCGACCGGGCAGGGCGCGGCGGCGTGGATCAGCCAGCGCATCGACGACAAGTCGTATTGAGCCTTTGTGGCGTCGGGCAGGGAAAGCATGCGCTTGAAGTGCGTCGGCACCATGTGCGAGCCAGTGCACCGGTACCGCTCGGTCAGTGCTAGCGCGGTCTCGGCGTCGAAACCATCCATGCAGACCAGCGTGTGACCCAAGTGCAGAGCTGCGCCGCCGAATGTCGTCACTGCCGTGTGGTAGTTCGGCGAGCTGACCAGGTGCGCGTTGGGCTGGCCTTCGACAACTCCGAAGATGCCCAGCAGTCCGCCGCCCAGCAGCGCGGCAGCGTCGTCCGGGTCGAGTCCGGTCAGTCCTCGGCGCACGCCCTTCGGGCGCCCGGTCGTACCGGAGGTGTAGTGCATGGTGGTGCCGGCGGTACGGTCCGTCGGCAGCTCAGCGGGATGCCCGGTCCGCAGGTCGGTGACGCTGGTGAAGCCCGGCACAGCGCCGAAGCTGAACCGAGCATCGGCAGGGATGCCCGCCTGATCTGCGGTATCGACGCCGAGCTGGGCGAACTGCTCGGCTGCGAAGAACGCCTTCGCGCCGCAGTCGGCCGCGATGTAGGCAGCCTCCGGTGCGGTGAAATGCCAGTTGATCGGCGTCAGATACCAGCCCGCCTGCAGGGCTGCGAGGTACAGCTCGACTGGGGCGGCACCGTTCGGTAGCAGCGACGCGATCCCATCTCCGGGCTGCAGGCCGCGCGCCCGCAAGGCGTGGGTGAGCTGGTTGGCCCTGCTGAGCAGGTCGCCAGCGGTGTGCTCGGTGCCATCGGGATCAACGACCGCGATCCAGGACGGGTCCTCCTGAGCCCGGCGCCAGAACCCCATTGCAACCACTGCCACCTCCCGGCCCTGCCGGCCAAACCGGCCTCGTTACGCTGGTCGTCTGCTTGCAGTAGATCACTTCCGATCCTGGGACGGGTAGCGTGTCCGGAATGCTGCCACGGCTGGCCCGCTTGGCGGGCGACCCGAGGCTGCGTTTTGGCCTGCTGATGGTCGTCCTTACCTGCTGCGGCTACGGACTGTACACAGAGTGGCCGCAGGTCGTGCCCGCACTGGGCCGGCTCCGCTGGTATGCCGTGGCGCTGTCGCTGGTGGCCGCGATGACGGGCACGAGCTGCCAGATGCTGGCCTGGCGGACGATCCTGGCCGATCTCGGGTCCCCGCTGCCGGTCAGGACCGCGGGCCGGATCAGCTTCGTCGCCCAGCTGGGCAAGTACGTTCCCGGTGGCGTCTGGGCCGTGGCAGCTCAGGTCGAACTCAGCCACGACTACCGGATCCCGCGAGCGCGCAGCCTCGCCGCCGTGCTGGTGTCCCTCATCGTCACCCTGGGTAGCGGGCTCGCTGTCGCGCTCGTGACGCTCCCGTTCGTGTCACCGGGCCTCGCCCGCCACTACTGGTGGGTGCTCGCCGCCGTGCCGCTGGTCGGTATCGGCTTGTGCCCGCCGGTGCTCGGCCGGTTGCTGGACCGGGCGCTGGCCGTGTCGCGGAGCCAGCCGCTCGGGGGCTGGCCGAGCTGGCGCGGGCTGAGGAACGCGCTCGGCTGGAACCTGGCCGGCTGGGTTCTGCTCGGCGCGCAGGTCTGGCTTCTGGTTGCCAGCATGAGCGGCTGGCGAACAGCGTCCATCCTGGTCGCGATCGGCGGCTACGCGCTCGCGTTCTCGGCCGGAATGCTGCTGGTCGTGGTCCCGAGCGGCATCGGCGCCCGGGAGGTCATCCTGGCCCTGGCACTCGCCCCCGTGCTGCCGCACGGCGTGGCCATCGCGGTCGCGCTGACCACGCGTGGCATCGCGACGCTCTCCGACCTGGCGCTGGGAGCCCTGGGCAGTATCGCCGGCCGACGCCGCCGAGCTCCCATCGCCCTTGCCAGCCCCGACACGGGGCAGCAGGCGAGCGCAACCGTAGCGGTCCTCAGCCGGGCGGGCAGACCCGAGGAAATCTAGCCTGGCGCGCCCGCCAGGTTCGGCGCTGCCTCATTTGCGTAGCGATATCGCCGGCGCTGGCGGCCGATAATCATGCCCATGAGGAGAAGGATGACCCCGGCTGCCGCGCCGCTCGCCGGGATGACGAGGCTGATCCTGGTGATCTCGGTGTCGTAGTGCTTGGCCGTCGAGACGGCGGCTGCCACTGAGCCGGGAGTAGTGGTGAAGGTGCCGTCCAGCAGGTCGAGCACCTGGCTGCCGGAACTGCCAGCCAGGTACAGGTGCTCGGACATCGTGACCTGGACGGGCGCGCCGGTGATCGGGTCGACCCAGTCCGTGATCGTGGCGGTGTAGAACTCGCCGAGCTGCACGGTCTGCTCTGCGGTCCCGACGAGCGAGCCTGGCAGCGTCTGGCTGGTGAACTGGGTGGGGGTGACGGTCTCGACGTACTTGTACGTGCGGAGACCGTCAATCGTGGCCGTGCCGGTAAAGCTGGCCGGTTCCGGCTTCATCAGGGTGCTGTCGAAGACCTCGTAGGTCTGCTTCTTGGCGTTCAGAGGCCACACGTAGCCGAGGCCAGACAGGTTCCTCTTCTTGCCGTCAATGGCGGTCCCGCAGCAGTTGACGAGCTCGCCCGACCGCCGGTCGAACGCGAGCCGCCGCAGCGAGTAGTTAAACGTCTGCTGGTTGGTGTTGTCGTACAGGTAGGTGAAGTTGTTCCACACCGCGGTGTGGGCACTGCCGGCCGCGACGTCGCCCTGGGTGGTGGTCGTCTCCGTCATGCTGACCCCGCGCTCGGACTGCAGCAGGCCGGTGTTGAAGTAGGTCACGTTCTGGCCGGTCAGCGTCGTGACGTTGTTCTCGTTGAGCGGGAACTTCACCACCTGCCCGGCGATGTAGAAGCGCGTCATGACGGCCAGAACGATCAGGAAAGTTCCGAGGGCAGCCGCGATGAGCCCCGTCACCCTGCGCATCGCGCCTCCGTCGCCGTCATTGTCGGTTGGAAGTGCATGTTAGCGGCAATCAGGACACATGGCCATAACTGCCATTCATGCATCAGGCGCCAGCAACGCCGCGATAATTCGCCCGACGATGGCCAGGCACGCCAGCTCAGGGATCACGCCGCCCAGCGCGACCAGAGGCGCGCCCCAGGCGCCGTGCGCGAACAGCTCGTCACAGGCCGCGCCGGAGACGGCCGCGACCACGAGCAGCGCGGCGATCAGCCACGGCTCGGCCAGCACCCCGGCGAGCCGGGACCGTGAGCGCCGCGAGATCGACCAGATGAACCCGTAGGTCATCGCCGGCAGCAGGACAGCGCCAACGTAGCCACCCGTCCAGAGCCCCAGCAGTCCGGCCGCCAGCACAATCAGCCACAGTTTCCCGCCGCGTATGGCGCGCGCCGCGGCCTGAGGCTCGTCCGATACCCGAACGGCTACCAGGCGCCGGCGGAACGGCACCGAAGCGAGGAGGAGGATCAGGCCCAGGGCCGCCAGCCCCGCGAACAGCGCCACCCGGTACTGCGCATCGGGCGGGTAGGTCAGCGCGACGAGCCCACGTGATCCGGCCGGAAGCAGCCAGCCTTGCTTCCATCCATCCAACCGCACCGGCTGCAGTGACCTTCCGTGCAATGTCGCCTGCCAGCCGGCATTGAAGTTTTCATCGACGACCAGGTACGACGGCTGGCTGGCTGCGACCTGGAGAACCCGGCGGGACGGCGTCCAGGTCACCACCCGCGCCGCGGTGGTGGTTGCGGCGGCGGTAGCGGTGGTGGTGCCGGCGGTAGCGGTGGTGGTGGCGTCGGCGGCGGTGGCGGCCGTCGCTCGGCCGCTGACGGCGAGCGCGCCGGGTCTGGCAAGCGTCACGCCCTGCACGCTGAAGGCGTCGGCGGCCGGCTCGACGACGGTGTTGCGGCCGGCCGCCATCGACACCTCCGAGCACGCGGCGAAGGTCAGCGGCCGGCTGTCCAGGATGTCCGCGACGGTACCGGACGCCCTGGTGGCCACGGGCCTGCCGTTGACCTGGATGGCGGGCCCGCTGCCGCAGCCGAGCCGCAGCGGCGCCGCCGGCCGGGCAACGAGCTGCGGCACGCCAGGGATCTCGATGTCGCTGATCTGCACCGGCCCGTCGCCGTATGACGCCTTGAAGGTCAGCGTCAGACCGCTCGTCTGCAGGGGCGCGATCCTGACGACCTCACGTCCCTTGCTGCCAAGGCCGCCGAGGATCACACTGCGCACCTGGCCTGCAGATCCCGTGATCTGCATGGGCACCAGGTCAGCCGCTCCGGGAGGCCGCAGCACGGTGATGGAGCTGACCAGCCTGGGTTCGCGCCAGCGGATCGTGAGCCGGGGCCTGGTGTCGGTGGCGCCGGAGATCCAGGCCGTCTGCTGGCTGGCGTCGAAGGCCGCGTACGGCTGGTCCTGCGGATCGGGCGTGTACGTGGACGACGCCGTGACGCTGACCTGCGGGCTGTCGAACGCGTGCTGCTCGATCACGACCGGACTGGTCAGCACCGCCGACCCGGACAGGCTCGCCGGGCTCGGCCGAGCCACCGTGGCGGACTCGTTGAACCCGATCTGCTCTTCGGTCGGCGTTACCAGGCTCGGCGAGCACACCCAGCGAGCAGGCGTCAGCATGCACCCGGCCGGCTGCGGCTCCGCCTTGGCGAGCACGACCGCCGCGGGGTCGCTGCCGCCGGGCAGCCGCACATCCGGCGCCACGATCGTGCGGCTCGCGTGCACGCCAGGGACCGAGATCTCCCTGATCCCCACCTGACTACGCCCGGCTGTCCACTTCCCGCGGACGCCGGTCACTCGGACCCGCAGCCACATGGTCGGGCCGCGCGGCACGTGCAGCACCTGGAACTGGCTGGTGGCGCGAACGTTCTGGGTGAGCCGACCTGCCTTGGTCACTATCTCCACGGTGCGAACCGGGGGCCCGATCGCCGGGTCGTCGGCGAACGCCACCCGGACCTGGCCGGGATTGATCGCTGAATCGAACTTGATCGTGATCCACTGTCGGATCGGACTGATCTTGCTGCCGGATTCCCAGAAGGTTCCGAGGTTGCCGTCAACGGCCGCGAACGGAAGCAAGCCCGTTCCGCTCTGGTACGTCAGTGCGCTGATATCCGCATCGGACGTGGAGGCCCACACGCTCGCGATCCCGGTATAGCTAGCCACCGCCTCGTACGGCAGCCAGCCAGGTTCGGTAAAGTCAGCGACCGCCTCGAACGTCTTCGGCGACTGCCCGGCCGTGAGGGTCGGCGAATAGTCATCGCGAATCTCGCCGAAGTTGCGGATGCGTCGGCGGAGCGAGTCCGTCACCACGGCGGCACTCGCGTGCACCTGCGGCGCGTCGCCATCGAGCAGCACGGGCCGGCCCGCGAGCACGCCCTGGTCGGCGAGCGGCAGCAAGGCGTCAGGACCGCCGAAGACTCGCAGCGTCCCCGCCCTTGGCTGGACGACCGCGACTGGCTGAGCAC